>NC_009952.1:3155667-3472625 GCF_000018145.1 Dinoroseobacter shibae DFL 12 = DSM 16493
CCGGGGGGGGCGCGACCACGACGGGGGCGGCGCCCTCAACCTCCGTTGACGCCCGCGCCCGCCCGGGCCACAAACGCGCGATGATCACCCGCACGCATCAAAAGGACGACGCCGCCTCCACGGCCGTCTATTCCCCCTGCGAGCACTACCGTTACGCGCTGACCCGGACATGGGACACGGACGGGCGGCGCATCCTATTCGTGATGCTGAACCCCTCCACCGCCACCGAGGTGCAGAACGACCCCACGGTCGAGCGCTGCGAACGCCGCGCCCGGGCCTTGGGCTATGGCGCGTTCCGGGTCTGCAACATCTTCGCCTGGCGCGACACCGATCCCCGGGCGATGCGCGCGGCCCGCGACCCGGTGGGCCCAGGCAATGACGCGGCGATCACCGACGGGGCCGCCTGGGCCGACGCGGTGCTTTGCGCCTGGGGCACCCACGGCGCGCATCTGGACCGCGGACCGCAGGTCACGCAGCTGCTGCGCGGCACGGGCAAACCGCTCTTGCACCTGGGGCTGAGCAAGGCGGGCCACCCCAAGCACCCGCTCTACATCGCCTACACGCAACAGCCCGAACCGTGGGAGTTCCGCGATGATTGACGGCTTCACCCGCTCCCGCTTCGCCACCAACGGGATCACGCTCTCGGTCCACCAGGCGGGCCGCGGCACCCCGCTGATCCTGCTCCACGGCTATCCGCAGAACCATGCCTGCTGGTCCCGTATCGCCCCCACCCTGGCGGAGCATTTCCACGTGATCATCCCCGACCTGCGCGGCTACGGCGACAGCGACGCGCCCCCCGACAACGCAGATCACAGCACCTATGCCAAGCGCACCATGGCGCGCGACATCACCGGGCTGATGGATGCGCTCGACCTGCCCCGCGCTCATATCCTCGGTCATGACAGGGGCGGCCGCGTGGCCTACCGGCTGGCGCTCGATGCGCCCGACCGCGTCGACCGGCTGGGCATCATCGAGATCGTGCCGACCGGCGCCTTCTGGGCCAATTGGGACGCAACCCTCGCGATGAAGGCCTATCACTGGACCTTCCTCGCCCAGCCCGCGCCCCTGCCCGAGCGGATGATCGGCGCGGACCCTGTGGCCTATATCGACTGGACCCTGGCCGCCTGGACCCGGGCGAAATCGCTCGACGTGTTCCCGCCCGAGGCCCTCGACAGCTACCGCGCCCAGGCCCGCGACCCGGCCCGCATCCACGCGATGTGCGCCGACTACCGCGCCGGGGCCACCTTCGACCGGGCGCTCGATGACGCGGACGCCGCGGCAGGGCGCAAGATTAGCGCGCCGCTGATGTTCCTCTGGGCCAAGGGCGGCTTTCCCGCCCAGACCGGCGATCCCGCAAACCACTGGCGCGCCTGGGCCACGGATGTACGAGACGCGTCCTGCGTCTCGGGCCATTTCGCCATGGAGGAGGCGCCCGAGGACGTGCTCGCGACCTTCCTGCCGTTCTTCAAGGGGTCCTAGGTCTTGGCCGGATGCCGGTCGGTCCACCACAACAGCACCAGCGCGATGATCCCGACCATGGCCAGCACAGAGACCAGCGGCTCGGTCGTGCCATTGGCCACCACGATGCCGGTCAGGGCCCAGATCACCGCGACACTGTATTCCGGCGTGTCGGCCCGGCGGCTCTGGGTCCAGCGTGCGATGAAAAAGGCCAGCGACACGCCCACCACTGCCCAGAACAGCGCCCCGAACCCCACCCCGTAGCCCGCCGCGACCGTGGCGAGCGACACGCAGGCCGCCGCACTCACCCACCCGGCATAAAGCGCGATAGGCGTGCGCAGCCAGAGCCGGTCGCGAAGCGGCGCGCGCAGAAGCGCGATGACCGCCGGGATCAGCATGGCGAAGATCAGCACCGCCGCCCCGATCGCCGAATGGGTCGCAAGCCAGAGCCAGGGCGTGCCCGCCGCGAGGCTGACCATCAGCGGCCAGCGCACATGGTCCCAATCTTCGGCCATGGGCCGCTTCCAGAGCCCGAAGGCCGCCGACACCACCAGCCAGACATAAAGCACGCCCCAGATCGCGAAGGCATAGCCCGCGGGCTGCACCGGGGGGCGCACCTGCGGGATCGGCAACTGTTCGGCGCGAAACCCGCTGAACGGCTCGGTCACGAGGGGCGAGAGCACGAAGGAGAGGGTCAGGATAGCGGTCGCGATGGCGGGAAACTTGGACATGCCTCACCCTAACACCTGCCCACCCGCACGGTCCATCGCCACGGGGCCAAGGATTTTGAGAAAAATCCTTGGCAAAATCCTTGCTCAAGGATTTTGCCCGCGCTGGGCAGATCGGGGCTTTTCACCGGCCAGGTTATTGCCTATACGCCCGCATCTGCGCCGCGCTGCGCGGGTTCCACGAGCCTTGCTGGACGACATCCCGGCCTGCGCTGACCCTGAAACCTCTATCGAAGGAGACACCGATGTCGATCACCGCCGAAGAAAAAGCCCGCCTGATCAAGGAATACGCGACCAAGGAGGGCGACACCGGCTCCCCCGAAGTGCAGATCGCGATCCTGTCGAGCCGCATCGCCACCCTGACCGAGCACTTCAAGTCGCACAAGAAGGACAACCACTCCCGTCGTGGCCTTCTGATGATGGTGGCCCAGCGCCGCAAACTGCTCGACTACGTCAAGGGCAAGGACGAGGCCCGCTACCAGAAGCTGATCTCCTCCCTGGGCCTGCGCCGCTAAGCGCCCCTCGGACTGAGATTTCGAAGCCCGCTCCGACCCGAGCGGGCTTTTTGCTGTGCGGAGCGTCCGAGACGAAACGAGACAGCGAAATCTGCGCCTCACGCCCAGCACACCGCGAAGGACAGTCCGAACATCAATGTCATGATCGGACCCCAGAGCCTGCGTTCCGCGGCCGACGGTGTGATCCAGTTCAGCACCATGCTGACCCCGGTCACGGCAACAGCGCCCCACCCGGTCCAGCGCGGCCAGCCCGGCCAGTGCCCATCCGCAGACAGGATCGCCAGCGCCATGGCCACCAGAAGGACGATGGACAGCGCGGCCACCATCCGTCCGGACCGTGGCAAGGCCCCCTCGACCTGCCCGCCTTGCGTGAGACGCCCCCAGGGAGCTCCGAGGATCAGCGCGACCTGAAAGCCGATCACACCAAGGATCAGTGCACCGTAGATAACCGCCATCCCAATTTCCCCCGCTCCGCGTGTGATCGGCTCGCCCGCTCACTCCAGCAGAATGTCCGCCACCACCGGGTAATGATCCGTGGGCCATTCGCCGGGAAACCGCGTCCGCAGGACAACCGGCGGCCCGGCGGCATCCATCGGCCCGGCCAGAGCGATGTGGTCGATGGCGCCGAACAGATTCAGCCCCCGGTTGAAGTGATAAGTGGCCCCGGCCACGGGCAGGAAGGTCCAGCCGGCGTCCTCCAGAATGCCGTGGGTGGCCGAGCCCAGACGCGCGTTGATATCGCCCAACAGCACGACCCGCTCCCCCGCTGCCAGAGCGGGGGCAAACCGGTCGGCCACCAGCGCGGCCGACAGCCGCCGGTTCGAGATGCTTCTGAACTCGAAATGAACGTTCACCACCCGGAAAACCCGCCCGGTCACCCGGTCGCGGAACCGCGCCCAGGAGGCAAAGGCCGGGAACGACCCGTTGAAGGTCGGCGCATAGATCACGTCCGGGGTGTCGGCGAAGAAAAACCAGCCCTCCTCCAGCGCCTCAAGCCGGTCCGCGCGGTAAAAGATCGGCTGGGTCTGGGGTGTGTCCCGCCAGTCCCCGTGATGGGTCGCGGCGAAACCCGGGTTCTGCGCCAACAGCCAGTCGCGGGCGAGGTTCACGCTGCCATCGGAGCCGCGCAGGAAACTCTCCATCTCCTGAAAGCCCACGAGATCGGCCTCCAGCGCCTTGAACGCGGCGTTCAGCGGACCCTTGCGCCGCTCCCAGTCGCCGCGCGACCAGGCGCCCTCGGCCCGGCCCAGCACAATGTAGTGCACGTTGTAGCTTGCCAGCCGCAGCGCGCCCTCGGGACGCGGTGGCAGGGTTTCGGCACCGGAATTGCGCACCAACTGCGTACAGGCCACCAGCCCCAGGGCCAGAACCAGTCCCGTGATCGCCCTCAGAACCCCCGTCAAACCGCCCCGCCCTTTCCGGCCCGGACCTGCGCGAAATCCGCACGTCCCGTTAGCGCACCCAGATTGCAGGTTTTCTTACGGGCGCAAAAGGTGTATCCGCGAGAAATCTGAGACGTGACGCTCGGGCCCCGGCGTGATGCGAAGGACAGGGGTCGGCGGCAATGGGGCCGCCATAGGACTGGGAGACCCGGAAGGCCGGGAGTGCTCCCCTACAGGAAAAACAGATGTTCAACCAAGTCAAGAAGACCATGGAATGGGGGGAAGATACGCTGACCCTCGAAACGGGCAAGATCGCCCGTCAAGCCGATGGCTGCGTCATCGCCACCTATGGCGAGACCTCCGTGATGGCCGCAGTGACTTACGCGCGGTCGCAAAAGCCGGGGCAGGATTTCTTCCCGCTGACCGTGCATTACAACGAGAAATACTATGCGGCCGGCAAGATCCCCGGCGGCTTCTTCAAGCGCGAGGCGCGCCCGACCGAGAAAGAGACGCTGACCAGCCGTCTGATCGACCGGCCGATCCGCCCGCTGTTCGTGGACGGGTTCAAGAACGAGGTGCTGGTGATCTGCACCGTGCTGTCCCACGACCTGGAAAACGATCCCGACATCGTGGCGATGATCGCGGCCTCGGCGGCGCTGACCATTTCGGGCGTGCCCTTCATGGGCCCGATTGCCGGGGCACGCGTGGGCTACGAGGATGGCGAGTATGTCCTGAACCCGGTCGTGGACGACATGCACGACCTGCGCAACAATCCCGACCAGCGTCTCGACCTGGTGGTTGCGGGCACCAAGGACGCGGTGATGATGGTCGAATCGGAGGCTTATGAGCTGTCCGAGGCTGAAATGCTGGGCGCGGTGAAGTTCGGGCACGAGCAGATGCAGCCGGTCATCGACCTGATTATCGAGCTGGCCGAGACCGCGGCGAAAGAGCCGTTCGATTTCCAGCCCGCCGATTACTCGGAACTCTATGCCAAGGTCAAAGCGGCTGGCGAAGACCAGATGCGCGCCGCCTTCGCGATCACCGACAAGCAGGAGCGGGTCACCGCGATCTCTGCGGCCCGCGACGCGATCCTCGCCACACTGAGCGACGAAGAGCAGACCGATCCGAACCTCGGCTCCGCCCTGAAGAAGCTGGAATCCAGCATCCTGCGCGGTGACGTGGTCAAGAACGGGCGCCGGATCGACGGGCGCGCGCTGGACACGGTGCGTCCGATCCAGTCCGAAGTGGGCATCCTGCCCCGGACCCACGGCTCGGCGCTGTTCACGCGCGGCGAAACGCAGGGCCTGGTCGTGACCACGCTGGGCACCGGCGATGACGAGCAGTTCATCGACGCGCTGCATGGCAACTTCAAATCCAACTTCCTGCTGCACTACAACTTCCCGCCCTACTCGGTCGGCGAAGTGGGCCGCTTCGGTCCTCCGGGACGGCGCGAGATCGGCCACGGCAAGCTCGCATGGCGCGCTTTGCAGGCGGTTCTGCCCGCGGCGACGGACTTCCCCTACACCATTCGTCTGGTGTCCGAGATCACCGAATCCAACGGCTCGTCCTCGATGGCATCGGTCTGTGGCGGGTCGCTGTCCATGATGGATGCGGGCGTTCCGCTGAAGGCCCCCGTGGCCGGTGTGGCCATGGGTCTGATCCTCGAAGAGGACGGCTCCTACGCGGTGCTGACCGACATCCTGGGCGACGAGGATCACCTCGGTGACATGGACTTCAAGGTCGCTGGCACCGAAGAGGGCATCACCTCGCTGCAGATGGACATCAAGGTCGCGGGCATCACGCCCGAGATCATGGAGAAGGCGCTGGAGCAGGCGAAAGCCGGGCGTCTGCATATCCTGGGCGAGATGTCCAAGGCGCTGAGCGAGGGCCGCTCGCAGTTCTCGGAACATGCCCCGCGCATCGAGACCATGCAGATCCCGACCGACAAGATCCGCGAAGTCATCGGCTCCGGCGGCAAGGTCATCCGCGAGATCGTGGAGACCTCGGGCGCGAAAGTGGACATCAACGACGATGGCATCATCAAGATCGCGTCCGCTAATGGCGAGGCGATCAAGAAGGCCTACGAGATGATCCATTCGATCGTGGCCGAGCCCGAAGAGGGCAAGGTCTATACCGGGACCGTGGTGAAGATCGTCGATTTCGGCGCCTTCGTGAACTTCTTCGGCAAGCGTGACGGGCTGGTGCATGTCAGCCAGATCGAAAACCGCCGCCTGAACCATCCTTCGGACGTTCTGAAGGAAGGCCAGGAGGTGAAGGTCAAGCTTTTGGGCTTCGACGATCGCGGCAAGGTGCGCCTGTCGATGAAAGTCGTGGATCAGGAGACCGGCGAAGAGATCAAGAAAGAAGCGCCTGCCGACTGAGCGCGCTCTGGCGCGGCCCCGGACGGGGTTGCGCCGCGAAACACTCCGGCACCCTCGGCCTTGCGCCGAGGGTGCTGTGGTGTTCAGACCCGGGCACGGAACCGCTTGGCCCTTGGCGGCGTTCCCGGTCTGGGCCATGTTGCCTTGCAAAGGGCGGGCGTCCCGGCCTGCCCCCCGAAACGACGGACCCAAGACCGCTTCATGCATACCCCCTCTGCCCCGATGGCGCTCTGCGCCGCACGATTTGTTTTCTTGCGCGGCTTCCTTGTCGCGGTTGCGACCCTGCTGGCCCTGGTGCTGGGAAGCTGGACCGCCAGCGCCCAGTCGACCTTCCCCATCCCGGGGATGACCGGCAACAGCAGCACCGAGGCCCCCGCCGAGGACGCCCCTGCCGAGGCCACCACCCCGGCGGACCCGACCCAGGCCCTGATCGAGCTTTTGCAGGACGAGGCGGCACGCGCCGCATTGATCGCACAGCTGGAACAGGCCGCCGCCGGCACCGCGGCCGCGCCCGAGGGAAGCGCCACCGCTCCGGCCGCCGCCGCGCCCGAGGCCACAACCACAACCACGAGCACCGTCGGCAATTTCTCGACCCGCCTGATCCAGGACCTGCGCACCACCATGGCGGACAACCTGCGCGGCTTCATGGCGCGGGTGGAACGCATCCCAACGACCCTCGGCCTCGCGATCCGGGGGCTGAATTCGGATCTGTTGCTGACCATCGTGCGAGATCTGGTCGAGGCCGTGCTGGTCACCTACGGCGCGCTGATACTGCTGCGGCTTGCGATGCGCCCCTTGCTGCGCATGATCGGGCGCAAGGCAGTCAGTACCAACTGGTTGTATCGCTTCATCCTGAGGATCATCGGCACGGGCTTGCTGGCCCTGGCCATCCCCATCGCGCTGGTGATCGGCGTGGCGGTCGTCAGCGTTTCGGTCGTTGCCGAGAACGGCGCTTCCCTGAACACCGCGCAGGCTGCCTTCTTCGCCGCCTTCGCGCTGGTCGAGATGCTGAAGCTGCCATCGCGCTTCGTTTTGACCCCCCGGACCGACCAACTGCGCTTCATCGATGTGAGCGACAAGGCCGCCCGGCAGATCCAGCGGCTGATCGCCTTCGCCATCGGTTTGGCGGCCTACGGGCAACTCGTCGCCGTGCCGGTGGTGACCGAGCAGACCTCGGTCTTCATCGGGCGGGCGGTGGCGACCCTGCTGGGGGCGATCGTGATCGTCTACCTCGTAGGCGTCGTTCTGGCCTATCGCAAGAAGGTGGGCGCCTGGCTGACGCGCTACAGCAAGGAGGACGTCACCCTTGACGAGGTGCTGTCCTATTTCGCGCTGCGCTGGCACTGGCCGGTGCTGGCCTACCTGGTCTACGTCCTCGTGGTGGTGCTGACGCGGCCGGGTAACGTGCTGGGTCCGCTCGCGGCGGACACGGTGCGGGTGGTGCTGATCCTCGGGATCGGCGGCACGGTCACCATGCTGGCGCGCCGCGCCACCCAGCGCCGGGTGCGGCTGCCGGAGATGGTCGATAGCCGACTGCCCCTGCTGGCGAGCCGGTTGAACCGGCTGCTTCCTGCGGGGCTGGTCGTGGTACGGATCGCGGTTGTGATCCTGGTGGTGCTGTCGATCCTGGACGTGGTCGAGTTGTTCGATTTCTCGGGATATCTGGGCTCGGACGCGGGCGGTGCCATGGTGGGCGCGATCTTCGGCGTGGCGCTGGGGCTGGTGTTCGTCGCGGTCGTCTACCTGGCCGTGTCGTCCTGGGTCGACTACCAGCTCAACCCGTTCGTCGGGAAACCGCCCACCCCGCGGACAGTCACGCTGCTGACGCTGCTGCGCAACGCGGTGACCATTGCGCTGGTGATCTTCGGCGGGATGTTCGCCCTGTCGCAATTGGGGCTGAACATCGGGCCGCTGCTCGCCTCGGCCGGGGTTCTGGGGCTGGCGATTTCCTTCGGTGCGCAGAAGCTGGTGGAGGACATCATCACCGGCATCTTCATCCAGTTCGAGAATGCCATGAACGTGGGCGACGTGGTGGATGTGGGCGGCGTCGTGGGCACGGTGGAGAAACTGACCGTGCGATCGGTCACCCTGCGCGATCTGCAGGGCGTGGTTCACATGATCCCGTTCTCCTCGGCTTCGATGATCTCGAACTACATGCGGGAATTCTCGTACTATGTCTGCGACATGGGCGTTGCGTATCGCGAGGATATCGAGATGGCGAAACAGGCCATGTTCGACGCCTTCGAGGAGTTGCGCGCGGATCCCGACCAGGGCGGCTTCCTGATCGACGATCTGGAGTGGTTCGGGCTGAATTCCTTCGGCGACAGCGCGATCGTGCTGCGAGCGCGGATCAAGACCCAGCCGGGCAAGCAATGGGGCGTGGGCCGGGCCTATAACCTGCTGCTGAAGAAGATCTTCGACGATCGCGGCATCGAGATCCCGTTCCCGCACCAGACGATCTATTTCGGCGAGGACCGCAAGGGCAAGGCGCCGCCGATCCATGTGATGATGCAGACCGGCGATGCCGCGGCGTCCCAGGCGCATCCGGTGACCGAGGCGATCCCGGACGCGCGCGGCCCCGAGCAGCTGGAGATGGACGAGACGCGGCGCAGGCAGGTGCCCCCGGACCGCGGCGACGAGACCATCCCCGGCCAGGAGGACGACGACGGGGCGGGCCGCTAGGGCCTGCGCCAGATATTAACGCCCGGGCCCTGAAAGGGGCCCGGAGCGCCGACAAATTTTTTCGCGGAATTGTGGGATTCCAAGACCTTCCAGAGATTTGTTTCGCATGCGAAACATTCAATTTCCTGAATAGGTTAACGCCCGTCAGGCCGGTTCCGAAAACGCGTCGGCGAATTGCTCGCGCAGCACGTTCTTCTGCACCTTGCCCATGGTGTTGCGCGGCAGCGCGTCCATCACCACCAGCTTGCGCGGCTGCTTGAACCGGGCGAGCTGTCCGGCGAGGCGTGCCGCCACCGCCTCGGTGTCGATCCGCGCGCCCGGTTGGGGGACGAGGATGCCGACGACGCTCTCGCCGAAATCGGGGTGCGGCGCGCCGATCACGGCGGATTCGAGCACTCCGGGGGCCTCGTCGAGGGCCAGCTCCACCTCCTTGGGGTAGATGTTGTAGCCGCCCGAGATGATCAGATCCTTGCCGCGTCCGACGATCTGCACATAGCCCTGGTCGTCGATCAGGCCGAGGTCGCCGGTGATGAAGAACCCGTCCGCGCGCAGCTCGGCGGCGGTTTTCTCGGGCATCTGCCAGTAGCCCTGGAACACGTTCGGCCCGCGCACCTCGATTTGGCCGATCTCGCCCTGGGGCAGCTCGGCGCCGGTGTCGGGGTCGCAGACCTTCAACTCCACCCCCGGCAGCGGGAAGCCCACGGTGCCCGCCCGGCGCGCGCCGTCATAGGGGTTGGAGGTGTTCATGTTGGTCTCGGTCATGCCGTAGCGTTCGAGGATGCGATGACCGGTGCGGGCCTCGAACTCCCGGTGGGTTTCGGCCAGAAGCGGCGCGGAGCCGGACACGAAGAGCCGCATATGGGCGACGAGGTCGCGATCGAACCGGTCCTCGGCCAGCAGGCGGGTGTAGAAGGTCGGCACGCCCATCATCGTGGTGGCACGCGGCAGGTTGGCGAGCACCGCCTCGGCGTCGAATTTCGGCAAGAAGATCATCGACCCGCCCGCCAGCAGCGTGATGTTGGTGCCCACGAACAGCCCGTGGGTATGGAAGATCGGCAGGGCGTGGAGCAGCACGTCCTTGTCGGTGAAGCGCCAGTAATCGACCAGCACCTCGGCGTTGCTGAGCAGGTTGCGTTGGCTGAGCATCGCGCCCTTGGACCGGCCCGTGGTGCCGGAGGTGTAGAGGAAGGCGGCGAGGTCGTCCTCGGTCCGGGCCACGGTCTCGAACGTGGCGGGGGCGGTGGCGGCGGCGTCGGGGAAGCTGCCGGTGCCGTCGGCGGCGAGCGTCAGAAGCTGCGCGCCCGCCTCGGCCGCGACGGGGGTGAGACCGGCCTCGGCGCGCGGATCGCAGAGCACGAGTTTCGCACCGGAGTTGCCGACGAAATAGCTGATCTCGGCCGGGGTATAGGCGGTGTTGAGCGGCAGGAACACGATGCCCGCCTGCACGCAGCCCGCATAGACCGCCAGCGCCTCGGGGGATTTTTCGACCTGCAGGGCCAGCCGGTCGCCGGGGGCAAGGCCCAGCCCGGTCAGGGTGGCGGCGTAGCGGGCGGCGAGCTCCACGAAGCCGCCATGGGTGAGGGTGTCGCCGCCGGGCAGCTGCAGGAAGGGGGCGTCACTGCCGGCGTTGCGTCCGAAAAGGGCATCATAGAGCGGGTTTGTCATGTCTCAGGTCGTCTCCGTCTGCTCGAGTCTCGGCATGGGCGCGCGCTTGGCGAGGCTGACCATATCGCGGCTGGCGGCGATGGTGCCGTCATCGTGGAACCTGGCGTGGTTTTCGGCGATCCGGTCGAGGTCGTAAAGGTAGTTCACCATGACACCGCCCGATTGGCGTCGGCCATTGTCGGAGGTATCGGCCCCCGAATGGACCGCATGGACCAGCGCGCCGTTGCCCAGGTGGAAGCGCGCCACCGGGTCGCGTGGGGCTGTGCCACGGCCCTTGGCCTTCAGCAGGTAATGGGCGGCGAGCGCGGCCTGGGCGGCGCCATCGTCGGGCCAGTCGAGGCCGGTCTCGGCTGTCCAGGCGCACAGGCCCGGGATCGGCGAGAGGGTGACGAAGCGGGTGATCTGGGGCAGGTCGCGTTGCAGGTCGCGGACCACCTGCTTGATCAGGAAATTGCCGAAGGAGATGCCCGCCAGCCCGTCCTGGCAGTTCGAGATCGAGTAGAAGGTCGCGGTGGTGGCCTGGCCCGGGTCGATCTGCGCGCGGTCCTCGGACAGAAGCGCCTGGATCGAGCCGGGCACCGCGGTGGTCAGGGCGACCTCGACGAAGATCAGCGGCTCGTCGGGCATGGAGGGGTGAAAGAAGGCAAAGCAGCGGCGGTCCGCAGGCTCCAGCCGCCGCCGCAGGTCATCCCAGGAGTGGATTTCATGCACCGCCTCGTAGGCGATGATCTTCTCCAGGATATGGGCCGGGCTTTCCCAGGTTATCGGGCGCAGCACCAGAAAGCCGCGGTTGAACCAGCTCTTGAACAGGTGACGGAAGTCCAGGTCCACGCGTTGCAGGCCCGGGGCGTCGGGGATCATGCTCAGCAGGTCGGCGCGCATCGCCACCAGTTGCGCCGTGGCCCCGGGCACTTGGTTGAGGCGGCGGGCAAGCTCCTGCCGCGGGGGTTCGGAGAGGGCTGCGAGGCGGCGATAGGCCTCCGGGTCACTGTCCTCGGCATAGGTGGCCAGCGCGTCGGTCAGGGCGGCGGTGTCGAGATCCATTTCCTCGGCCAGGAAGGTGAACCAGGCCAGACGTTCATCCCGCTCCGCGGCGGCATAGCGGTCCAGAAGCGCCCTTGCCAACTCGCCCCCCGGCCCTTCGGCCCGCGCCTCTACCAGCGCGCGGGACAGCTCTGGCAGGGCGCGCGGATCCGGGGCCCCCGCGCGGTAGCGCCGCTCGAAGAGCGTGCCGAGAAGGTCGGCCATCACGCTCAAAAGCCCGGCCCCATCACCGCGTCGGGCAGCCAGGTGGCGATGCCCGGGAAGACACACAGGATCAGGATTGCCAGCACCATGCAGGCGACGTAGGGCAGCGAGCCCACGAGGATCGTCTTGAGCTTGATATCCGGGGCAATGCCGTTGATCACATAGAGGTTCAGCCCCACGGGCGGGGAGATCAGGCCGATCTCCATGTTGATCGTGAGGATAACCGCGAACCAGATCGGGTCGAACCCGGCGGTGGTGATGATCGGCAAAAGCACCGGCGCGGTCATCAGGATCACCGCCACGGGCGGCAGGAAGAAGCCCGCCACCAGCAAAAACAGGTTGATCGCCCCCATCAGGACCCAGCGGTTGACCTCCAGCGTGCCGATCCATTCGGCGATGGCCTGGGTGATGAACAGGCTCGACAGCATGTAGGAAAAGACCCCGGCGGCGGCGATGATGAACAGGATCATCACGCTTTCCTTGGTGCTGTCGCGCAGCACTTCCCAGAGCTTCACGGGCGACCAGAGCTTGTAGATGATCATCGCGATCAGCAGGCACAGCAGCGCGCCCACAGCGGCGGTCTCGGACGGTGTGGCGACGCCGCCATACATGGCGTAGAGCACACCGATGATGATGACGATGAAGGGCAGGACGCGGGGCAGGATCTCGAACTTCTGCTTCCAGGTGTAGACGGTCGCGGTCAGCACGGCGGTATTACCCGACCGCCAGGTGGAATAGAGCGACCACAGCATGAACAGCCCCACCAGCAAGAGCCCCGGAAACACGCCCGCGAGGAACAGACGGCCGATCGAGGTCTCGGTCGCGATGCCGTAGACGATCATCGTCACCGAGGGCGGGATCAGGATGCCGAGCGTGCCGCCCGCGGCGATGGAGCCTGCCGCGACCTCATCGGGGTAGCCGCGCTTGCGCATCTCGGGGATGCCCATCTTGCCGATGGCGGCACAGGTCGCCGGGCTGGATCCGGACATGGCCGAGAACAGCGCGCAGGCCCCGAGGTTGGAGATCACGAGGCCCCCGGGCACGCGGGTCAGCCACCGCTCCAACGCCTCGTAGAGGTCGGCGCCCGCCCGGGTGGAGGCGATCGAGGCGCCCATGATGATGAACATCGGGATCGAGAGCAGGGCGAAATTGTCGAGCTTGCCGAAGAAGATCTCGGGCATGAGTTCGAGCGAGCGCATCCCGTCGAACACGATCAGGAAACCGGCCGAGACGATCAGCAGGCCGATGGCCACCGACACGCCGGAGAAGAGCACGATGATGGTGGCGAACGCGACCAGCGCGCCGAGGGTAAGCGGGTCCATCAGGCGTCCTCCCCGAGACCGAAGGGGGTGTCGATGCGCAGCAGAACCGCGACGAGATCGGCAATCAGTTGCAGCATCAGCAGGCCGAACCCGAGGGGGATGGCGAGGTAGGGGATCCACAGCTTGGGGCCCCAGACCGTGTCCGAACGCCAGCCGCGTTCCCACGCGAAGTGCCAGTATTCATAGCCGTAAAACAGCATCACCCCGATGATGGCAATCGAGACACAAAGAGTGAAAATCGCCATGACCCGGCGCAGGCGACGGCTCATCATCAGCGGGATCAAGTCGACATTCACATGACCGCGCAGACGTTGCACGTACGGTAGGCCCATCAGGGTCGCGCCCACCATCAGGTAGACCACCGCCTCGGTCTGCCACACGGTGGAGCCGTTCAGCACGAAGCGGATGAAGATCATCTGGCAGGTGATTCCGACGGCGATGACGATCATCGCTGCGGACAACCAACCTGCGAGTGTGGAAAGCGCCGCCACGGCCTTCAGGAACAGGTTGTCGCCTGTCCGGGCCTCGGCGGCAGAGCTTTGCCCTGCCATGGGTCTACCTCGGATGTTGGGGGTGTCTTGGGTGGGGCGGGCCCGCAGGGGCGCCGCCCCGAAAGGATCACTCGACCGCGAGGGCCTTGTCCAGAAGCTCTTGCCCGCCGGGGGTGTCGGCCACGAAGGCCGCGTAGGAGGTTTCCTGTGCGAGGGCGCGCCAGGCGTCGAAATCGGCCTGGGTCATCTCGGCGATCTCGACGCCGGCCTTCTCGAATACCTCGCGGGAGGCGGCGTCTTCCTTCTTGGCCTCTTCGAGGTAGAACGCCTCGGCCTTCTCTGCGGCGGCGAGCAGGGCCTCCTGCTGCTCCGCGGTGAGGCCCTCGAAGGTGGATTTGTTCATCAGGAGCGGCTGGTACATGAACCACAGCGCGTAGTCGCCCGCCGGGGTGTAGCAGGCGACCTGCTCGTAGATCCGGAAGGACACGAAGGACGAGGACGAGGTGTTCGCGGCGTTCAGAACGCCGGTCTGCATGGCGTTGTAGATCTCGCCCGAGCCCATGGAGGCGATCGACGCCCCTGCCCCGGCGAGCATCTGCTCGAAGGCGCGACCGGCGGCGCGGGTTTGCAGGCCCTGGACGTCTTCGGGCTTGGTGATGCACTTGTCCTTGCCGGCGAAACCGCCCGCGAGGTAGCCGTGGACCAGAACCATGACGTCATCCTCGGCCATCTTGGCCTCGATCGCCTCCATGAACGCGCTTTCGTTCAGGCGCGCCGCGTGATCGTGATTCTTCACCAGGCCCGGCATCAGGGTCAGGTTGAAGGCCGGCTGCTGGCCGCCTGCGTAGCTGAGCGGGAAGACGGTCATGTCGAGTTGGCCGCGCGACAGGGGCTTGTACTGCTCCCGCGCCTTGAAGAGCGACTGGGACCCGAAGATCTTGATCTCGAGATCCACGTCCGCCGCGGCGACCTCGTCGGCCACGATCTGGGCGACCTGGTGGCGGATGTCCTGGTTGGACCACTGGTGCGACAGGCGCAGTTCCGTGGCGCCGGCCATGGTCGCGACCCCGAGGGCCGATGCGGCGACCGCCGCAAGCAAAGTATGTTTCATGGATTTTCCTCCCGTTAGTTCTCGCCCTGTGACGAGTTGCGATCAACGTGACCTAGATCGCATGCCAAGTCAAGCAAACTGTATACAATTTACACGCTATTGCATTTCATGTGGGCTTGGCCCATGGTCAGGGGATGGATACGCGCCGCGCAGACACCATTGCCCAGGAACTGGAGAACATGATCCTCACCGGAGGGTTCTCGGACGGCGACCGGCTGAACGAGATCAAGCTGGCAGAGCATTTCGGTGTGTCGCGCACCCCGATTCGCGAGGCGTTCTATCACCTCGGGACGGCGGGTCTGGTGGAACAAATTCCGCGCAGAGGCGTGTTTGTCCGCCATCCAGGCCCAATGGAGCTGATCGCGCTGTTCGAGTACATGGCCGAGTTGGAGGCCGCCTGCGGCCGCCTGGCCGCCCCCCGGATCAGCGACGCTGCGCTGGACGATCTGGAGCAGGCCAACGCCACCTGCGAGGCCGCGGTGGAGGCCGCGGACAGCGATGGCTACTACCGGGAGAACGAGCGCTTCCACCACATCATTTACGCCGAATCCGGGAACAGTTTTCTGCAAAACGACGTAATACGTCTGCACAAGCGCCTCAAACCCTTCCGCAGGATCCAATTGCAGCTGCGCGGGCGGCTGTCGCAGTCCATGGCCGAGCACCGCGCGATCGTCGCCGCCCTGGCCGCCGGAGACGCGATTGCCGCCGGGGAGGCCCTGCGCAGCCATGTCGCCGTGCAGGGCGAAAAGTTCCATCATGTGCTCGCCAGCATGCAGAAAGTGGCGGAGTAAACCCACCCCTGTCGCAGCGTCGGGACTTCAAAACCGGCGCATATCGGACTAGGCCAGTTGCCGGTCCACGAGGTTCGGGCCGTGTAACGCGTTGCCAGGTGCCCAGAATGACAGAGATCTTTACGGACCGGATGATCGCATCGGTCCTGCAAGAGGCCGCATCGGCACCCCGGATCGACTATGACGTGGCGCGGGCACTGGCCAAGGCCTACCCCGAGGCAAGCGGTCTGGCGCTGGTCTTTGCCATCGCCTCCGCCGCGAGCGGGTTGGAGGACATGGCGGGCGATCCCAAGGCCGCCGGGCTCTACAGGCTGGCGGCGATGGTGGCGGCGGACCTTTTCGCCTTCGAGGCGCGCGGGCAGGCCATGCCGAACGGGGCCGCCCTGCTCAAGCTGTGGCTGAGCGAGTTGCCCTGATCAGGCCATGACCCCGGTCGCGGCCTCTGCAGCGGCCCGGATTGCGGCGATATTGGCCCCATAAGGCGCAGGGTCGGCGACCGAGCCGCCCTTGAACACCGCCGAGCCTGCGACCAGCACATCCGCCCCGGCCTTGGCCACCAGAGGCGCGGTCTGGGGCGTCACACCTCCGTCGATCTCGATATGGATGGGGCGGTCGCCGATCATGGCGCGCAGGTCACGGATCTTGGCCGACATGTCGAGGAATTTCTGCCCGCCGAAGCCCGGGTTCACGGTCATCACGCACACGAGGTCGACCATGTCCAGCAGATGGCCCACATCCCCGAGCCCGGTGCCCGGGTTGAGCGCGAGCCCCGCCTTGGCCCCGGCCCCGCGGATCGCTTGCAGGGTGCGGTGAATATGGGGCCCGGCCTCCAGATGCGCGGTGATCACGTCCGCACCCGCATCGGCGAAGGCGTCGATATAGGGGTCCACCGGCGCAATCATCAGATGCACATCCATCACCCCCTTGATATGGGGCCGGATCGCGGCACAGGTCGCAGGACCGAAGGTGATGTTGGGCACGAAATGGCCGTCCATCACATCCACATGGACCCAGTCGGCGCCCTGGGCTTCCACCGCCGCGCATTCGGCCCCGAAATTGGCGAAATCCGCGGCGAGGATGGACGGGGCGATCTTGATGGAACGGTCAAAGGGCATGCGCATTCTCCTGTTGGCGCGGCTATAGCCCGGCGCACGCCCGGGATCAACAAATGCGCCACGCTCCTTCTTCCCGAAATACACCGGGAGCAACGCGCCCTGACCCGCGCGCCTCAGGCCCCGGCGGGGATCACACGGAGCGACACGATCTTGTAGGGCGTCAGTTCCACCGTGACCTCCCGGCCGCGCATGGCCACCGGGCCGATGTCGTCCTCCAGGATGGTGACGGCGCGCACCTCGCCCAGGTCGAACCCGAAACGTAGCGTGACGGGGCCGCGCGTGCGCTCGTTCTCGAAAAGACGCACGATATAGCCCTGCCCGTCCTCGGCCCGTTTGACCGTGTCGATCACGGTCGAAAAGCCCGAGACGCCGACCATCTGCACCAGGGCTGCGTCGCCCTGCCCGGCCGCGACGGGTCGGCAAAGCACCGGGTTGTTGAGGATATAACCGCTCTCGGTCACGTCGGAGCGCCAGTTGCCTTCATGCGGCAGGAGCGCATAGGTCATCTCGTGGCGGCCGCGGTCCTGCACCGGGTCGGGCATGGTGGCGGATTTCAGCAGGCTCAGGCGCATCACGTTGTGGTGGATGTCGTAGCCGTATTTGCAATCATTGAGCAGGGCGACGCCATAGTTGCCTTCGCTCAGGTCCGCCCATTTGTGCCCGACGCTTTCGAACCGGGCCCAGTCCCAGCTGGTGTTGCGGTGGGTGGTGCGTTCGGTATTTCCGAACTGGATGTCGTAGGTGGCACGGGGGGAGAAGACCTCCACCGGGAAGGCGCATTTGAGCAGGATATGGGAGGTTTGCCAGTCCACGTCGGTCTTGAACTCGATCCGTTTGGAGTTGTGATGCAGGCTGATGCGCTGGGTGATGGTGGAGCCGCGCCAATGGTGTTCGACCTCCAGTGATGCGCGCAGGGGACCGCGTTCGGTGATCTCGAACCGCACGGGCGCGTCGATCACCTCGCAGCGGTCTTCGTAGAAGATGTCGATATCCCAGGCATCCCAGACCATGGGTCGGTCCTCGAAGGCAAGGAGCTGGTTGCCGAAGGCGTCTGCGGCGAGCACCTCGCGCAGGGCGGTCTTGTCGAAGACCGACACGAGCTGCCCGTTGGGCGCGACATGGACCCGGATCAGGTCGTTTTCCAGAACGGCGCCATCTGGGAAGTCGGTGATGCGCAGCGACGTGGGCTCGGGCGCCTCGGCGCAGGGTCCGAGGCCGAGCGCGGCATAGCCCGGCAGGGCGGGCAGGTCGATCAGGGTGCCATCGGCCACGGGTTGGGTGCGCAGGGGGCGGTTGGTGCGCAGGTCGCACAGCCCCGCCACCGGTTCGGCGATCCAGCCGATCCGGTCCACGGAAAACCCGGTGGGGTTCACGGCCATCACCTGCGCCTCGGGCGGCATCCGGGTGGTGAGGGCGGCGAGGGCCGTGTCGCGCGCGGCGGTGCCGATCTCGGTCACTTTGGCGTAGTCGCGGGTCGCATCCTCGAACACCTGGGTGATCGAGGTGCCGGGCAAGATGTCGTGGAACTGGTTCAGAAGGACGAGTTTCCACGCCTCTTCGAGCGCGTCGCCCGGATAGGGGTGGTCGGTGATGACCCCCGCGAGGCTCGCGAGGAACTCGGCGTCGTGCAGCAGCACCTCCGCCTTGCGATTGGCGCGCTTGATCCGGGCCTGGCTGGTCAAGGTGCCGCGGTGCAGTTCCAGGTAGAACTCGCCGGACCAGGTGGGCAGGTCATGGGCGGCGTTTTCCTCGACGCGCTCGAAAAACTCCCGCACGGTGCCCATGCGCACCGAGGGCGTGCCGGGCAATTCGGCATAGGCGCGGGCCGCCTCGATCAACTCGCGGGTCGGCCCGCCACCGCCATCGCCGTAGCCGAAACAGGTGATCAATTCCTGGTGCAGGTGTTTCTGGCGGAAATTGTCCCAGGTGCCGAAGACCTCGCGCGCGGTCATCTCGGCCTTGTAGGTGGTGGGATGGGGCAGGTATTGCACCGTGGAGGGGGTCGTAAGGAAGTGGCTGAGCACGCGCGAGCCGTCGATGCCTTCCCACCAGAACAACTGGTTGGGCATCTGGTTGTACTGGTTCCAGTTCAGCTTGTTGGCGACGAACCACTTCAGCCCGGCCTGTTGCATCAGCTGCGGCAGGGCGGCGGTGAAGCCGAACGTGTCGGGCAGCCAGAGCACGGGGGTCTCGGCGGTTTCGCCGAACTTGTCGATGAAATAGCGCCGCCCGTACATCAGCTGCCGCACGAGGCTCTCGCCGCCCGCGAGGTTGCAATCCGGCTCGACCCACATGCCGCCCATCGGCTCCCACCGGCCTTCGGCAACGCGGGCGCGGATGCCGTCGAAGACCTGCGGGTAGTCGGCCTCGGTCATCTCGTAGAGGACCGGTTGCGAGGCGCTGAAATGGTAGTCGGGAAATTCCTCCATCAGCTTGAGCACGTTGGAGAAGCTGCGCCCGCATTTGCGCCGGGTCTGGTCGACCTGCCACAGGTAGGCGATGTCGATATGGGCGTGGCCGATGGCGAGGATGTCGACCTCCATCCGGCCCTTGTAGCCTTCCAGCGCTTCGCGCAGCGTGGCCAGGGCCGTGGGGACGCTGTCGTAGAAGGCGTCGGAGCGGATGGGGTCGCGGGTGTCGAGCGCCTTGAAGCACAGATCGAGCGCGCGGAGGATCCGGCTCCGGGCGGTGTTGCCGTCCTCCATGTGGCTGGCCACGTCCAGCGCACGGCTCACGAGCGCCACCAGCTCGCGTGTGGGCGTGTCGATCTCGACCACGGCGCAGGGCTTCATGAAGAGCTTGGTCCTGGCGTTGCGGTCGGGCGGCCAGCCGCTGAGCCCGGTCCAGCCATGGAGCGCGAGGCTGTGGCGCGCGCCGTCGCAGAGGTCGGGGTCGAGGTAGATCTCGTGGTGCTGACGGTCGGCGGAGGCAAAGCCGGTCCCGTCGATATAGGCCAGCGCCTCGGGGTGGCAGAAGATGTCGCCCGCGACCCCGAGCGGCAGGTGCAGGGCGACGGGGCCGTGGATGCCGAAGCCTTCGGGCACCGCGAACTCGGAGCGGAGGACGAAATCCTGGCTCCAGTCGCCCCAATAGCTGTCGAACGGGATCTCGGCCCAGTCGGCGGTATCCACATCGCGGCCCACCGGGGCCTCGGCCCGCGGGCTGTCCAGCGGCAGGTACCGGAAGGGCGGGATCGGGGCAGCACGGCGGTGGACCAGCGGCGCGATCAGCGGCAGGCGGCTGAGGATTTTCTGCTCGGTCCAGAAGATCTGGTGCTTCATGGGCGTTCGGGAGCCTTTCAAGGCGGAGAGGTCGGGCGGGATCTTAGCCCGCCGCGAGGGTGAAGCCGGGTATCTCGCCGCGGATCACGGTTTCGGTCGCGCGGGCGATTTCGGCGAGGCGCGCGGCGTCCGACGCCTCGTCCGCCTCGCCCCAGTCGCGGCTGACATCGGGCCATGGGATCGCTTCGATCAGCATCCGGGTGTAAGGGTGCTGCGGGTCGCCGATGACCTGTTTCGGGGGGCCGGCCTCGACCACATGGCCGTGGTAGAGGACCATGACATAGTCGCTGACGTGGTAGGCGGTGGCGAGGTCGTGGGTGATGTAGAGGATCGAGATGCCGTAGCGGTCCTTCAGGTCGTAGATGTTTTTCAGGATCGTGGCGCGCAGGCTCGCATCGACCATCGAGACCGGCTCGTCCGCGATCAGCAGTTTCGGGGAGAGCATGAGCGCGCGCGCCACGATCAGGCGCTGGCGTTGGCCGCCCGACAGCTCGTGCGGGAAGCGACGCAGGATGAGCGCGCCGTCGAGGCCCACGGCCTCGCAGGCCTCCAGCATCTTGGCTTCGATCTCGTCGTCGGAGGTGCCGAGGCCGAGGCGCTTGTAGGGGAACTTGAGCGCGTGATCGACGCGGTAGAACGGGTTGAAGCAGGCATAGGGATCCTGAAACACGGCCTGCACGTTCTTGCGAAATTCCAGCCGGTCGGCGGCGGAGTGTTTGGCGATGTCTTCGCCTTCGAACAGGACCTGCCCGGTGGAGGGCGGATTGAAGCCGAGCATCAGGCTGCCCATGGTGGATTTACCCGACCCCGACTGACCAACGATCGAGATGATCTTGGGCGTCTCGCCATCCAGCGCGAAGCTCATGGGGTGCAGGGCGGTGACGTCGCCGTAAGTCTTGGAGACGGATTTGAACTCCAGCAGCGGCACACCTTCCTTGCCGCGACGGGCGGGGGGCGCGCCGACCTGCGGATCGAGGAAGCTGTCCCCGCCCACCAGCGGGACCGACGAGATCAGCTGGCGGGTGTAGGGGTGTTTCGGGGCCTCCAGGATCTGCTTGACGGTCCCGTGTTCGACCAGCACCCCGTCCTTGAGCACCGCCAACTCGTCCACCGATTGCGCCATCAGCCCCATGTCATGCCCGATCAGGATCAGGCCCGAGCCGATCCGCGCCTGCACGTCCTTGAGCGTCTGCATCACGTGGCGCTGCGTGACCACATCCAGCGCCGAGGTCGGCTCGTCCGCGATGATCAGTTCGGGGTTCAGGGACACGCCCAGCGCGATGCAGACCCGTTGTTTCATGCCGCCCGACAGCTCATGCGGGTAAAGCCGCCCGGTGCGCGCGGGCAGGCCGACGCTTTCAAGGCAGGCATTGGAGCGGGCTTTGAGGGTGGCGGCGTCGGTCTTGCCCTCATGGGCGACGATGCCGTCCCATATCTGGTTCTCGATCCGCATGATCGGGTTGAGGGAGTTCATCGCCCCTTGGGGGATGTAGCTGACGCGGCTGAGACGGGTCAGGCGCATCTCTTCCTCGCTGAGCGCGAGGATATCCGTCTCGCCCAGCCGGATTGCCCCCTCGGCCACCCGGCCCGACCCACCCAGCATGCGCATCACCGACAGCGCCGTGGTGGTCTTGCCCGACCCGCTTTCCCCGATGAAACCGACACGGATGCCGGGGCGGATGTTCAGGGACAGTTTCGTGACCGCATGGACCACCCCGCGGGCCGTGGGGAAGTCGATGGACAGATCCGTGAGTTCGAGGACGTGTTTGTTCATGGCTGCGGCCCTCAGATCTTGCGCAGGCGCGGGTTGGAGACCTCGTCGAGGCCGAGATTGATCAGCAGGAGCGCGATGAACATGGTCGCCAGCAGGGCCGTGGGCAGGCCCCACCACCACCACAGGTTCTGGATCAGCGCCCCGGAGTTGATCGCGTCGTAGATCACCCGGCCGAGCGTCGGGATCCGCTGCGGGCCGAGGCCGAGCACTTCGAGCCCCACGGCGGTGACAATGGCGGTGGTGACGTTGGCGATGAACGAGCCGAACAGGTACGGGATCAGGTTCGGCAGCATCTCGCGGAACATGATGTGGAAGGTCGAGGCGCCGCTGAGCTGCGCCATCTGCACGTAGCCCGAGCGTTTCATGGACAGCACCTGCGCCCGTATGAGGCGCGTGGGCGATTGCCACATGAACCCCGCGATCAGGAAGGCCATCATCACCAGGCTCACATCGCCGAAGGACGCCTGGAACACCACGAGTATCAGGAGCGGCGGGATGGTGATCATCACGTCCGACAGCACGCGGATCGTGTCGTCCACGCGGCCGCCGACGAAGCCTGCGGTAAAGCCCAGGAAGATCCCCAGGCTCATCCCGATCACCGATGCGATCGCCCCGATCATCAGCGTGTTGGGCGTGCCGATGATCAGCATCGCCAGCATGTCGCGCCCGGCCCCGTCGGTGCCCAGCGGGTAATCGGCGATGCCTTCCTGACGGCGCAGGTTCTCGAACCCCAGGGGGGGCAGCTTCAGGGGCGTAGAGCCTGTGAAAACGAGGTCCGTGTCCCAGAGCATCCGCCCGATGATCCCACCGAGGATGATCACCAGCAGGATGCCCGACCCCCAGAGGAGTCTCGGGTTCAGCCACGGATTATCGAAGCGATTGAAGCGGGAGACCGGGTCGAGATTGGCCTCGGCCGTTTGCTGGTTCGGGGCCTGCGGGTCGGGTGTCACGGTCATGTCGCGGCCTCCTCGGACAGGCGGATGCGCGGGTCGATCAGCGGGTAGATCAGGTCCACGAGGAACACCGAGAGCGCGGTCATCAGGATGATGATGTAACTGACGCCCTGGATCACCGCGAAATCCTGATCGAGGATCGCGTCGTACAGAAGCTTGCCCATGCCGTTATAGCCGAAGATCCGCTCCACCAGGATCTGCCCAGAGACCAGCAGCCCGATCTTCAGCGCAAATGCCGTGATCTGCGGCAGGATCGCGTTGCGCACCATGTATTTGTAGAGGACGTAGCGCGGCTTCAGCCCCTTGGCCTTGGCGAGGTTGACGTAATCCTCCCCCTGCACCGAGATCATCAGCCCCCGCATCCCGAGCGTCCAGAACCCGAAAGTCACGACGATGATCGAGAGCGCCGGAAGGGTGCCATGCTCGATCACCGACGAGATGAACGCCCAGTCCCAGCCGGGCTCCACCGTCAGCCCGTAGCTGCCCGTGAGCGGCAGCCAGCGCAGGGTGATCGAGAAGATATACATCAACAACAGCCCCGACAGGATCGGCGGGATCGAGGTGAAGATCATGAAGGTGGGTATCACGACCTTCCAGATCTTCGGCGTGCGCTCCCAGACCATGAAAGCGCCCAGCGCATTGCCGATCACGAAGGTAATGACCACCGACAGGATCATCAGCCCGAGCGTCCAGGGCAGGGCCTGCGCAATCAATACCGAGACCGGCGTCGGGAAGGAGGCGGTGGAGATGCCAAGGTTGAAGGTCAGCAGGTTGCCCATGTATTTGAGGTACTGGACGATGAGCGGGTCGTTCAGCCCGAAGTCGGCCCGCAACTGGGCGAGGATCGCCTCGCTGTCGGCCACGGCCCCGCCACCGGCGGCCATGCGCGACAGCATGATCTCGGCCGGATCCACGGGCGAGAACCGCGGGATCAGCCAGATCAGCGTGGCCGCGATGAACACCGTCAGCACGAAGGTGATCGTGCGATTGATCAGATAGGATCGCGGGATGCCGAACATGGCCGTCTCCTCCTGGGTGTCACCGGGTCTGCGCCGGGGGCGGCGCGGGGCTGGGATGCCTGGCCTGCGGGTGCCGCGGCACCTGGGGTTTGGGGCGCACCGGGCTCCCGACGCTGCGGCGGGCCATCCCACGGGACGGGGCCGACTGGCTTGCGCCCCCGGCCCCGGCCTGGATCACTCGACCTTTTCGAGGTTGTGGATGATCTGGTGCGTGTGGTTCCACCAGAAGAACGGGTGGTTGTAGTAGTTCTCCGACGTGGGCCAGCCGGTCCAATAGGTGGTATTCATCGGCAGGAGCTTCGCCGACTGCACCAGCGGGATGAACGGCATTTCCGCATCCAGATACTGATAGGCCTCCGCCACCAGCTCGGGCACTTCCGGATCGCCCAGGGGTCGTTTCGCGATCTCGTCGACGATCGCACTGTAGGCCTCCGCCGCCGGGCCGTCCCACCGGGCGGTGTTGTTGAAGCCCGGGGAGCGTTCGCCCACCGGCACCACGTCCTTGACCGTGTAGCGGCCCATGGACGCCCAGGGCTCGTTCACCGACCCGCAGGACAGCCAGCTATAGGACATCTCGAACGTGCCGAAGGGCAGCACCTCGCCCCAGAACACGCCGTTCTCCACCGGCACCGACCGCGCCTGGATGCCCGCGCGGGTCAATTGCTCGGCCACCACGTCGATGGTGCGGGTATACTCGGTGGAGGCTGAATTCACGTGGATGTCCACGCTGAGGACCTCGCCATCCTTCTCGTAGAACCCGTCGCCGTTCTTGGCCCAGCCCTCGCCCTCGATCAGGGCCGCCGCAGCCTCCAGGTCCGGCTCGTCCGACAGGCCAAAGCCCGCCGCCTTCACGGCGTCGATGAACGGCGCCATGGAGCCGTATTGTGCGAACATCGTCTCCGACGCCACGGTCGCGCCCTCGGCGGCGACATTCACGATCTGGTTGCGGTCGATGATCAGCGACACGGCCTTGCGCATCGCGGCACTGTCCCAGGGGGCGACGGTGGTGTTGATCTCCAACTGCCGCGCGCAGGGGTCGGCGGCGGCATAGGGGTAGTCGGAATACCAGGCGATGACGTTCGGGTTCTGGAAGCGGATCGCCTCGAACGTGCCGACGGAGACGTTCTGCGCCGCGTCCATCTGGTTCGTGGCGATCAACTGCGCGCGGCTCTCCTCGCCCCCCGTTTCCAAGAAGATCAGGCGCAGGGGCTCGGGCAGGTCCATGAAGCCGGTCTTGGCGCCCCACCAGTCGTCGTTGCGGTCCCAGATGGCCCGGTTGGTCGCACTGGAGGTGTAGGTATAGGGCCCGGTGCCGATGGGCGGAAAGAAGGCGAAGGTGGCGGGATCCTGCCCGGCCCAGATGTGCTCGGGCATGATCAGGAACGACCCGAAGATCCGCACCCCGAAGTTTTCCACCAGGAACCGCGGGTTGGGAGCGTTCAGATTGAAGCGCACGGTCAGGTCATCGATCTTCTCGACGCTGGCGACCTGGGCCCGGATGGTGGCCGCCTCGCGCGAGGAGATCTCTTCGTTCTCCAGCGCCATGTTGACGGTGAAGACCACGTCATCGGCGTTGAACGCCTCGCCATCGGACCACTCCACGCCCTCGCGCAGGGTGACGGTGAACTCATCGTTGGTCTCGTTGCCCTCGAACCCGCTGGCGAGCCAGGGTTCGAGTTCCCCCGTGCCGTAATTCAGGATGAAAAGCGGCTCCCACATGGCCTGGTGCGCGCCATGCATCCGCTTGGTGCCCGGGGTGAACCAGTTGAAATTCTCCGGGTCCTTGATGGTGCGGTCCAGGTCGAAGATCACCGTGTCCTCGCGGGCAACATCCTGGGCGAGTGCCGCGCCGGATGTGGCCGCAAGGACCAGGGCGGAGACCGTGAGCAGCGTGCGTCTAAGGGTCATGTCTGTACTCCTGTTGTCATCTCCGGCCATGGCGCCGGTTGTTCTTTTGAAAGCGCTTTGCAGTCAGAATGTCGCAGGCTGCGCGCGCAGTTCAAGCGCTGAGTTCCCCACAGTTGGTCAGCCGCCTGGTCGCAGGTAGTCCATCACCAGAACGCGGGTCGTGTCAGGCAGGGTGTCGGGGGTGATTGTGGCGTGGGGGCCAAAGGCGAAATCGACCTGGGCCTCGTCGAAATGGCTCAGGAAGCTCTCGATCCACATGGTATTGCGCGGCCGGTAGGTGAGCGTGCGGAAATGCATCGGGATGACCAGTTTCGGCTTGGCGACCTGGATCATCTTCATCAGGTCCGGCAACTCGATGGTCAGATACCCGCCCGCCAGCGCCAGCAGCACATCGGTGCCCTCGAAAAAGGCGATCTGGTCATTGGTGAGCGGGTTTCCCAAGTCGCCCATATGGGCGATCTGCATTCCATCCATTTCGAAGCGGTACATGCCGTTCTGTCCCGGGACGCCGCGGGGGTGATGCTCCCACTCGGCGGCGGCGATGGCGCGGATTTCGCGGCCCGCAACGGTCTGGACCCCGCCGTGATCGAGCGCCACGTTCAGCGCATTGCACACCGCGGGTGCGCTCGAGATCAGGTCGGCACGGCAATGGGCATCGTCGTCGTCGGAGGAGATCACGACCAGGTCCGCGGTCTCAGTGATGGGCGCGTAGCCTACGCCTTCGGGCGTGTAGGGGTCGGTTATGACCGACGCACCGGCGGCATCCGTCAGCTTGAACGCCGCATGGCCGAACCATGTGATCTGCATGCCCGCCCTTCCCCTCCCAAAGTCGGTGCGTAATGGTGCACGATGATTTTGCATAGGTATGCAAGCATAGGCCGCGGGACAAAGCAACCCTCTTCGTGACCTCTGGTCCGCGCGGGCGGGACGTGGTTTCGTGGCCGGGACGATCCCCGGAGAGAACGCGAGGCAGGACATGAGTATGACCTATTGGCTGGCAATCGGGGCGATTGCCCTTGGCGGTGCGGGCATTGCCCTGCAGGCGCCGATCAACGCGCAGCTGGCGCGGGCCTCCGGGGACCCGGTGGTGGCTGCGGCGATCTCCTTCGGGGTGGGGTTCGTGGTGCTGTGCAGCATCGTCGCGGTGCGGGGCACCGTGCCCGGCTGGAGCGCGATGGGCGGGCTGCCTTGGTGGGCCTGGTGCGGCGGAGCGCTGGGGGCGGTCTATGTCTGGGCCGCGGCGTGGAGCGTGGACCGGATCGGGGTCGTTACGCTGGTGGCGGCGCTGGTCTTCGGGCAATTGCTGACAGCATTGTTGCTGGATGCCATCGGGGCGTTTGGCATGGCGATGCGCGAGGTGAGCCCGACGCGCATCGCCGCCGTGGTTCTTGTCGGCGCCGGGCTGCTTCTCTCACGGCTGTGAACCGTGGACTCAGTTGCCGCCCAGGTTGCGGGGGCTGTTTTCCGGCGAGACATCGTTGCCCCGGGGCCGCGCATGGTGGCGCCAATGGCCCGTCGGATCCGTGCCGCGGCAGAGGATCGCCTCGATCCCCCGTGCCCAGACCGGGTCGGTGATGCGCACCTCCGGCGGACAGTAGCGGATCGTCAGACCGCAGCGGCGCCGGTCGCTCAGGTTCGCGGCCGAACCATGGGCCAGCATGTCCGCGTGAACCGACATCTCGCCAGCGCGCAGGGCGTTCGTGACCGGTGCGCCCAGCCTCTCGGCATCCACCAGTTCCTTGTTCAGTACCCCGCCCTCGGACGCCCGCCAGTCCAGCGCGCCCTTGTCGTGGCTGCGGGGAATGAATTGCATCGCCGCGTTCTCGGCATCCGCATCGTCGATGGCCAGCCACACCGTGACCGTGCGCGCGGGCGCCAGATGCCAGAAGGCGGCGTCCTGATGCCAGGGGACGTGTTTCGGATCGCCCGGCAGCTTGCAAAAGAAATGCGACGCCCAGCAGATCACGTTGGGCCCCACCAGGTCCTCGACCACATCAAGGATCGCGGGGGCCGTGCAGAGGTCCCAGATCGCCTGGGCACGGGCCTGGTAGCAGTTGATCGCATAGGCGCCCTCGCGCCCGAGCCCCGCCAGAAGCCCGTCGAAGATCACGCGATTCGCCTCCGCGACGCTGGGCGGGAAGGCGCGCAGACCGGTGAGGTAGCCCTCGCGGTTGTAGTGGTCGATCTGGGCCGCGTTCAGGGTCGCCGGGGCCGGGGTACGGACAGGGGCAAAGGACAGGTCGGGGGGCGTGTCGAGCATGGCAAGGCTCCTTTCGCGGTTAGTATTTCTCTGGTAGAGCAACGGATCCGACTGTAAATTTCCCAAAATATCCTCTGTGTTGACACCCGATGCCCCTGATCCTGCGCCATCGCGATTACCTGTCGCCGCCCGTGGCATGCCATTTCGCGCGCGTGACACTGGAGGACGGACCGATGCCCGCCCCCCATGGCCAGGATTTCCATGAGCTGTTCCTTGTCACCGGCGGCACGGTCCGACATCGCATCAACGGGACGCGGGAGGCGCTGCCCGCGCGGTCCCTGTGCTTCGTGCGTCCAAAAGATCGCCACGGGCTCGGCGGCCCGGCCAGTCTGATCAACCTGCTGGTGGCCCCCGACAGCCTCGCCCACCTGGTCGCGCGCTACCCGGAACTGGATGGGCGCACGTTCTGGAGCGATGCGGCGCGCCCCGTGACCCTTGCCCTCGACGCCGAGCAGGCGGGGATGTTGGCCCGGGCGCTGGCGCGCCTGGAGGAAGGGCTGCGCAGCCGTTTGGCGGTGGAGGCGCTGCTGCTGGAGTTGCACACGCGCATCCTCCGCCCGTTGCCCGCCCTGCCCGGGGGCCTGCCCGGCTGGCTGACCCGAACGCTGCGCGCTGCCGAGGACCCCGCCGTTTTCACCCGCGGACCAAGGGCGCTGGCGGATGTCGCGGGCAAGTCGCCTGCTTATCTCGCCCGGGCATTCCGCACGCATCTGGGCGCCAGCCCGACCGAATGGATCAATGCCCGCCGAATGGCCCATGCATCGCGCCTTATGACCAGCACTGATATGAGCCTGACGCGGATCGCGGAGGCCTGCGGAATCGAGACGCCAAGCCATTTCCAGGCGCTCTTCAAGGCCCATTACGGCACGTCGCCCGCGCGCTGGCGCCGGGCCCATCGCCACGAGGTGGTCCAGCCCGCCCGCCCGGCCCCGCGCGGGTGACGGTGCGGCGTGCTTGCGCCTTCTCCGCCCCCATGTCAGCCTTCGCAGGGAGAAGAGGAGACCATGCCGTGAGCAGCACCCCCACGGACACCACGACCACGGGCCAACAGATCGACCTGCACCGGGGGCACCTGCCCGACACGGTTCTGCCCCGCAATCCGGGGCTTCCGCTGGACCTCGACTGGGTGCGGTCGGCGGCAGTGAACACCTCGGCCGTGGAACGCCGGGCCGCAAGCCTGCCCGGGCGGAGATCGGTCAAGAAGGACCATCAGGCGGCCTGGCTGCTGAAGGCGGTCACGTTGATCGACCTGACCACGCTGGCGGGCGACGACACGGCTGGCCGGGTGCGGCGGCTATGTGCCAAGGCGCGCCAGCCCGTCGCACCGGAGGTTCTGGCCGCGCTCGGCATGGGGCCGGTCACCACCGGGGCGGTCTGCGTCTATCACGACATGGTCCACGTGGCGGTCGAGGCGCTGGAGGGCTCCGGCATCCCCGTCGCCGCCGTCTCCACCGGGTTTCCCGCCGGCCTGTCGCCCTTCCACCTGCGCGTGGCCGAGATCGAGGAAAGCGTTGCGGCGGGGGCTGCCGAGATCGACATCGTGATCTCGCGCCGCCATGTCCTGACCGGCAATTGGCAAGCGCTCTATGACGAGATGCGGGCGTTTCGCGCGGCCTGCGGCGACGCCCATGTGAAGGCGATCCTGGCCACGGGCGAGTTGGGGGACCTGGGCAACGTCGCCCGCGCGAGCCTTGTCTGCATGATGGCGGGCGCGGATTTCATCAAGACCTCCACCGGCAAGGAGAGCGTGAATGCCACCCTGCCCGTGAGCCTCGTGATGATCCGGGCGATCCGGGACTATGAGGCCGCGACGGGGGTGAAGGTCGGCTACAAGCCTGCGGGCGGGATCTCCAAGGCCAAGGATGCGCTGGTCTACCTCAGCCTGATCAAGGAAGAGCTGGGCGATCGGTGGCTGCAGCCGGATCTGTTCCGGTTCGGGGCCTCGTCTCTCTTGGGCGATATCGAGCGGCAGTTGGAGCACCACGTCACCGGCGCCTATTCCGCGACGCACCGGCACGCGCTGGGCTGAGGGCGCGGCTTGAGTATTTTCAGAACAATGAAGGGGGCGGTGCGATGACGGTCAAGGAGATCTTCGAGACCATGGAGTACGGCCCCGCGCCCGAGGATGACGGGCCCGCGCAGGCCTGGCTCGATCGCCATGGCCGACGCTTCGGTGTGTTCATCGGCGGCACGTTTCAGGCACCGGGCAAGACCTTTGCCACCCGCAATCCGGCCCGGGGCACGGAACTGGCGCAGGTCACCCAGGGCACGGAGGCGGATATCGAGGCCGCCGTGACCGCCGCACGCCGCGCGCAGCCCGCCTGGGCGCGATTGGGCGGGCAGGGCTGGGCGCGGGTGCTCTATGCAATTGCGCGGCTCTTGCAGAAACATTCACGCCTTTTCGCGGTGCTGGAGACACTCGACAACGGCAAGCCCATCCGCGAGAGCCGGGACATCGACATCCCCCTGGCGCAGCGACACTTCTACTACCATGCGGGCATGGCCGCGCTGATGGAGGATGAACTGCCAGACCGGGTGCCGGTGGGGGTCTGCGGGCAGATCGTGCCGTGGAACTTCCCGCTGTTGATGCTGGCGTGGAAGATCGCGCCCGCGCTGGCCATGGGCAACACGGTGGTGTTGAAGCCTGCGGAATGGACGCCCCTGACGGCATTGCTTTTCGCCGAGATCTGCGGCGAGGCGGGGGTGCCGCCGGGGGTGGTGAACATCGTCACCGGAGACGGGGCGACGGGGGCCGCGCTGGTGTCGCATCCCGGCGTGGACAAGATCGCCTTCACCGGCTCGACCGACGTGGGCCGGGAGATCCGGCGCGCCACGGCAGGCACGGGCAAGGCGCTGACGCTCGAGCTGGGCGGAAAGTCGCCCTACGTCGTGTTCGAGGATGCGGATCTCGATTCGGCGGTCGAGGGGCTGGTGGACGCGATCTGGTTCAACCAGGGGCAGGTGTGCTGCGCGGGCTCGCGACTGCTTGTGCAGGAAGGCATCGCAGAGGCGTTCTACGCCAAGCTGCGCGCGCGGATGGCGACCCTGCGCATCGGCGATCCGCTCGACAAGTGCATCGACGTGGGCGCGATGGTGGACCCGGCGCACTGCGCCAAGGTGGCCGAGATGGTCGCGGGCAGTAACGGGGAGGTGCACCAGCCCGGCACGGTTCCGGCGGAGGGCGCGTTCTATCCACCCACCCTGATCACCGGGCTTGAGCCCGCCGATCCGCTGATGCGGGACGAGATTTTCGGGCCTGTGCTGGTCGCGACCACCTTCCGCACGCCCGCCGAGGCGGTGGAGGTGGCCAATGCCACGCGCTACGGACTGGCCGCGACCCTGTGGTCTGAAAATATCAACCGCGCCCTGGACATCGCGCCGAAGCTGGCGGCGGGCGTGGTCTGGGTGAATGCCACCAACCTGTTCGACGCAGCAGCGGGGTTCGGCGGGGTGCGCGAGAGCGGCTTCGGGCGGGAGGGCGGCTGGGAAGGCCTGCGCGCCTATACCAAGCAAGCGGCGCCCCCCAAGGCGCTGGTACCGGTGGCGGCGATCCCGGCCCCGGCAGCGCCGAAGCCCGGCGGTCTCGATCGCACCGCCAAGATGTATATCGGCGGCAAGCAGGCCCGGCCTGACAGCGGGTACTCCCGCCCCGTCTGGTCCCCCAAGGGCGTACTGCTGGGCCATGCACCCGAGGGCAGCCGCAAGGACATCCGCAACGCCGTCGAAGCCGCCACCGGTGCTGCAAGCTGGGGCCGGACCACCGGGCATCTGCGGGCGCAGATCCTCTACTACGTGGCCGAGAACCTGTCCGCCCGCACCGAAGAATTCGCCACCCGGATCGCCGAAATGACCGGCAGCCGCGTCCCCCGCGCCGAAGCAGAGGTGTCGGCGGCCATCGACCGGCTTTTCACCTATGCGGCCTGGGCGGACAAGTATGATGGGGCGGTCAAGCCGGTGCCGATCCGCGGGGTCGCCCTGGCCATGCCGGAACCCGTCGGCGTGATCGGGGCCTTCGCGCCGGATGACGCGCCGCTCCTGGGTGCGGTGTCGATCCTCGGGGCTGCCCTTGCGATGGGCAACCGGCTGGTGCTGGTGCCGTCCGAGCCCTTCCCGCTGGCGGCAACCGACCTCTACCAGGTGCTCGACACGTCGGATGTGCCCGCGGGCGTGGTCAACATCGTCACCGGCGCGCATGAGGCCCTGGCCAAACCGCTGGCCAGCCATCTCGGCGTCGACGCGGTCTGGAGCTTCTCAGGTGCGGACATTTCCACCACGATCGAAGCGGAGGCCGCAGGCAACCTCAAGCGAACATGGGTCAATCACGGCCGGGCGCGCGACTGGATGCAGGTGGACGCGCGCAGCTTCCTGGCGCAAGCGACAGAAACCAAGACGATCTGGGTGCCCTACGGCGCCTAAGCCCCGCTCCACCTCCCTTGGCCCCCGTTAAGGTTAACGCGCCCCCGCATCCGGACCCGTCCCTTGGTCGACCGGAGGCGCGCAGCCCTTTTCATCTTTGGAAAAATACTCCGGGGTCCGGGGCAGCGCCCGGTTCCTCGGTCGCCAGTTCTGCCGACGTCAGGCGCGACCGCGTACCCGATCCCACCAACGCGCGATCCGCCCGCCGGTCCGGTCAGCCTTGTCCTCGGCCCGGTGCATGGCGATCACCACGTCATCCACCAGCGGCTCGATCCGGTCCTCGTGGAAATTCACCCACCAGCGCCAGATCCGCAGCCCGATCAGGGCCAGCACAAGGAAGAACGCGATGTTGAACCACGGGATGATCCGCGGATCTGGCGTGTCCGTCACCGTCAGATGCACCGCGTTCGGGAAGATCGAGAAGAAATTGGACCGCCAGCCGTAGTGCCGGATGATCACCCAGGTCGGCTCCTCGGCGGTGGAGACCAGGTCCTTGGCCGCCGCATTCAGGTCGCTTGAGTCGAACTTGAAATAGAACGGCCAGCTCCAGTTCGTGTCCTCGTTGCGATAGACGATCTGCTTGCCGTTGGGCCGCACCGCATCGATGAAGCGCACATCGCGATTGTCCGCCACCGGCGCGCCACTGTCGGGCTGGGCCCAGAAGATCCGGTTGTTGTCGGTGAAGTCGATCCGCCGCTCATAGGCGTCCACGATCCGCACCACATCGTGCTGGGGCAGCACATAATGCAGAAGCCCCCCTATCAGCACCAACAATGTGAGTTTCAGCGTCCAGCGCAGATAGGTCCAAAACATGTCAGTCCCAATTCGTCAAAATCGCCAGCATGCCCACGAGGGCAGCCGGAAAGGCATAGACGCCCCAGATCAACCGCTGGCGCAGCGACCGCTCCAGGGGGGCCAGCCCCTCTTTTTCATAGGCCGCCCATGTGCCGGGTTGGCCTTCCTCGATCCACCGACGTTCCAGTTCCGCCGATTTCCGTGACCGCTGTAGCATGGCCGCCACGATGTGTGCCACTGCCAGCACCATAAAAACGATCAATCCAACCCGTGCGACGGCCATGTCGTGCTCCCTGCCCTGTGGATGTTGCCTGCTGCATATGTGGGGCGCGCGGGCTGGATCGCAACGGCGCTTGAGCCTGCCCGGCCCGGGGCCTAGGCTGCGGCCATGCCCGACGAAACCTCCCTGACCGATGCGGTGAGCGCCCGGCGCGCCGATCTGGTGGCGCTGACCCGGGATCTGATCCGGATCCCGACCCTGAACCCGCCTGGCCGGCACTATCACGACATCTGTGCCTTTCTGGAGGCACGACTCGCGCCTCTGGGGTTCCGGTGCGAGCTGGTGCGCGCCACGGGTGCCCCCGCCGACAGCGAACGCTACCCCCGCTGGAACCTCGTGGCACGCTACGAGGGCGGGGGCCCGGGCGACTGCGTGCATTTCAATTCGCACCATGACGTGGTGGAGGTGGGCCATGGCTGGACCATGGACCCGTTCGGCGGGGAGGTGCGGGACGGCCGCGTCTATGGCCGCGGGGCCTGCGACATGAAGGGCGGGCTGGCCGCCTCGGTCATCGCGGCGGAGGCGTTCATCGCCACCCACCCGGAGTTTTCCGGCGCCATCGAGATCAGTGCCACCGCGGACGAGGAATCGGGCGGCTTCGGCGGGGTGGCGTACCTCGCTGAACAGGGCTGGTTCTCGCCTGAGCGTGTGCAGCATGTGATCATCCCCGAGCCGCTCAACAAGGACCGCATCTGCCTCGGCCATCGCGGCGTCTGGTGGGCGGAGGTCGAGACCAAGGGCCGGATCGCCCATGGCTCCATGCCGTTTCTGGGCGACAGCGCGATCCGCCACATGGGCGCGGTGCTGCACGAGATCGAGACGGTGCTCTATCCCCTGCTCGCCACCAAGCGCACCAAGATGCCCGTGGTGCCCGAGGGCGCGCGACAGTCCACCCTGAACATCAATTCTGTCCATGGCGGCGAACCGGAGCAGGACGCGGATTACACCGGCCTGCCCGCGCCCTGCGTCGCGGACCGCTGCCGGATCGTGCTCGATCGGCGGTTTTTGATCGAAGAGGACATCACGGAGGTGAAGGCCGAGATCACGGCGCTGCTGGAGCGGGTGAAGGCCACCCGACCCAGTTTCGAGTACGAGATCCGCGAGCTTTTCGAGGTGCAGCCCACCATGGCGGACCGGGACGCGCCCGTGGTCCGCTCGGTCGCGGCGTCCATCGAGCGGGTGCTGGCGCGGCAGCCGGATTACGTGGTCAGCCCGGGCACCTATGACCAGAAACATATCGACCGGATCGGGCGGCTGAAGAACTGCATCGCGTATGGGCCGGGGATCCTCGACCTGGCCCACCAGCCGGACGAATGGGTGGGGATCGACGACATGGTCGACAGCGCCAAGGTGATGGCCCTGACGCTGCAGGACCTGCTTGTGGTGCCGCAGCCGGGTTCGTAACCTCGCGCCGGGCAAAGGAGGGGGCCATGCTGGACAGACCGACATACGATCCGGGATTTCCCGGCGACGAGATCCTGATCGGCGGGGTGTGGCAGCGCTGCGCCGACACGCTGGAGGTGATCGACCCGTCCGATGGCACGCCATTGGCGCAGATCGCCCGCGGGGGTGCTGCAGAGATCGACCGGGCGGTTGCGGCGGCCCGGGCCGCACTGGACGGCGATTGGGGCCGGATGAGTGCGACCGAGCGCGGGCGGTGCCTCACCCGACTTGGCGCGCTGGTGGCGGGTGAGGTCGACCGCCTGGCGGAGATGGAGGCCCGCGACGTGGGCAAGCCCCTGTCCCAGGCCCGCGCCGATGCCCTGGCGCTGGCGCGGTATCTGGAATTCTACGGCGGGGCCGCGGATAAGGTCATGGGGGAAACGATCCCCTATCAGAGCGGCTATACCGTCTACACCCTGCGCGAGCCGCACGGGGTCACCGGGCACATCGTGCCCTGGAACTACCCGATGCAGATCATCGGCCGTTCAGTGGGCGCGGCCCTGGCCATGGGCAATGCCTGCGTGTTGAAACCGGCCGAGGATGCCTGCCTGACCGCGCTGGCCTTCGCGCGACTGGCCGAGGCGGCGGGCCTGCCCCCCGGCGCGCTGAACGTGGTGACCGGGCTCGGGGCCGAGGCGGGCGCGGCCCTGTCGGATCACCCGGGCGTGGATCACCTGAGTTTCACTGGCTCGGTCCCCGTGGGCGCGGAAGTGCAGGCGACCGCGGCGCGTCACATCACACCGGTGACACTGGAGTTGGGCGGCAAGTCTCCCCAGATCGTGTTCGCCGATGCCGATCTCGACGCCGCCCTGCCGTTTCTGGTGAAAGGCGGGGTGCAGAACGCGGGCCAGACCTGTTCGGCGGCGGCGCGCATCCTGGTGCAGACGGACGTATTCGACGCGGTCGCGGACCGTATGGCGGAGGCCTATCGCGCCCTGACCGTGGGTCCCGCCCTGAGCGATCCGGCAGTCGGTCCGCTGATCTCGCCGAAGCAGAAGGCGCGCGTCTCGGCAATGCTGGCGCAGGCCCAACCGGACCAGATCCTCGCCACCGGGCATCTGCTGCCAGAGGCGCCCGAGGGCGGGTGTTACGTCTTGCCCCACCTGCTGGGCGGGATTGCCGCCGATCACCCGCTGGCGCAGCAGGAAATCTTCGGCCCGGTGCAGATCCTGATGCGCTTCGAGACCGAGCAAGAGGCGATCGCGCTGGCCAATGGCACGGAGTTTGGCCTCGTCGCGGGCATCTGGACCCGCGACGGCGCGCGCCAAATGCGGATGCCGAAGCGACTGCGCGCCGGGCAGGTCTTTGTGAACACCTATGGCGCGGGCGGCGGGGTCGAGCTGCCCTTCGGCGGGGTGGGCAAGTCCGGCCATGGGCGCGAGAAGGGGTTCGAGGCGCTTTTCGGCTTCTCGCAACTCAAGACGGTGGCGACCCATCACGGCTAGGGACCCGCGCGGGCCACGGGCCAAGCCGCTTCGAAGCCGCTTGCAGCCCTTCGCGGACAGGGCAGCCCATTTGTGACGCCCCGATCGCGCAACGACTCAAGCCGAATTACGGCCGCTCCTGCGCCGAGTGCCCACAACCGGGCGCCCAAGCGGTTTCGAAACCGCTTGCCCCGGCACCGTCCCTAGAGCAGCCCCTCGGCGACGAAACGCGCGCGGACATCCGTCTTGGGACGCGCGCCGAAATGGCTGATCACCTCGGATCCGGCAATCACGCCCATGCGGCCACAGACCTCGAGGCTTTTGCCCGTTGCCAGCCCGTAGAGGAACCCGGCGGCGAACTGGTCCCCTGCCCCGGTCGCATCCACCGGCACAACCCGTGTGACCGGCACCTCGACGCGCGCGTCGCCGCGGATCATCACCACCGGGTCACCCGACCGAGTGCAGACCACAAGCTCGCAGACCGACGCAGCGCGGGCAAGCGCGGCCCCGAGGTCCTCGGTCTCGTACAGCGCCATGTATTCATGCTCGTTTCCGATGACGAAGTTCAGCTCATCGGCCACGAGGCGCTGGAAATCCGCCCGGTGCCGGTCCACGCAGAACGGATCGGACAGGGTGATCCCCGCATGCCCCCCCGCCCCGCGCGCATAGCGCGCCGCGGCCTCGAACGCGGCCTTTCCGGGCACCTTGTCGAAGAGGTAGCCTTCGAGAAACAGCAGCCCGACCTGGGCAAACACCGCCTCCGGCACATCTTCGGGGCCGAGATCGGCACCGGCACCGAGATAGGTGTTCATCGACCGCTCCCCGTCCGGGGTCACGAAGATCATCGAGCGGGACGTGGGTGCCTCCACCTGCTGTGGCGGGTTCGGAAAGGCGGTGCCCTCGGCCTCCATCCCCTGTGCATAGAACCGGCCCAGCGTGTCGTCCTTCACCCGCCCGATAAACGCGCAGCGCAAGCCCAGTTCGCCCAATCCGGCGAGCGTGTTGGCCACCGACCCGCCCGGAGCCTGCACCCGGTCGGACATGGCGGCATAAAGCATCTCGGCCCGGGGCCGTTCGACCAGTTGCATGATGCCTTTCTCGATCCCCATATGGTCGAGAAAGCTGTCATCGGTCTGGGCCAGAACATCGACAATGGCATTGCCGATCCCCACCACCTGGTAAGGGTCCTTGGAAGTGTCACTCATTCGGTCTTGTCCTCGAATTGGCAGAGATCGCGGATCAGGCAGGCCCCGCAGGCCGGTTTGCGCGCCTTGCAGATGTAGCGGCCATGCAGGATCAGCCAGTGATGGGCGTGGTGCTGGAAATCGACGGGGATGTGGTCTTCGATGGCGCGTTCGACCGCGACCACGTCCTTGCCCGGGCAGATGCCGCTGCGGTTGCCGACGCGGAAGATGTGGGTGTCCACGGCCTGGCTCGGATGCCCCCACCACATGTTGAGCACCACATTGGCGGTCTTGCGGCCCACCCCCGGCAGGCTCTCGAGTGCCGCGCGGGAATTCGGCACCTCACCGCCATACTGCTCGACCAGAATGCGGCTGAGCTTGATGACGTTCTTGGCCTTGTTGCGATACAGCCCGATGGTCTTGATATGCTGGATCACGCCCTCTTCGCCCAAGGCCAGCATCTTCTCGGGCGTATCGGCGATCTTGAACAGGGCCTCGGTGGCATTGTTCACGCCCGCATCCGTGGCCTGTGCCGAAAGCGCTACGGCCACAACCAGGGTGTAGGCGTTGACATGGTTCAACTCGCCCTTGGGCTCGGCCTCGGCGGCCTGGAACCGGGTGAAGATCTCGCGGATCGTATGATAATCGAGTTGCTTGGCCATCCGCGCCGGTATGCCCAATGCGCCCGCGCGGGGCAAGCGGGCCAAATGCGCAAAATTCGGGTCGCGGGGGCGCGGGGGGCGGATTACCTTGGGCGTCACAGGAGGCCCGAGATGAGTGACCCCGAGACCGCAGACGACCGCTACCATTACGGCGTGATCCGCCGCGCCATCGAAGAGATCGATGCCGCCGGGGGCACACCCCTGCCGCTCGACGATCTGGCGGGCCGGATCGGGATGAGTCCGGCCCATTTGCAGCGTACGTTTTCGGCCTGGGTCGGCGTGTCGCCCAAACGGTATCAGCAATACCTGACGCTCGATCATGCCAAGGCCCTGCTGGCCGACCGCTTCACCACCCTGGAGGCGGCGGGGGAATTGGGACTGTCCGGCTCCGGGCGGCTCCATGATCTTTTCGTGACCTGGGAGGCCATGAGCCCCGGCGAGTTCGCCCGCAAGGGCGCGGGGCTGACGATCCGCTGGGGCTGGTTCGACAGTCCGTTCGGACCCGCGCTGGTCATGGGCACCGACAAGGGGATCTGCGGCATCGCGTTCGCCGCCGAAACCGGCACCGACGCCGCCATGGCCGACATGGTCGCGCGCTGGCCCAAGGCGCGGTATGTGGAGGACCCGACGCGGCTCCGGCCCTGGGCGGTGGCGGCCTTCGGCGCGGGGGATGGAGATCTGGCCCGCGCGCCTCTCTACCTGATCGGGGCGCCATTCCAGATCAAGGTGTGGGAGGCGCTGCTGCGCATCCCTTCGGGCCATGTCACAACCTATTCGGAGATTGCCGAAGCCATCGGATCCCCCCGGGCCGTGCGCGCCGTGGGCACCGCCGTGGGGCGCAATCCGGTCAGCTGGCTTATCCCCTGCCACCGCGCGTTGCGCAAATCAGGCGGACTGGGCGGCTATCACTGGGGCCTGCCGGTCAAACGCGCCATGCTGGCCCAGGAGGCCGCGCTTCTGGAACAGGCCGGCTGAACCGGCAAAAGGGCGCCGCGACCGTGGGCTTGCGCCGTCTGCTATTGAATATCCGGCGCGACTGACCCGATATGCGGACAAACAAAACCTATCGAGGACGAGCCCTATGCGAGTACATGTACCCCTGATCGCCGCCTGTGCGAGCCTGCTTGCGCTGAGCGCCTGCACCGTGACCGAAGACAACCGCCGCATGGCCACCGGCGCGGCAATCGGGGCTTTGGCCGGGGGCGCGCTCGGGGCGACCGAGGATCGGGAAAAGGCCCTGATCGGTGCCGTGGTCGGGGCGGGCGTTGGCGCGGCCATCGGCGACATGCTGGACCGCCAGGCCCGGGACCTGCAGGCCGAACTCGGCAATGACGCTGTGCAGATCGTCAACACCGGCTCCGAGCTGGTGGTGACCATGCCGCAGGATATCCTGTTTGCCGTGGACAGTGCGGTGGTGCAATCCACCCTGCAATCGGATCTGGCGGCGCTTTCGCGCAACCTGCTCGACTATCCCGACACCACGGTGCAGGTCGTAGGCCACACCGACAACACCGGTTCTGCGGGCTACAACCAGGAGCTGTCCCAGCGGCGCGCCAGCGCGGTCGCGGCGATTCTTTTGCAGAACGGGGTGCCGTCGTCGCGGGTCGTCGCCTTCGGACGGGGCGAGGATCAACCCATCGCATCGAACCTGGACGAGGCCGGGCGCGCACAGAACCGCCGGGTGGAGATCATCATAACGCCCCGCTAAGCGCTTGCAGCGCGCCCCCAGTGGTCATATCAATTGACCAATCAGGGAGAGCGCCATGCCATTCCAGCGTATCCAGTCGGAAAAACTCTCGCACTCGGTCATTCGCCAGATCGAACAACTCGTTCTGCGCGGCATTCTGCGGCCCGGAGAGCGGCTCCCCTCGGAGCGGGAGCTGTCCGAGAAGCTCGGTGTCTCCCGTCCGTCCCTGCGCGAAGCACTGGCCGAGTTGCAGACCCGTGGGCTGCTGGAGACCCGCGCGGGTGCGGGCGTATTCGTGGCCGATGTGCTCGGCTCCGCCTTCTCGGACGCGCTGATCCAGCTTTTCGCCAAGCATGACGAGGCGGTGTTCGACTATCTTGCCTTCCGCCGCGACTTGGAGGGGCTGGCGGCGGACCGGGCCGCCCGGCTCGGCTCCGAGACGGACCTCAAGGTGGTCGACACGATCTTCCGCAAGATGGAAGCGGCCCACTCCAAGCGCAACCCGGACGAGGAATCCATGCTCGACGCGGAGTTCCACCTGGCGATTGTCGAGGCCAGCCACAACGTGATCATGCTGCACATGATGCGGTCAATGTTCGACCTGCTGCGCGAAGGCGTGTTCTACAACCGCAAGATCATGTTCAAGCAGCGCGCCACACGGGATCAGCTGCTAGAACAGCACCGGGCGATCAACGCCGCCTTGCAGGCCCGCGATCCCCAGGCCGCGCGGGGGGCGGTGCAGCACCATCTGGATTTCGTCGAAGGCTCCCTCGCGGACTGGCGCCAGATGGAAAAGAACGAGGAAATCGCGCGCCAGCGCTACGAGCACGAACAGGCCCGCTGAGCCCCGAACAGCAAAAAACCCGGCACGGAGGCCGGGTTTTCCACGTGGTTCCGTGATGCGGATCAGTGCAGCTTGGCTTTCACTTCCTTGATCGCATCGGCGTTCAGCGCATTCAGCTCGGCCTTGCCCAGCTTGGACGAGATCACGTCCGCAGCGGCGGCAATCGCGACCGTTACGGCCTTGTCCTTGACCTCTTTGATCGCAGCGGCCTGAGCCGACGCCAACTGGTCCTCGGCGGTGGCCAACCGGCGTGCGATGGAAGCTTCGAGGTCGACCTTCGCCTGAGCCGCTGCGGCCTCGGCATCTTCCTTGGCCGTAGCCACGATGGCATCCGCCTGGGCTTGCACCTCGCGCTGCTTGCGCTCGTAGGAGGCCAGCAGCGTCTGCGCTTCTTCGCGCAGGGCCTTGGCCTCTTCCAACTCGGCCTTGATGCCCTCGGCCCGCTTGTCGAGCATGCCGCTCAGGATGCCGGGGATCTTGAAATAGACCAACACCCCGATGAAGGCGATGAACGAGATCAGGACGATGAAGTCGGTATTCGCCAGCGAGAAGAAAGGCCCCTTCGCTGCCAGCGCCGGTGTGGCGCTGAAGGTCAGCAGGGCAGGCAGGAGTAGCTTTTTCATGCCATTACCCTTTCACACGCTCAGCCACGGCGGCGGAGACATCCGCATCCTTGGCACTGGGCAGCAACGCGGCGACCAACGCTTGCGCAGTGTCCGTCGCGACCTCGGTCACGCTGGCCATGGCGCCTTCGCGGATCTCGGCGATGGCCTTCTCCGCTTCGGCGGACTTGGCCGCGATCTCCGCATCCGCCTTGGCAGTGGCCACATCGAGATCCGCCTGGATCTCGGCCCGCGCTTCGGCGACGATCTTCTGCGCTTCGGCACGGGCATCGGCCAGCGCCTGATTATAGGCTTTCTCCGCCTCGACCGCCGCGAGCTTCAGCTCTTCGGCCGCCGCCAGATCGTTGGTGATCGTGCCGCTGCGTTCCGCCAGAACGGATCCGATCCGCGGCAGGGCCACTTTCGTCAGGATCAGGTAGATCGCGACGAGCGTGATGATCAGCCAGAAAATCTGGTTGGGAAAGGTCGAGAAGTCGAGCTGGGGCATCCCCGGCGCGGCCTCGACGGCCCCTGTTGCTTCGGTTGCCATACGTCCCTCCTTGGCCCTCAATCCATCGGATCAGCCCGTTTGAGGCTGACCCGACCGTAAGGATGGCTTGGGAAAGATCAGACGGCGAACATCAGCAGCAGAGCAACGAGGAATGCGAAGATCCCCAGAGCTTCTGCGAACGCGATGCCGATGAAGAGGGTCGCGGTCTGGCCGGCGGCTGCCGACGGGTTCCGCAGAGCACCTGCCAGGAAGTTGCCTGCCACGTGGCCCACACCGATTGCGGCTGCGCCGGAACCGATTGCTGCCAGGCCTGCGCCGATATGTGCGAGTTCGCCTTCCATGATATGTCTCCTTACGATGGAATTGCTGAGTTGCGGAGGCGGGGGTCGCCCCCGCCGGTTGTCTTAGTGATGCGGGTGCAGTGCGTCCTTGAGATACACGCAGGTCAGGATGGTGAAGACGTAGGCCTGGATGGCCGACACCAGAACTTCGAGCCCGTAGATCGCCATGACGCCGATGATCGCGATGGGGGCTACGGCCGCCACCTGGGCAAAGCCCGCGAACACCTTCAGAACCGCGTGGCCCGCCATCATGTTGCCCGCCAGACGAATGGAATGGCTGACCGGACGGACGAAGTAGGAGATGATCTCGATCACCGCGAGGATCGGGCGCAGCGCCAGGGGCGCGGAGGCCACCCAGAACAAGCTCAGGAAACCCGCGCCGTTCTTGACGAAACCGATCACGGTCACGGTGATGAACACCGCCAGCGCCAGCACCGCGGTCACCGCGATATGCGAGGTGGTGGTGAAGCTCATCGGGATCAGCCCGAGGAAGTTGGCCACCAGGATGAACATGAAGAGCGTGAAGATATACGGGAAATACTTGATCCCGTCCTTGCCGGTCACGTCCTCGACCATCTTGTAGACAAACCCGTAGGCCAGTTCGGCAATCGACTGCGCCCGGCTCGGAACCACAGCGCGCCCGCGGGTCCCCGCCACCAGCAGAAGCGCGATCGCCGCCACGGCCAGGGCCATCCACAAGGTCACGTTGGTCGGGGTGTAGAAGTGCACCGGTCCATCCCCGAACAGGGGAGACACGATGAACTGATCCATCGGATAGAATGTGAGGCCGGTGCCTTCTTCGGTCGCCACGTTTCAGTCCCCTTCGTCTTCGGCGGAACGCTCCGCCTTCAGTCTCTGTGCCTGGATCTCGTTCGAGGAGCGGATCATCGTCTGCACCCCCGCCGCAAACCCCAGCAATGTAAAAAGCACCAGGAGGATCGGCGTTGTGCCGAACAGGCTGTCCAGCCCGTACCCGATGCCGAAGCCGATCCCGAGACCGGCCACAAGCTCCACCACCATGCGCCAGGCGTGTTGCGCCAGGCTGTAATGTTCGTCCTTCGCCGGAGCAGGGGCCTGCGCCTTCTTGGCCGCCGCGATCCTCTCCTCCAGCGCCCGCAGGCGGTGCTCCTCAGGCCCGTCAGCCATACCGCACGTCTCCGCGTTGTTGCGCGCAAGCTAGGCCGAGGGATGGGGCAGAGTCAACGCGCTGCGTCGCGGCGCGTGAATCCCGTAACAAATTGATAATGTGTAATAATTCATTGGTGCGACAAGCTGGCCACCCGGTCGTCAGCGCCGCCTCGCCCCCTTGGCACATTCAACCATCCGGTTGATCTTGACCCACATGCCCACCACCGGGCGCGCCGCCCCTCCCTTCATCTGCGTGAAAACACTCCGGGGGAGACGCGCATAGCGCGGCGGGGGCAGCGCCCCCGAACGGCCCGCAGGGCCAGGTATCCCCTGCGCCGCAGGCGCGCCGTTCAAGACCGGTCAGCTCACCCGGGTGAACGACCAGTCCAGCTCCGTGGCGTAATCCAGAAGCCGCCCGGTCAGCACGATCTGCCGGGTAGCGCGGGGCTTCAGCCGCCCGCGTTCGAGCGCGACGCTGGGGGCAAGCGCCATCCGCGCCCCCCGCGCCCGGAAGATCCACACCTCGTCACCGCCCGGCAGCAACGACACCGCGGTGCCCCCCATGTCGACCTGCGCCTCCACCTCGGGGGCCAGGTGGAACCGCACCGTGAAGGCCAGCCCCGCGCCGCCCGCCGCCGTCATCGCCCGGTCGCAGCGCAGGCGTGCGCCGGGCTCCAGCGCAGCCAGCGTATCGGTGCCCTCCAGCATCCGCCCATCGGCCCTCAACTGCACCTGCCTTGCATGGGTCAAACCGTGGGTCGGGTCATAACCGTTATGGGTCAGCAGCAGCCCGCGCAGATGCGGCGACGTATCGAACGCCTCCACCGTCACCCGCGTGGGCACGTCGAGAAGGGCCTCCTCCTGGCCCCGCCGCCGCGCCCGCGGCTCCAGCCGGGAGGAAGAGGTGCCGTCGATCCCCAGGGTGGAATGGGACGCAGTCGCACGCCCGGCCCGGCGCCACTCCGCCCCGAAACTCGCCCCCGAGCCGCAATTGATCACGATCGGGAACCGGCCCGAGGTCATCTCGAAGGCGAGCGTGCTGGCATGGGCCGAGAGCGCCCCTGCCCCCCGCGGCGGCACCGCGGCATCGAGGATCAGCGTGGTGCTGCCCGCCGCCAGCCGGGCATAGCCCATCACCAGCGTCGCATCCGAGGTCGCGACAATCCCGGTTCGGGCCAGCGCCTGCGCCACCTGCTCTGCCGCGCCGCGCCCGCCGCCGTGGCAACGTACCAGCCCGCCATCGCCGTGACGCAGCGCACGCAAGGACGGCGCGATCCGGGCGATGGCGCGCACCTGCTCCACGCTCGGACTGCGGCCCCGCTCCTCCAACGCGTCCGCGGCCCAGGTCAGCAGGAGCAGCACCTCCAGCATGTCTTCGGGGTTGCGAGAGGCGAGCCCCCCCTGCCCGTCGATTTCCGCCGCGCAGGCCCGGTCGAGGGCGGCGGCGGCGGCATCCACCCGCCCCTCCAGCCCGCGCAGGCTCATCCCCGCGTAAATCATCCCGGCCAGCGCCTCGAACCGCGCGCGCCCCGACGCGGCGGTCTTCCAGCGGCGGCTGAGAAATACGCCCTGCTGCCCGAGCGACCGGAAGAACCCCGGCGACAGGCGCGATCCTTCCCCGCCCAGCAACATCACCGCATGGGAAATCCAGCGCATCATCCGCCGCGCGGTCAGGTCCGGGGTCCAGCCCGGCCCACGCCCGGTCCCGTAACGCGCGATCCACTCGCCCAGCGCGGTCTGCGCCAGCCCTTGTGCCGCCGGGCCGCCCAGGGCCGCGAGATCATCCAGCCATTTGAAATCATGCAGCAGCAGCGCATCGCGCCCCGGCGCGTTCTCGGCAATCTCCCACAGCGACACGCCCGGCGCGGTGATCACCTCGCCATTGATCAGGTGATTGCCCGCCAGCAACTGCCGCCCCCGCGCCGGATCGCCGAAGCTCGTCGGCTCCGGCGTCGACACGAAGGCCGTGGCCGGACGCCCGAACCGCGCCAGCCGGGCATGGAACCCGTCCATGACCCTGTGGCCGAGGGAACGCGAGCCCGTCGACCGCGAAAGGTCCTGTTGCAGACTGCCCGCCATTGCCCCTGTCTTTTCGGTGGTTTTCTCAGCTGTGGTGTTGGGTCGGGTCCTGTTGCCCGGGGCGCACTCTAGGATGTGCCGGACCCCGAGTCATGGCCAAAACGCGCGTACCCCGGTTTTGCGAGCGCCGCGATGAAGAACCCGTCCAGCCCGCCGCGCTCGGCCCAGAAATCCGGTCGCAGGCGCAGGGCGCCCGTGTCGGTCAGCCACTCCGCCGCGCTACCGGCCAGGTCGCTCAGCGGCACTTGCGCCAGGCCCGGATGGCGCGCCAGCGCCGCGGCGACCTGGTCTTCCCCTTCGGCAGGCAAGAGCGAACAGGTGGCAAAGACCAGCCGCCCACCGGGCCGCAACAGCCCCACCGCCCGGTCGAGCAGCCCGGCCTGCAACGCCGTCAGGTCCGACAGATCGCTCAGGTCGCGCAGGAAGGGCAGATCCGGGTGCCGCCGGATCGTCCCCGTGGCCGAGCAAGGCGCATCGAGCAGGATCGCATCGAACGGCGTTTCGGCGGCATAGGTCAGCCCGTCCGCGATCACGACCTCCGCCGCCAGCCCCGTGCGGGCCAGGTTCTCCCGCAGCCGCGCCACACGCGCGTCCGAGATATCGAGCGCGGTAACCTGCGCCCCCGCCGCGGCCAGTTGCAGGGTCTTGCCCCCCGGTGCTGCGCACAGGTCCAGCACCCGCGCCCCGACCACGGGCCCGAGCGCACGCGCGGGCAGGCTCGCCGCGGCATCCTGCACCCACCACGCGCCCTCGGCATAGCCCGGCAGCTGGCTGACCTGCCCCGCATCGGACAGGCGCAGCCCCCCCGTGGGCAGCACCACCGCCCCGAGCCGATCAGCCCAGAGCGCGGCTTCGGACGGATCGCGCAGGGTCAGGTCCAGTGGCGCCCCCGCCCCGTGGGCGGCCTCGAAACCGATAACGGTCTTGTTGCCCCAAACCTTGACCAACCCCTTGCGGAACGGCTTGGGCAGCTGCGCGGGCGGCGCCGCGGCCCAAAGCGCGGGGCCGAGATCGGCGACCTTGCGCAGCACCGCGTTGACCAGCCCCGGCGCGCGGCTTTGCGGGTCCTCGGCCCGGGCCAGGTCGACCGCGGCATGGACGACCCCGTGCGGGGCCTCGCCCAGCGCGCAGAGCTCATAGGCGCCGAGCCGCAAAATATTGTGGATCGCGGGATAGGGCGGCATGCGAAGGTGCGGCCCGAGCATCTGGTCGCAGGTCCGCAGGTGGCGCAGCACGCCGGTGGCCAGCCGCTGCGCCCGGGCACGCTCCGCCGGGGCACACTCCGCAAAAGGCCCTTTGGGGTGGGCGGTCTGGTCGGCCAGGGACATGCGCTCGGACAGCACACCCGCCAAAAGGGCCAGGGCGGCGGCCCGTGCGGGATCGAGGGCGGGGGTGGCCACGGCTGCGTCTCCTTGTTGCACCGCGCTTGTCTGCGGATCGCGCGGGGGTATATCAACCCCAGGCGCGAGACAAGCAGCCCACGCCCCGAGACGGAGCCCTGCCATGACCGACAGCGAAACACCCGACCAGCCCCCGGCCCTCAGCCCGGAGGAAGCCGCGCGCCGCGCAGCCCTGCCAGAACCCGCGCGCCGGGCGCTCGCAGAAGCCGATGCGCGCAAGGCCAAGGAAAAAGCCCGGGAGTTTCCCCCCGAGCTTGGCGGTCGGAACGGGCCAGAACCCGTGCGCTATGGGGATTGGGAGAAAAAGGGCATCGCGATCGATTTCTGATCGCGCAGCCCGTCGGGATCAGTCGAGCCGGAAATCCGCCCGATCGCCCGCCCCCTGGTCTGCGATGAACCGCACCTCGTCACCTTTCACGGCGACAAGCTGACAATTCGGCGCGATGGAGTTGTCACCATAGGTCATCTCGCGACAGAAATACCCGTTCTGCCAGCTCCACGCGCCGGTCACCGGCTTGCGCAGGGCGGTCCCGGCGATCTCCCCCTCGGGGCGGACCTGCAGCTTGATCGCATTGCGCAGGTAGAAAGGCCGCACAATTGCCAGTTCGCGCCCAGCGACGATCTCCACGAATTCGGTTTCGCTCTGGACGCGCTGGAAGTCGTCACTGGCCAGGCTGGGCGTGCCGAGCACAAGTGCTGCGGCCATCGCCGCCAAGGCCGTCAGAGGCTTCTGGAAACCCATGTCTTTGCTCCTTCACGCAAGAGGTTCAAAAGGATTACGCAAAGATGTGCCGTCTGGATGACTTTTCCCGTCACGGGACCGTGAGTTCTGCCGCACTCGGCGCTATTCCGCCGCCCGGACCGAGGCGAGACGGGACGCAGGCAAGGGGTCGGGTGCGGGTTCGGGCAGCTGCGGCGCGGCCGCTCCGAAGAGCCGCGCCACCAGGTCGAACGCCCGGGCTTGTGCGATGAACACCGCCGGAACCGCCAGCAGGATGATCGCCGTACCGAAGAGCACCCCGTAGCCGATGGACACCGCCAGCGGGATCAGAAACTGCGCCTGCAGCGAGGTTTCCATGATCAGCGGAAAGACCCCGAGGAAGGTCGTGAGCGAGGTCAGCAGGATCGGCCGGAACCGGTCCTTCGTGCCCTCGATCACCGCGGCGCGCAGGGCGTGGCCCTTGTCCAGATACTCGTTGTAGAGGTCGATCATCACCAGGGAGTTGTTGATCACAACACCAGCCAGCCCGATGATCCCGAAGATCGACAGGATCGTCAGGGGCAGCCCCATGATCATGTGCCCCATCACCGCCCCGATCAGACCCAGCGGGATCGCGACCATCACCACCAGCGGCTGCACGTAAGACCGGAACACAAGCGCCAGCAGTGCAAAGATCACGAAGAGCGCCACGGCCAGCGCCTTGCCCAGGGCCGTGCCCGCATCGCCTTGGGTGCGCTGTTCACCGCCGAATTCCACGATCAGGCCTTCGTAACGCGCCGCGAGGGGCGGGATCAGCTCGGCGGTGATCAGCGCGTTGGCCTCGCTGGACGTGATGACCGAGGCATCCACATCGGCGGTGACCGTGGTGATGGTGCGGGCGTTGCGGCGCAGGATCTCGGTGGGGGCAAGCCCCTCGGTGATCTCGGCCACATCGCCCAGCGCGATCAGGTCGCCCGCGGCGGTGCGGATCTTGAAGTCTAGAAGGTCCGCGAGGCTGTCACGCTGGTTCGCGGGCAGGCGCACGAAGACCCGCACATCGTCCCGGCCGCGCTGCACCCGCGTCGCCTCGATCCCGAAGAAGCCGTTGCGCATCTGACTGGCCAGGTCCGACAGGGTCACGCCGTAGATACGGGCATCCTCGCGCAGGGACAGCTTGTACTCCAGCCGCCCGGCCGACAGGTCATCGCGGATCGAAAACACACCGGGAATACCCCGCAGCCCCTCGCGCAATGCGTCCACCACCGGCGCAATGTCCTGGCCGTCGGGCAAGGACAGCTCCACCGCGATGGCATCGCCCGCGTCGATCAGGGCCGACGACACATCGAGCACCTTGATCCCGGCGATATCGCCGATCTCGTCGCGCCAGGCGGCGACGTAATCCCGGGTCGGCCAGTCGCGCAGCTCGGGATCGGTGACGCGCACCACAACGTTGGCCAGGGTCGCCCCCGTCGTGGCCGTGCCGCCCGCAGGACCACCGCCCCCGGCGCCCTGCCCGATCACAACGGCGATATTCTCGACCACCGCCGCCTCGTCCATGGGCAGGTCCGCCGCGATCCGGTCGCCCGCCCGCACGGCGGCGACGCGGACCTGCTCGGCCACGGTTTCGGTTCGATCGAAGGTGGTGCCGTCGACCATCTCGATATTGGCGGTGACGAACTTGCCGTCGATCGCCGGGAAGAAATTGAACTTCACATATCCATGGGCCAGCAACCCGACGGTCACGATCATCATGCCGATCACCGCCCCGATGGGCACCAGCCAGTAGCGCGTGGCAAACCGCAGTGCCGCGTCGAAGGGCCGGGCGATGAACCATTGCAGGCCCCGGTCGATCACACGGCGCACCGCGTTCAGCCCGCGCAGCACGATATTGGGGCGATAGCTCGGCGACACGTCCAAACGGCTGAGGTTGCGCGGCAGGATGAAGAGCGCCTGCAACAGGCTCAAGAGCAGCACGATGATCACCACCGCCGGAATATCGCCCAGGAACTTGCCCAGCGTGCCCGGCATCTCGAAGAGCGGCATGAACGCCACCACCGTGGTGAGCGCCGAGAACACCACCGGCACCGCCACGCGCTGGGTGCCCTTGACCGCGGCATCCATGGGGCTCAGCCCCGCCTCGCCGTTCTTGTAGATGTTCTCACCGATCACGATGGCATTATCCACCACGATCCCGATGGCCAGAATGAAGCCAAAGAGCGAGATCATGTTGATCGACATGCCGATGGTGTTCAGCACCGCAAAACTGGCGGCAAAGGCGACCGCGATCCCCGCCGCCGCCCAGAAGGCCAGCCGGAAGTCGAGAAACAGCGTCAGGCACAGCACCACCAGCGCCAGGCCCAGCACCGCGTTCTCGATCAGCAGGTCGAGCCGGCTCTGCAACTCGTCCGCATCGTTCTGCCAGAGGGTCACGTCGACCCCTGCCGGCAGGGAGGCGCGGAAACTCTCGTCCAGATGCACCTTCACATCCGACACGATATCCAGAAGCTGCTCGTCGCCCACGCGGAACACGTTGACCGTGGCCGAAGGGTTGCCGCCGAACCGGGCGGAGATATCGCTGTCCTCGAACCCGTCGATCACCGTCGCGATGTCGCGCAGGAACACCTTGGCGCCTGCATCATTGGTCAGCACCACGATGTTCTCGAAATCCGCGCGGGTGTAGTTCCGCCCGAGCGTGCGCAGGGGGATCGACAGGGTCGCGGTTTCGATCTCGCCTCCCGGCAGTTCCAGCGAATTCGCAGCGACGATCTGACTGACCTGCGCCAGTGTCAGCCCATAGGCATTGAGCGTGTCGCGGTCCACCTCGATGGAAATTTCGTAGTCGCGCAGGTTCGCCGTTTCGACAAAGGATACCGAGGGCAGCTGGGTCAGCTCGGATTTCAGCCGCTCGGCCTCTTCCTTCAGCACCTGTTCCGGCACCGGGCCGTGAATCGCGATCTCCAAAGCGCGGGAGCGGTTGGAGCGTTGGGTGACGGTCGGCTCCTCGGCATCCTCGGGGAAGGTGGTGATGCGGTCGATCTCGGTCTTCACCTCGTCGAGCTTCTCGGCCACATCCGCCCCCAGCAGCAGGGCCACCGACACCTGGCCGGAGCCTTCGCGCGCCGTGGCGGTGACCTCGTCCACACCGTCGATGCCGCTGATCTGGTCCTCGATCGGGCGGATGATGCTCTGCTCGATCTCGCCCGGGGAGGCCCCGGGATAGACCACGCGGATATCGACCACTTCGAGGGTGAAGTCCGGAAATGTCTTCTGCGGGATGGCGAACAGGCTCAGAAGCCCGACCACAAGCACCAGCACCATGGTCAGGTTCGCGGCGACCGGGTGTTCGGTCATCCATTTGATCACCGGGTTCATCGGGGCTGCTCCGTCAGGGCGGCGGTGCGTTCGGTCACCGCCGCGCGGCGCAGCGCCATGCCCGCCACCGCCGTGTCGAGCGGGCTGGTGATCAACTCCGCCCCTGCGGGCAGCGCGCCCAGCCGCACGAAGCTCTGCTCGCCATCCACGTGGATCAACGCGGCGGGCACAACGGCAAGCGCCCCGGCGTCATAGAGCCAGATCGCGCCGCCATCGCGCAGGGCGGTGGAGGGGATCGCATAGGCGCCCGGCACCTCGGCCCCGCTGATGGTGACATTGGCAAACGCGTTGATCAGCGCCGGTGGCGCGCCCGACGGCAGCGCCCCCGCGGCGGTCGCCCCGGTCTGCGCCTTGAGCCGCACGGTGACGTTGAGCGACCGTGTCCGGCTGTCGAGCGCGGCGTCCACGCGGGCGACCTCCGCCGCCCAGGTCACATCCTGCCCGGCGAAACGCGCATGGACCTCGGCCGGGACCGCCGCACCTTCGAACAGGCCCGGGATCAGCGCGGCATCCGCCTGGCGCAGCGGGACGGTCACCTCCAGCGCGCCATCGCTGTAGAGCACCGCGATCTCCTGGCCCGGGCTGACCACGGCGCCGATCTCGGCGGTCTTGCGCAGCACGCGCCCTGCAAACGGGGCTGCGATCCGCGCATTGTCCAGGGTGACAAGGGCGGTTTCCCGCGCCGCCCGCAGGCTGTCGAGGGTCGCGGTCAGCTCCGACTGCTGGCTGAGAAGCGAATCGAGCGCCTCTTGCGAGATGATGCCCCGTTCCCGCAGGGTCTCGCCCCGCGCCAGCTGCGAGACCACCAGATCGAGCCGCGCCTGGGTAGAGGCGATATTGGCATCGGTCTGGGCCAGGGCGGCCTGCGCCGCGCGCTCGTCGAGCCGCACGAGGATATCGCCCTCGGCAAAGGTCCCGCGGGCGTCGATGGCCGGATGCAGCGTCACGATCCGGCCTTGGGTCTGGGACGACAGGGCCACTTGCCGGAACGGGGTGATGAAGCCGTCGCCCCGGATCGGCAAGGCGCCGTCATAGGGGGTCAGCACCTCGGTCGCCACAAGCGCCACGGGCCGCTCCACCGGCTGCGGCGCGACCACGTCCCGGTTCGCGCCAAGATACTGGAAGCCCAGAACGCCCCCACCCACGAGGGCCACCGAGAACACGACCCAGAACAGGTCCTTGAGCAGGGAAAACGGGCGCGACATGGGTTCGACCTCCGGCGGCGGCTTGGGGTTGCCTCGACTTAATGACTTGCGCGTCATTAAATCAAGTGCCAAACTGACCCAGTAGTCATTTTTACGTGCGGTGGGACACAGGGGCTGTGCGAAAGGTATATGTGCCCGGCGACCGCAACGCCGCGAAGGAAGGAAAGGACATGACCGACCTGACAGACGCACCGAAATCCGCCGCCCCGCCGCGGCGTCGCCGCAAGGACGCGCGCCCGGCCGAGATCGTCGAGGCCGCCTTCAAGGTGTTCTGCGCCCATGGCTACGGCAAGGCGCGGGTGGACGAGGTCGCCCGCGAGGCCGGGATCGCCAAGGGCACGGTCTATCTGTATTTTCCCAACAAGCAGGCCCTGTTCCAGGCCGTGATCGAGGCCAAGGTCAGCGCCGCGCTGTCGCGTGTGGGCGACCTTGTGGACGGGTTCGAGGGGCCGACCGAGGCGCTGCTGCGCGGGATGCTGCGGCAGATGTACGAGAACATCGTGCTGTCCGATACCCGTCTGCTGATGCGGATCATCATCGGCGAGGGGCATCAATTTCCCGAGATCAGGACGCTCTACTACGACAAGGGCATCCGTCCGGGCATGACCGTACTCGACCGGGTGGTGCAGCGCGGCATCGACCGGGGGGAGTTTCGCGACGGCCCGATTCGCGAGTTTCCGCGCCTGGTGATGGCCCCGGGCCTGATGGCCGCGATCTGGGGCATGACCTTCGCCGAGAACGAGCCGATCGACATGGACCGCTATTTCGAAGGCCACCTGGACCTGGTGCTGAACGGACTGAAGGCCTGAGGCCTATTCCGGCGCGCCGCGCCCGGCCGCCAGCTTGCGGAACACCGCGAGGATATCGAGAGCGGTTGCGCTTTCCACGTGCCCGGCAGTGGTCTCTTCCCGGCTCCACATCCACGACTCAGCCGGGTCATGGCGCATGTCCCAGCCTGGAAAGAGCCGGTCGCTGATCGGCAGGGTGGCGAGCTTGCGCACCTCCAGGTGGCGGTCGTCGCGGGCGATGCGGGCAAAACAGGCCTGTACCGCCTGCTCGGGACCTTCGAGCAGCTGGCAATAGAGATCCGCCCGACAGATCAGCGCACCGGTCAGGTTGTCCTGCCGGTTGCGCGCCCGTGCATCCACGAGGATGCCTGCAAGCGCCGCGGCGTCGTAACCGAACGGGCGGGAGACATAGGCGATCTGGATCAGGGACATCTGCGCGGGCTCCTGCGCTGCTCGCGCAGCCTGTGAGCCCCGCTGGGGCACACTAACACAACGCCTCGGGAAATGCGCCGTTTGCGTGGCGAACGGACCCGCCGGGCCGCGCCCATGCTCAAAGACCGAGCACATCCATCATGTCATAGGCGCCCGGCCCCTTGTCCTGCCCCCAAAGCGCCGCCTTCAGCGCCCCGCGCGCGAAGACCGAGCGGTCCGACGCCACGTGGCGCAGGGTGATCCGCTCGCCCTCGGCGGCAAACAGCACATCATGCTCGCCCACGATGTCGCCGCCCCGGATGGCCGAAAAGCCGATATCGCCCCGCTTGCGTTCCCCGGTGATCCCGTCGCGCCCCCGGTCGGAGACATCCGCCAGCGCGACGCCCCGGCCCGCCGCCGCCGCCTCGCCGAGCATCAGGGCCGTGCCCGAAGGCGCATCGACCTTGTGGCGGTGATGGGCCTCGATCACCTCGATGTCGTAATCCGCATCGAGCGCCGCCGCGACCTTCTCGGTCAGCTTCACAAGCAGGTTGACGCCGAGGCTCATGTTCCCCGCCCGCACGATCACCGCATGGCGCGCAGCCGCCTCCAGATGGGCGAGATCCGCGGGCGAAAACCCGGTAGTGCCGATGACATGCACCGCGCGGGCCTGGGCGGTCAGCTCCGCATGGGCCACGGTCGCGGCGGGGGAGGTGAAATCGATGACCGCCTGTGCGGTCGCGAACGCCTCCAGCGGGTCGTCGGTCACGGTCACCCCGATCGCCGCCCCGCCCAGCGCTACGCCGATATCCGCACCGATCCAGTCATGGCCGGGCCGCTCGGTCACGCCCACCAGCCGTGCCGCGTCCGACCCACGCACCGTCTCGATCAGCATCCGACCCATCCGGCCAGAGCCCCCTGTCACCACGATCCCCGGCACATCGCTCATCTTGTGTCCCCTTCGGTCTGTCCCGCCCCTCCTAGCGCGACGCGGCGTCCCGCGCAAACGCACGTGTTGCATGGGGCGCGCGGGGCGGGTACACGGGCGGCTCGAAAGGATCCCCACCATGGCACGTTCGCGATTTGATACCGGCTCCGGCCCGTCCCAGCGCCAGTTGCGCGTGGGGGAGTTGATCCGGCGCACCCTGTCTTCGGTGCTGAACCAGGGCGATATCCACGACCCGGACCTGAACCGGATGTCGATCACCGTGGGCGAGGTGCGGACCTCCCCGGACCTGAAGGTGGCGACCGCCTATGTGCTGCCGCTGGGCGGGCACGGGGCACAGGACGCACTCGATGCCCTGCGCCGCAACCGGCACGAGCTGCGCCGCGCGGTCAGCAAGGAGCTGACCCTGAAATTCTCGCCCGAGCTGCGGTTCCAGATCGACGAGACCTTCGACCGGATGGACGAAACCCGGCGACTGCTGAGCCAGGATCACGTCCGGCAGGATCTCGACAAGCCGGACGAGGACTGAGCCATGGGACGGCGCAAGAAGGGCCGCGCGGTCTCCGGCTGGATCGTGATCGACAAACCCGCGGGGCTGAGCTCCAACGCGGTGGTGGGCAAGGTCCGCTGGGCCTTCGATGCACAGAAGGCGGGCCATGCGGGCACCCTCGACCCCGAGGCGACGGGCGTTCTGGCCATAGCACTCGGCGAGGCGACCAAGACCGTCCCCTTCGTGACCGACGCGCTGAAGGCCTACGAATTCACCGTGCGGCTGGGCCAAGCCACCAACACCGATGACGGCGAAGGAGAGGTGACCGAGACCAGCGATGCGCGCCCCTCCGATGACGAGATCCGCGCCGCCCTGCCCCCTTTCGAAGGCGACATCCTGCAGGTTCCGCCGCAATTCTCGGCCGTGAAGATCGATGGGGAGCGTGCCTATGCCCGCGCCCGCGCCGGGCAAGAGATGGAGATCGCGGCCCGCCCGCTCTATGTCGACAGCCTCACCTTCATCGCCCGCCCCGACCCCGACCACGTCACGCTCGAGATGGTCTGCGGAAAGGGCGGCTATGTCCGGTCCATCGCTCGCGACCTGGGCCGTGCGCTCGGCTGCTTCGGCCATGTCAAATCCCTGCGCCGCACCTGGTCCGGGCCTTTCGAGCTCTCCGATGCGACTCCGTTGGAGACGCTTGAAGACCTGGCCAAGGACCCGGCCCTCGATGCCCACCTGATGCCCCTGGAGACCGGGCTTGCCGACCTGCCGGAATTGCCCTGCACCCCCGAGGGGGCGGCGCGGATGCGCAACGGCAACCCGGGCATGGTACGCGCCTCGGACGCGGAATATGGCGAGACCGCCTGGGCCTCTTACAACGGCACGGCCGTGGCCGTGGGCACCTACCGCGCCGGGGAATTGCACCCCACCCGCGTGTTCCAACACGGAGCCTTGTGATGGACGACCTTCTCCCGAACGTGCCGGTCTGGCTGGCGCTGCTGCTTCTGAATGTCGGGGCCTTCGCGCTTTTCGGGCTGGACAAGCGGCAGGCGGTGCAGGGCGGCGCCCGGATCGAGGAACGCCGCCTGATCCTGCTGGCGATCATCGGCGGCAGCCTGGGCGCAAAGCTCGGGCAGATCGTGTTCCGCCACAAGAGCGTCAAGCCCGGCTTTCGGCATATCCTGACCGGCATCCTTGTCGCGCACGCCGCGCTCGCCCTCTACCTCGCGCAGTAGCCCCGGCTTTTTCCGGGGCGTTCGAGGTTTGCCCTTCCCTCACCGCGTGACATTGGCAACACTGGACAGCAACGGCCCGCCAGAGGCCGTGCATCCTGTCCAACAGCACGAGGGAGGTGCCCATGCGCGCCGCGATTTTCCTGTCCACCGTCCTGCTCGGGGCCAGCGCGTCCGCCGCGCTCGCCACCGATGCCGCCACCTGCGAGGGGCTGCGCAATACGGTGTTCTCCGGGGGTTACGTCACCTCGGCCCGGGTGATCCCGGCGGCCGAGACCCTACCGGAGTATTGCGAGGTGCGCGCCACCGCTCTGCCTGCCATCTCGATCGAGGTGCGCCTGCCGCTGGCGGGCTGGAACGGCAAGTATTACCAGGCCGGGTGCGGCGGATTCTGCGGCATCCTGGGGCGCGCGGACGCAGGTGCGGGCTGGATCAACGCCATGCGCCCGGGGCTGGAGCGCGGCTATGCCACCGCCACATCCGACAGCGGGCACCATGGGCTGTCCGTGGTCGATGCCGCCTGGGCCGACAACAACCCCCATGCGGAGCGCGACTGGGGCTATCGCTCGATCTCGGAAACCCACCGGGTGGCGCAGGTGATGCTGGAGGCCTTCTATGGCAGCGGCTCGGAGCAGGAGATTTTCCAGGGCTGTTCCACCGGCGGGCGCATGGCCCATATGGCCGCCCAACGCTTCCCCGAATTGTTCGACGGCATCATCTCCGGCGCGCCCGCGATGAATTACACCGATCTGGTGGGCACCAAGATGTCCTATCTGATGCAGGTGAACCTCGATGCGGACGGCAACCCGATCCTCGGCCCCGGCAAGGACGGGCTGATCGGCGACGCGGTGATGGCCCAATGCGACGCCGTGGACGGGGCCGAGGACGGGGTGATCGCCGACCCGCGCGCCTGCGAGGTCGACCTGTCGGGACTGCAATGCACCGGGGCAGCGGGCGATGACTGCCTCACCGAAGCGGAGTTGGACGTGCTGGCCAAATGGCGGCAGGGTCCGGTGAACGCCGCCGGAGAGCAGCTTTACCCGGGCGGCATTCCCGAAGGGTCCGAGCCGTTCTGGTGGCTGTGGCTCACCGGCAACGCCGATGGGGGCGGGCGGCTCGTGAGTGCCTTCGCCGATAATTTCGGGGCCTACATGGCCTTCGACCAGGACCCGGGCCATGGCTGGACCGCCGCCGATTTCGACTTTGAAACCGACCCCGCCCGGATGTCCCGGTCCGCGGGCTTCTACAACGCCGACAGCCCGGACCTGAGCGCGTTCCGCGCCGCGGGCGGCAAGATGATCGTCTGGCACGGCTGGGCGGATGCGATCGTCACGCCCTACAAAACGGTCGATTGGTACGAGAAGGCGGCGGAGGCCGCGGGCGGCGAGGAGACGCTGGCCGAGAACGTGGCGCTCTTCATGGTGCCGGGGCTCGACCATTGCGGGATCCTCGCCGGGCCGAGCGGTCTGACCCAGGCCGGGCTCGACCCGATGACGCCGCTGGAGGCATGGCTGGCGGACGGCACCGCCCCCACCAGCATCCTCAGCGCGAACTGACAAGCCCCGGGGGGGCAAGCCCGGCCCTTGGCACCGATCATGCCCTCCCCTAGGGTCCGCCCATGAGCCAGTCACCCTCCGCCCCCCTGCCCGCCGAGATCCGCGCCACGCGGCCCCTGACCGTGGTGGTCGCCGCCTGCACAAGGCGCAGGCCGAAGATGCTGGAGCGGTTGCTTGGCTCCTACGCCGCGCTGGAGGTGCCGGAGAACGTCACGCCGATCTTCCTCGTGGTCGAGAATGACGAGACCGCCCGGAGTACCGAGGTGATCGCGGCCTTCGAGGACAAGCTGCCCGGGCCTCTGCACGCCGTTCTGGAAACCGTGCCGGGTATCCCCATGGCACGCAATCGCGGGCTGGTGGAGGCCGCCGCCCTCGGCGCGGACCTGGTGCTCTATGTCGATGATGACGAGACCGTGGCGCCCGACTGGCTGACCGAGATCGTGGCCGCCTGGCGCGGCGGCACGGCCGAGCTGATCGGCGGCCCCGTGCGGCTGACCGAGCCGCAGGCACCTCTCAGCGGACCCCAGAAAACCGTCTTCGATGGCATGGTCAAACGCTTCGCCACCAAGGAGGCCCGCGCGGTCGACCGCATGAAGGCCGGGCAGGCCGACCGGGTGACCGTGGTCACGAACAACTGGCTTTGCGACATGCGGCTGGTGCGCGACCTCGGCCTGCGCTTCGACGAGGCGCTGCAATTCACCGGCGGGTCCGACACCAAGTTCTTCCGCGACGCCCGCGCCAAGGGGGTCGAGACCGGCTGGGCCCCTGCCGCCATCGTTTATGAAACCGTCCCGCCCGAACGGCTCACCTTGCCCTATCAGTACACGCGCGGCCGGGACCAGTCGGCCACCTCCTTCGGCCAGAAAGTTGCCGAAGGCAAATGGGCCAGTGCGGCCACCAGCATCCTGATTTTGCTGCCGCTCAAGGCGCTGTCGCTGGTCCTGATCGCCCTGTCGCTGCCGGTGACGCGCAGCTACGGGCTGGTATCGCTCTTCCGGCAGGCAGGCTGGATCGCCGGACGCCTGACCCGGCTCTTCGGGCGCGCCTCGAAGCTCTACGTCAAGACGACGGGAAACTGAGCCTCAGCCGGGGATATACACCGCCCGGAAATCGTTGACATTGGTGTGGGTCGGGCCGGAGACGACCAGCCCCCCCGCCTTCTCGAAGAACGAATAGGCGTCATGCGCCTCCAGATACTTCCGCGCCTCCGCCTTGTGGGCTGCCACGCGCGGCACCCAGAGCGCGCCTGCGTTGTCCTCGGACCCGTCGATCCCGTCGGTGTCGCAGGCAATGGCCGACACCCCCTCCGGCGCATGCAGCCCGAAGCTCAGCAGGCACTCGGAATTGCGCCCGCCCCTGCCCGCACCGCCCCGCACCGTGACGGTCGTCTCGCCCCCCGACAAAAGCACCGCAGGCCCCGTCACCGGATGACCATGGGTCACCGCCGCCCGCGCGATACCGGCCAGAACGATGCCCAGCTCCGCCGCCTCGCCCTCCAGCGCGTCGCCCAGGATCAGGGGCGTGACCCCCTCGGCCCGGGCCGTGGCCGCCGCCGCCTCCAGCGCCATCTGCGGCGTGGCGATCAGGTGGCACTCGGCCGCGGCAAAGGCTGGGTGCGACGGGTCGGGCGTCTCCGCGGCCGGGGTCTGCAGGTACGCCGCCACCGCATCCGACAGCGCCAGGTGATAGCGCGCGGCAATCGCCCGCGCCTCGGTCGCCGTGGTCGGGTCCGCCACCGTCGGCCCCGAGGCGATGATCGCCGGATCATCCCCGGGAACGTCCGAGATCGTCAGCGTCACGGTGCGCGCAGGCCAGGCCGCCACGGTCAGCCGCCCGCCCTTGATCCGGCTGAGATGCTTGCGCAGGCAGTTCATCTCGTCGATCGCCGCCCCGCAAGACAAGAGCGCCTTGTTCACGGCCTGCTTGTCAGCCAGGGTCAGCCCCTCGCCCGGGGCCGCCATCAGCGCCGAGCCTCCGCCGGAGATCAGGCACAGCGCCAGATCTCCCTCGCCCAACCCCGAGACGAGGTTCAGGATCCGGCCCGCCGCCGCCTCACCGGCGGCATCCGGGACCGGGTGACGGGCCTCGACAATCTCGATGCCTTCAGTGGGTAACGCGCCGCCATAGGGCACAATCACAATCCCCTCGCACGGGCCCCACGCGGCCTCGACCGCCTGCGCCATCTTGGCCGACGCCTTCCCGGCCCCGACCACGACCACGCGCCCGGCGGGCTTGGCGGGCAGGAAGTTCGGCACCGCGAGGCCCGGATCCGCCGCCGCCACAGCCGCCCGGAACAGCCCGCGCAGGAAAGGTTCGGGATCGGCGATCATACGTCCTGGCCGTCCATCTTGCGGAACCGCTGGATCAGGCTGGAGGTATCCCAGCGCCCGCCGCCCATCTGCTGCACCTCGCCGTAGAACTGATCGACCAGCGCCGCCACGGGCAGTGAGACCCCCATCGCCTTGGCCTGGTCCAGCGCGATGCCCAGATCCTTGCGCATCCAGTCCACGGCGAAGCCATGGTCGAACTCGTTGTCGATCATCGTCTCGTGCCGGTTGGCCAATTGCCACGACCCGCCCGCGCCCTGGCTGACCAGTTGCGCGACCTTCCTGGCGTCGAGCCCGGCCTTCATGGCAAAGAACAACCCCTCCGAGATCGACTGAACCAACCCGGCGATGCAGAGCTGGTTGACCATTTTCGTGAGCTGCCCTGCGCCCGCCGCGCCGAACAGGTCCGTGGCCTTGGCATAGCTGTCCATCACCGGCTTGGCCCGGGCATAGTCGGTCTCGGTCCCGCCGCACATCACCGCAAGCTGGCCGTTCTCGGCCCCCGCCTGCCCGCCGGAGACCGGGCCGTCGACGAAGCCGACGCCGTTCTCGGCGGCCGCCGCGGCGATCTCGCGTGCGACCTCGGCCGAGGCGGTGGTGTGATCCACCAGGATCGCGCCGGAGCCAAGCGCCGCGAGCGCACCCTCCTCGCCGAAGACGACCGAGCGCAGGTCGTCATCGTTGCCCACACAGGTCATCACGAAATCGCACCCCTCGGCGGCGGCGCGCGGGGTCAGGGCGTGACTGCCGCCGTGCTGGGCGACCCAGGCCTCTGCCTTGGCGGTGGTGCGGTTGTAGACCACCACCTCGTGGCCCGCCGCCTTGAGATGCCCCGCCATCGGATACCCCATCACCCCGAGCCCGATGAATGCCACTTTCGCCATTGGTCTTCTCCCTTGAGTTCCGGTCCCCCGGCAGTATTGTCAGACAATCTGTAGCCAACCGGAGCGTCGGGCGCCAGCCCCGTTCCGGTCAATGCCTGCAAGCCTAGCCCGGGAGCGCCCATGTTCGACCCCATCGCCCAGACCCCCCGCTACCGGCTCGTGGCCGAAGCCATCGCCGGCAAGATCACCGAAGGCGTCTTTCCCACCGGCGAGAAACTGCCCCCCGACCGGGTGCTGGTCGAGGAGTTGGGCGTCAGCCGCGCGACCCTGCGCGAGGCGCTGATCGCGCTGGAGGTGAAGGGCTATATCGAGACGCGGTTCGGGTCCGGGGCCTATGTGCTCGGCCCGCCCGGTGCCGTGGCGGAGGATGCGGACCAGAAGCTCGCCGCCGTGGTGCCCGTCGCCCCGGTGCCGGGGCCGTTCGAGGCGCTGGAGGCAAGGCGCCTGATCGAAGGGGAGCTGGCCGCGCTCGCCGCGCAAGCGATCACGCCCGCACAGCTCGACACGCTCTGGGGCTGCCTTCAGGCGCTGGAGAGCGCTGGGAGCGGCTGGGACGCCGAAGCCGACGCCCGGTTCCACGAGGTGATCGCCACGGCGGCGGGCAACACGGTCCTGGCTCGTCTGGCGGCGCAATTCTGGCGCGACCAGACCGAAAACCCCCTCTGGACCGCGATCCGGAGTGCCGTGGCCGACAGCAACCTGCGCCCGCAGTTGGTGGCCGAACACGAGGCGATCATCGAGGCGCTGACCGAAGGCGCGCCGGAGGCCGCGCGCGCCGCCATGCACGCCCATCTGGACAATTTCGCCCGGACCCTGCTGGCCCAGTGGGACGCGCCCGAGGAAGGCAGCACCGAGGCCGCCCCCCATGCGCGCCTGCGCGACAGCCTGGGGCAGGCGGGCTGAGCCTCAGGCGTATTGGTCGATATATTCCCTTAGAATCGCAGGGAAATCCGGGTTCACCGGGAAATCGAGCGCGGCGGCGGTGTCGGTCACGAAGGCCTCCGGCCAGCTCTGCACGATCCGCGCGATGGCGGGGTCCGGGTTACGGCTCACCAGGGCGCGGGCGTCGGGTCCGGCCTGCTGCTCCAGCGCGTCCAGCATCTCGCCCACGGTCACGCTGATCCCGCGCAGGTTCAGCACCGGGTGCGGCGCGATCCGGTCCCAGTCGAGGGCGGCGGCATGGGCAAGCCCGGCCACCGTCACGTCCGGAGAGGCGATCCAGACCCGCGTGACGTCGGGCACCGGGCAGTTCGCGGCCTGCCCCGCCAAAGGCTCCCGCAGGATGCCCGACAAAAAGCCCGAGGCGGCCGCATTGGGCGCGCCGGGGCGGACCGACACCGTTGGCAGGCGCAGGGAGGTGCCGCGCAGGAACCCCTTGCGGCTGTAGTCGGCGAGCAGCAGTTCGACCATCGCCTTTTGCGTGCCGTAGCTGGAGGCCGGGCGCAGCACGAAGTCTTCGGGCACCACGTCCGGGAAGGGTGGGCCGTAGACCGCAAGCGACGAGGCGAAGACCACGCGGGGCCTTGTTTCCAAGGCCCGGAGCGCCTCGAACAGGGCCCGCGAGGCATCGAGATTGACCGCGTAGCCGGTGTCGAATTCCGCCTCCGCCTGGCCTGAGACCACGGCGGCGAGATGGAACACCAGGTCCGGGGCGAGGGCGGCAAGTTCCGCCGCCGCGCCCGCCGCGCCGAGATCGGCGGCGAGGCATTGGCAGGGCAGGCCGGGGACCGGGGCCGGCGCGATCCGGTCGACAAGGACCAGATCGGTGATGCCGGGCACGGCGCCTTGGGCGATTTGGGTGCTGAGTTTCGCGCCGAGCATGCCCGCCGCGCCGATGATCATGGCCCGCATGGGTGCCTCCTCCGTCCTGTCGGTATCGCCCTCGGGAGATAGAGCAGGGCGGCGTCCGTGTCTGTAAATTTTTTACAGATTTGACCATGCCGCCGTGCGGGCGTGAAACCGGCAGCAGAGCATAAGTCCCTCATAAGACAGCGAAAATGGGCGTCGGATACCTGTCGGACTTTTGTCGGGCAAGTGTCGGGCATCTGTCGGGCATGTCGCCCGACAAGACGCCGACCGGGCCTGAAACCCGGCTCAGCCGCCGATCAGTTCGGACTGCGCGACGATCACCTCTGCCTGCTTGATCGAGGCGATGTCCACCAGCCGACCCTTGTAGACCGTTGCCCCTTCGCCGTTGGCCTTGGCCTGCTCCATGGCCGCGAGGATCTCGCGGGCCTCGGCGACGGCCTCGGCGGAGGGGGTGAAGACCTCGTTGGCGATGGCGACCTGCTTGGGGTGGATCGCCCATTTGCCGACCATGCCCAGCGTGGCCGACCGGCGGGCCTGGGCGCGGAAGCCTTCATCGTCGGAGAAGTCGCCGAAGGGGCCGTCCACGGGCAGCACGCCGTGGGTGCGGCAGGCGGCGACGATGGCGGCCTGCGCCCAATGCCAGGGGTCGGACCAGTGCTTCGCACCCTCGTGGAGCATGTAGTAGTTTTCCTGCGTCCCGCCGATGCCCGTGGTCTGCATCCCCATGGAGGCGGCGAAATCGGCGGCGCCGAGGCTCATGGCTTGCAGGCGCGGCGAGGCGGCGGCGATATCCTCGACATGGGCGATGCCGGCGGCACTTTCGATGATGACCTCGAAGCTGATCTTTCTGGTGCGGCCCGCGGCGGCCTCGGCGGCGGTCACCAGCGCGTCGACGGCATAGATGTCCTCGGCGCAGCCCACCTTGGGGATCATGATCTGGTCAAGGCGTTCGCCCGCCTGTTCCATCAGGTCGACCACATCGCGGTACCAGAACGGGGTATCGAGGCTGTTGATGCGGACGGAGAGGGTTTTCTTGCCCCAGTCGACATCGCCGATCGCCTGGATGACGTTCTTGCGCGCCTGCGCCTTGTCGTCGGGGGCGACGGAATCCTCGAGGTCGAGGTTGATGACGTCGGCCGCACTTGCGGCCATCTTCTCGAAGATCGCGGGGCGGGAGCCGGGGCCGAAGAGCTGGCAACGGTTGGGACGGGCGGGGGCCGGGGGCTGGAGGCGGAAGGACATTGGGGCGTTCCTGTTGCACTTATATTTCGCGTAGGGTTCGCTGCGGGATAGAATATTGCGCCATGGCTCGCAAGCGTAATTTTGCGGGCGCAGCATTGCAGGTGCGGCGCGTACCACCGGCGCGGGGACAGGGAGGCTGGCGTGGGGCTCCCGGGGGCGCTGCCCCCGTGTATGCTTTCATCTGGATTGTACCCCCCTGTTCACTGGGTTTGAACCCGGAAGAAACCCCAAGAACCCGGAAGTTCTTGGATGGGAGGGGGCGGTTGTCAGGTCAGATCAGGGCGCAGTTTTCGGTTCCACCAGTCGTTGATTGCGCTCTTTCCGACGCGGCGCTCGGGGGGAAGTGCTCCGCCACCTCTGCGGCGAGTTGGACAAAGCCTGTGTTGTGGATGCGGTCCATAAGGAAGGCTTCCAGTTCCGGGTCGCTGTCTATCTTCTCAGGCACGCCGGTTCGATGGTTCGCAAGATGTGCGTTGCCGCGCGGTGTGGCTGCGTCCAACTCGTGCGAGTGAAGCACCTTTGAAAGGCTGTTTAAGGCGCGTTTTCGAGCGATCTGCGCGGCGTCGGTTTTCGCCTGGACGGCCTGTAGGTCGGCAAGGGCGATTGCGAGAAGCGCGTCTTTGGTATTGGCCATGGTTTCTCCTGGTCTTGAGGCACCTGCGGGCAGCGCGGGAACTTCGCTCAGACGGCTCGCGCCGCCTTCCGACCCTCGCGAAGCGGAGATTGCGTGCGCTCCCCGCAGGTTTCGGCCCGCCGGACGTGTGTTCGGCGGGTGTCTCGTCAGCGGATATCGAAGTCCGAGGGCTTCAGACCGAGCTGATCGCAGAGGGACTGGACGACCGTCTCAGGCGGGGCCGACGCGTCGGCTGGCAGGCCGGGGATTGCTGCCCGCTTGAAGAGATGGCCATAGGCCGGGGTCGTAGATGCAATGAAGTCCTCGAAGCTGTCGGGGTCCTGCGCACATAGCGCCGTTGCCCAGCTCCGCATGGCGGGCGTGATATAGCCCGCATGCAGAGCCTCGGTGACGCGCGCTTCGACCAGGTGCTCGGAGAGGGTCGCCTTGGTGGCCCCCCGGTCCTGCATCAGCTCCTTCAGGGCGGCGATGGGGACATACTTCGCCGGATCCGGTTCCGCCGTTTCGGCCTTGCTGCGCAGCTCGGGAATTGCCGCCATGATCGCATCCGCGTCGGCGACGGGTTCCAGCTCCAATGCCTCGGCAATCGCAGCCAGGGCGGAGGTGTCTTCGGGGTCGGTCATGTCGTCTCCTTCGCTGGCAAGGGCAGTCAGGTCGAGATTGGGGCGGTGCACCAGGCTCGCGCCCTTGAGCCGCGTGATCCTGCCGCCCGTCTTGGTGTGCATCAGGACCGGGCTCAGGAAGCGGTACTCGCGCGCCTCCAACATCTCGCGCGCCTTCGCGGTCCAGCTCACATCGCCCCAGATGCCATCGGGGCGCACTTCGAGCCCCTTGATCCAACCGGCGGCGGGCACGGGGCCGTTCTTCTGCCGGGCCGGGTCGTCGCCCTGGTGTTCGTGGTCGATGGGCAGGTCGATCCCGCCCTGGTGAAAGAGCGCGACCAGCCCCGGCCATGTCCCGCGCCGTGGTCAGCACCTCGGCCACATCCCCCAAGCCGCCATAGCGTTTCGCGACCTTGGCGAGTACCTTGACGATTGCCGGGTCGGTCAGCCCAGCGGCCCGGCAGAACGCGTCCACGTCCGCTTCGCTGGCGTGGTGAATGACCACGCGGGGATGGGTGCGGCGCTGGAGCTGGTCCGCGCCCTTGAGCTTGTCCAGAAGCCGCCGGTCCCCGATGAACGCCACGCCGAAGCCGCCCTTCTCGGACAAGGCACGCAACCATTCCAGCACCATCCAGTTGTCCGGCCCGCGCGGGTTTTCCTGTACAAGGTATTGCGCCTCGTCGATCATCACGAAGCTCTCTGGCTCCAGCGCCTCGGCGATCTCGTCACCCACGCGCGGCATGTTGCGCGAGTTGGGCTCAGGCAGCGCCGATAGAAGGTCGGGTAGGACGGCACATGCCAGCCCTGCATTGCTCCGATATCGCGCACGTCCCGCATGGCAGACTTGAGAGGCCAATCAGGCCCTGTATCGCGGATCAGCGTCATGAAAGTGCGCCAGGCCGGATCGAACGGCTGGCGTGCAGTCGTGCCTTTGTAGTCGTCCAGCAGCGCAGGCGCGAAGTTGATCGGATCGACCCCTTCGACGGCCCGTAAAATGGCCTTCAAACGAGGCTTTGAGAGCCCTTTTACGCCGAACTTCTCATGCACGATCCGCAGCCGGTCCGACCAGTTCACGTCCAGTCCGAGCGCTACCAGAACCCGCGCCACCGCCGCCCGCCGCTCCGCCCGGTCCCGCCGCGACGGCGACGCCGCAAGGAACGCCTCATGCGCCGCCGCGTCATAGCTGCCAGGGGAAAGGTGCAAATGCTCCAGCTCGCGCGTCAGATAGGCAAGACGCTCTGGCGCGGGAAGGTCGTAGAGCCGGACGAACTCCGGGTTTCGACCATCAGACCTGTCGGTGATGGTCGCAATTCCATTACCTTGAAACCACGACTTAGCTGAGGTGCGATGGGAAGGTATTTCACCAAGTCCATTTTCGCGCACGACTTCGCAGACCATGCATTGAAATCATTGAACATTTTTTCGAGTTCGCGCGCAAACCCGGCTGAAATCGCCCTCTCATAACCCCTTTAAATCATTACACCCGGTTTTTCAGGGGGTTCAAACCCTGTGAAAGCCGTCACTGCCCCCGGCGCCATGCGGCGCCTCCCCCGGGATATTTCGAGACTTGAGACGGTGCGAGGCGCCGGGTCGGGACGGAGGCGCGGGGTCGGGACCGAGGCGCGGGGTCGGGACCGAGGCGCGGGGTCGGGGGCGGGAGGTTGGGCTGCGGGGCCTGCGGTCACTCCGCCGACGCCGTGCGGCCAGCCGCGCGGGCGGCGGGGGCGTCGAACCCGGCCTCGGCCATGAGCGCGTCGGAGGCGGTCTCGATCCGGGTTTCGATCTCGGCCATGAATTCCTCGATCGACAGGTCCGGGCCGAGCGGGTCGAGGAATTCGACCACCGCCAGCCCCGGCTTGCGCAGCACCGCCGAGCGCGGCCAGAACACGCCCACATTGGTCGCCGTTGGTACGCAGGTCTGGCCCAGGCGGGTGTAGAGCGCGCCGACACCGGTCTTGTAGGGCTTGTCCGCCCCGGCGGCCACGCGCGTGCCTTGCGGGTAGATCACCAGCTGGCCCTTGGGCGCCTCGGGGTCGGTGACGCCCGCCACCATGTCCTGGATCGCCTTGCCGCGCTTGCCCCGGTCGACGAAGACGCAGCCCACGCGCCGTGCGTACCAGCCGAGCATCGGGGTGCGGCGCAGCTCTTTCTTGGCGATGAAGCGGGGGGCGGGAATGACCGAGCAGATCAGGATGATGTCGAAGAAGCTCTGGTGTTTGGCGGCGATGATCAGCTCGCCCTGGGGCACCGTGCCCCGGATCTCGGATTTCAGGCCGATCATCCAGGCGGCCGACCAGCGCACGTAGCGGCAATAGGTGCGGATCGCGGCATAGGCCGCCGGGCGGTGGAAGATCGCCACCGGGGTGAACCAGCAGAACAGCAGGAACATCGCCACATACATCTGGATGTTGAACAGGAGCGAGCGGATCAGTTGCATCAGGCGAGCTTTCTGAGCATGCGCAGCGCGGCGAGGCGCGTGGCGAGATAGGCGGTGGCGGCGGCCAGCAGCGGCACGAGGACCGGCAGGCCCCAGGCAGCACCCGAGAAGCCGAGATCCGACAGGAAGCTGTCCTGCGGCCCCGAGGACGGCACCAGCAGCAAGGCGAGGGTCGCCAGCAGGCTGCCCGCCGCGGCCCCGATCAGGGCGCGCAGGGTGAAGCGGCGCATGAAGGCGCGGGCGATGAAGATGTCGCGCGCGCCCACCAGGCGCAGGACGGTGATGACCTGGCCATTCGCCGCGAGGGCCGCGTTGGCCGCCAGGGTGATCATCGCGGCCATCGCCCCGCCGATCAGCAGCGCCGAGACGAGGCCCAGGGCGCGAAGCCGGTCGGCGGCGTCCACCAGCGGGCGGCGCCAGCGGGTATGATCGTCGAGCACGGCGGCGGGGGCTTCGGCCGCGAGCCGCAGGCGCAGGTTCTCGGGGCTGTAGCCCTGGGCGGTTTCGGTCACTTCGATCAGCCGCGGGATCGGCAGGGTGTCGAGCGGCAGGTCGGGGCCGAGCCAGGGCTCCAGCAGGGCCTGCTGCTCGGCCCGGTCCAGCACGCGGGCCTCGGCCACGCCGGGGGTGGTTTGCAGCACGTCGAGCACGGCGCGGGTCTGCGCCTCCACCTGGCCCGGGGGGGCGGCGATGCGGATGGTGGCGGTGCGCGAGAGCGCCTCGGACCAGCGGTCGGCCAGTTGGCCCGCCGAGACCGCGAGCGCGAGGGCGAAGACCGCGAGAAACGCCATGGCGGCGGCGGTGAACACGGTGAGCGACGCGGTGAAGCCCGTGGGCGGGACCACGTCATCGGCGGAGAGGTCGATCTTGGGCGCGTCGGCGTGTGTCGTCACAGGTCGGTCCCCGCCTGTTGCAGCGTCCCGCCTGCAAGGCGCAGGACGCGGGCGGTGGTCATGGTCTTGGCCTGCCGGATCAGGGCCATGTCGTGGGTGGCCAGCAGGATCGCCTTGCCCATGCGGTTGAGCTCCACCAGCAGGGTGAGCAGGCGCTGGGACATCTCCCAGTCGATATTGCCCGTGGGCTCGTCCGCGAGGATCACGTCCGGGTCCATCATCACCGCGCGGGCGAGCGCGGCGCGCTGGCGTTCGCCGCCCGACAGTTCCGGCGGCCGGGCGTCGGCGCGGCCCGACAGGCCCACCCATTTGAGCAACTCGCTCAGGTCGCCCTCCGACACCGCGCGGCCCGCCACCGAGACCGGCAGGGCGATGTTGTCGGCGACGCTCAGGTGGTCGAGGAAGCGGCAGTCCTGGTGGACGACGCCGATCCGCTGGCGCATGTCGGCGATCTCGTCCCGGGCGAGGGTGGTGCCGGGTTTGCCGAAGCAGGTGACGGTGCCGTCCTCGGGGGCGAGGTCGAGGTAGCACAGGCGCACCAGGGTGGTCTTGCCCGCGCCGGAGGGACCGGTGAGGAAGTAGAAATCCCCCGGTTGGACATCGAGAGACACGCCGCCGAAGAGCGGGCGGTCGCCGTAGCGGAACGCCACGTTGTCCAGTGTGATCATGGGTGGGGGTCTCCCTCGTGCTGCCTGTCTGTAGCGCATGTCTCTTGGCAGTTGCAATTGCGTGCGGTGGGGTCGATCATGGTGGTCGAGGGGTTCGGATGCGGCCATACTAGGGGACGCGCCGGACAGAAACGAGCGGTCAGGATCGAGACGGTGGGCAGAGAATGCGGCTGACCTGTCCCAATTGTCGGGCACAATACGAGGTGGCGGACAGTGCCATACCGGCACGGGGCCGGGATGTGCAGTGTTCCAGCTGCGGGCACGGGTGGTTCCAGCTGCCCGATGCGGGCCGGACGGCCGTAGCGGAGGCGCGGATGGCGCCGCGCCCGGAGCCGGAAACCCCGCGGGCGGCCCAGCGGGAGCTCGATCCGGCGATCGCGGATGTCCTGAAGGCTGAGGCGGAGCGCGAGGCGCAGCAGCGGCGGCGCGAAACCGCCGATCTGGTGGAAACTCAGCAAGAACTTGCCCTGGACGACCCGCCTGCCCCGGCGGAGACGCCCGAGGCGGCGGAAGACAGCATGGCCCCGGCGCCAGCGCGGTTCGCCGAGGCCAAGCGGTCCGAGGTGCCCCGGCGCGACCTGTTGCCGGATATCGAGGAGATCAACTCCAGCCTGCGGGCCAAGACCCTGACCAAGGCCGCCGCCGCCAACCGGCTGACCGAGGCGGAAGTCGAAGCGCAGAAGCGCAGTGGGCGCGGCTTCCGGCTGGGATTCGCGAGCGTGCTGCTGGTGGCGCTGTTTGCGGTGCTGGTCTATGCCAATGCGCCCGGAATCAGTGCGCGCCTGCCCGCCACGACGCCGTACCTGGAGGCCTATGTCGGCCAGATGAACGCGGGGCGGCTGTGGCTCAATGGCAAGCTGATGGATGCCGGTGCGGCGATCGAAGGAATGCTGACCGGGTCCGAGGGGTAAAGCGGTCTGTGCGGGGGCGCTGCCCCCGAGCCCCCGACGTATTTCTGCAAAGATGAAGAGGGCGCGCGCTGCCGTGGCGCAGGGCGGGGCGATGCGGGGCGGCTGCGGATCCGTGGGCTTTCCCGGCGGCGAGCCTTGGGCAACATGGCCTATTCCCTGCGCCGAGCGTGGGCGGCGGGGCCTGCCCCCCTGTTCAAGGCGCGCGCGGGGCGGGAGGGGGCGTTCCGGGGCCGCGGACCGGGCCCCCTGCCCCGATTACGCCAACCGGGCGCGGGCCCGGGGCGCGGGTCAGAAGCGGTCGAGCAGACGTTTGAGGTAGTCGAGCTCGGCATCCGGGCGCTCCTGCTCGCCGGAGCGGCGGCGGATTTCGTCCAGAAGCTCCTGCGCGCGGCGGTAGCGGTCCTCGCCCTGGAGCAGGTTCTCGTCGGTCCCGAGCCGTCCCTGGTTGCCGTTGTCGCGGCCGAGCGGGTCGCGTTGCTGGCCCGGGCCCTCGTTGGCGGCCTGGCCCTGCTGGCCACCCGGCTGCTGCTGTTGCTGCTGCTGGGCCATTTGCTCCCCGAGGTTTTCCATGCCTTCGCGGATGGCATCCATGGCGTCGGACTGGTTGTCGAGCGCTTCGGCCAGGTCGCCCCGTTCCAGCGCGTCGGCGGCGTCGTCCATGCTGCGCCCGGCGCGGTCCAGCGCGTCGCGCGCGGCATCGCCCAGCTCGGTGCCGGCCCCGGGCAGGTTCTGGGCCTGCTCGTCTAGGATGTCGCCCAGCTGGTCCTGGCGGCGGGCGAGGCTCTCGGCGTCGGGCATGCCCTGCCCGTTCTGCGCCTGGCCCTGGCCCGGGGTCTGGCCCGGCTGCTGCTGACCTTGTCCCTGGCCCGGCTGCTGACCCTGGCCGAATTGCTGGCCTTGCTGGCCCTGGCCTTGCTGGCCCTGGCCGGGTTGCTGGCCCGGCTGCTGGCCCTGCTGCTGTCCTTGCTGCTGGCCCTGTTGTTGTCCCTGCTGCTGACCTTGCTGGCCCTGCTGGTTCTGCATGTCGTTGAAGGCTTCGTCCGCCAGATCCTGCTGCTGGCGCAGGGTTTCCTGCAGGCCTTCCATGGCCTGCTGGCCCTCGCCCTGCTGGCCTTGCTGGCCCTGCTGAGCCATCTGCATGTTCTGCATCATCTGCATCATCTGGTCGAGCAGGGCCTGGGCCTCGTCCATGCGGCCCTCTTCCATCAGTTGCTGGAGCCGGTTGAGCATGTCCTGCAGCTGGTCACCGGTGATTTCCTGCATGTCCTGGGGCGTCTGGGCCTGCTGCTGGCCGTTTTCCTGGTCGCGCTGAAACTGCTCGGCCATCTCGCGCATCATGTTCTGCATTGCCTCGCGCAATTCCTGCATCAGCTCGGCGATCTCTTCGTCCGTGGCGCCGTTTTCCATGGCCTCCGACAGACGCTCCTGCGCGCGGCGGAGGCGTTCGGCGGCGTTGGCAAGATCGCCTTCTTCGAATTGCAGGGCGGCATTCCAGAGGGCCTCGGCCACCTCTTCCTGCAGGACCGGCGTGACCTCGGTCTCCAGCCCGACGATAAGGCGGGAGAGCGCGGTGCGCAGCATCAGGTAGGCGGTGTCGTTGGTGATGAACCCCTCGGGGCGGTGGCTGACGGCGCGCAGAAGCTGGCTGACGCGTTCGGCATTGTCGCGGGTCCACAGCAGATCGCGGCGCTGTTCGATGATGGCCTGGGCCATCGGGTCGAAGAAGCGGCGCCCGGGCAGGAGCATCTCGAACGGTTCGGCCACGCCTTCCTGGCGCAGGTCGTCCTGGGCGGTGAAGGTGAGTGTCACGGGCAGGTTTGCCCAGGGGTGTTCGGAGAAGTTGTCGACCAGCACCTCGGTGAAATCCGAGCGGTCGCCGGAGATCGAGAGCGGGATGTTGACCTCGATGGTCTCGCGCGGCTCGGGCGCGGCGGTGAGCCCGTGGGTGCGGGGCACGTTGGGCAGGTCGAGAGTGATCCGGGCGGTGCCACCGACCACGGCGTAATCGTCCTGGGCCGCGAAGGGCAGCTCCATCTCGCCCATGGCGGTGCGGGTGACCGGGCCGTCCACGGCGATGGTGGGAGGCTCGTCCGGCAGCACGGTCAGATCCCAGCTGCGCCCGCCCTCGCCTTCGATGGCGAGCGTGCCGTCACGGGCGACGATCACCTCCTGGGCGAGATCGTTGGAGGGTGCGGCGGGCGCGTCGGACACATCCTCGCGCACCGACAGCGCGCCCTCGTTGCTGTAGAGGCGCAGGGTGATGCGGCTGCCTTCGGGGACCGCCAGGGCGGCGCCGGTGAGGTCGTTGAGATAGAGGCTCGGCTTGCCGGTATAGGCGGGCGGTTCGATCCAGCCTTCCCAGGCCGGGCCGGTGGCGAGCGCCTGCCCGCCGGGGGTCAGGGCGCGGTCGAGGTCGCGCACCTGCCCCAGCCCGCCGAAGAGCAGCGCCACCGCGAGCCCGGTCGCGCCCACGTAGCGCAGGGCATACGGATCGCGGTCGGCCAGGCGCAGGTTGGGCAGGACCGCCTTGGCGCCGCGGGCGCGTTCGGCGATGCGGCGCAGGTGCGCGTCCCAGACCGCGCGGGAGCCCGCGTCGGTCGCCCCGATGGCCTGCAGGTCGCGCAGGGTCTCGATCGGGCGGCCCGGGACGGTCTGGTCGAGGCGGGCCTCGGCCTCGGCCCGGCTGGGCAGGCGGAACTGTCGCAGCCCGTGCCAGAGCGCGCCCCCGGCGGCGAGCAGGAAGACGACGGTCGCGATCCAGATCGCCTCGAGCGGCGCGCTCAGCCCCGCGCCGAAGATCACCACCACGAGGCCGAGCGCCAGCACGCACCAGAGCGGCCAGAAAGCGCGCGCGAAGCGCTCGGCCGTCATGCCGATCTGGGTCAGGCGGCGCGGCCAGGTCAGGTGCCGGAGGGCGCTGTCCTTGCCGGTTGCAAAATCCTCGTCACGCGGTGCCGCGTTGGGGTCTGGCATGGGTCATTCCTGCTCGGCGGGGACGGGAGTATCCACCAGCCATGCAGGAATGGTATCGCGATTTATGATTTCGTCAAAGCTGGGCCGCTGACGGATGACAGCGAATTGATCCCCGTGGACCAGAACTTCCGGGATCAGGGGGCGGGTATTGTATTCCGACGCCATGACGGCGCCGTAGGCCCCGGCGGAGCGGAAGGCCACCAGATCGCCCTCGGTGAGGGGCACCATTTCACGGCTCTTGGCGAAGGTATCGCCGCTCTCGCAGACGGGGCCGACGATGTCGTAGGGGGTCGTGGGCGTGCCCGGGGCGGCCTCGCGGACCGGGACGATGTCGTGGTAGGCGCCGTACATCGACGGGCGGATCAGGTCGTTCATTGCCGCGTCGAGGATCAGGAATTGCCGGTCCTCGCCCTGCTTGACGTAGATCACCTCGGATACCAACAGTCCCGCATTGCCGGAGATCAGGCGGCCCGGCTCGATCTCGATCTCGCAGCCCAGATCGCCCACCGTGCGCTGGATCAACGCGCCGTAGTCGGTGGGCAGGGGCGGGGCCTCGTTGGTGCGGGCATAGGGGATGCCGAGGCCGCCGCCGAGGTCGAGGCGGGTGATCTCGTGCCCGTCCGCGCGCAAGTGCCGGGTCAGCTCGGCCACCTTGGCATAGGCCAGCTCGAACGGTTCGAGCTCGGTCAGCTGGCTGCCGATATGGACGTCGATGCCGATGACCTTGATCCCCGGCAGGCGGGCGGCCTGGGCATAGACTTCGCGGGCGCGGGAGATCGGGATGCCGAACTTGTTCTCGGACTTGCCGGTGGCGATCTTCTCGTGGGTCTTGGCGTCCACATCCGGGTTGACGCGGATGGTGATCGGGGCCTGCATCCCGAGGCCCTGGGCGACGGCGGAAAGCCGCTGCATCTCGGGTTCGGATTCCACGTTGAACTGGCGGATGCCGCCGGTCAGGGCCATGCGCATCTCGTCGGCGGTCTTGCCGACGCCGGAGAACACGATCCGGTCGCCGGGCACGCCGGCGGCCCGCGCGCGGGCGTATTCGCCGCCCGAGACCACGTCCATGCCCGCGCCGAGATCGGCAAGCAGCTTCAGGATCGCCTGGTTGGAGTTCGACTTCATCGCGAAGCACACAAGGTGCGGGCCCCAGGAGAGCGCCTCGTCGAAGAGCTTGAAATGCCGGGTCAGGGTCGCGGTGGAATAGACGTAGAAAGGCGTGCCCACCGCGTCGGCGATGGCGGAGACCGGGACATCCTCCGCATGGAGCTGGCCTTTGATATAGGTGAAATGGTCCATCGGGCGGGTCCTTGGTGGTCTCAGGCAGAGGGGTGGGGCCGGGCGCAAAATCCTTGAGAAAGGATTTTGCCAAGGATCTTACTCAAGATCCTTGGCCCCGCGGATCGGTCCCGCGCGCAGGAAGAGATAGAGCGGCAGCCCGCAGGACACACCGATGCAGAAAGTCGCGGGCACCGCGATCAGGCCGATCCAGTTCCGCCGCATCACGGTTTCCGACACCACGAACACCGTGAGCGCGATCGCCGCGATGGTCAGGTCCCAGGTCAGCCCGGTGGTCGAGTCGTTCACATACCACGCGTCGATCAGACCCGAGAGGCCGGTGCCCGTCGCCTGCATGTAGGAGATGAAATAATACATCGGGTGGATCGCGCCCCAGATGGCGAGGGCGAGGTAAAGCCAGCGCAGCGGGGTCATGGTCATTGCTCCCGGTAGATCACGCCAGCCTGGGCGCTGCCGGACACGGTCACGCCCGTGGTCCGCTCAGGCGCCGGGTCGGGCGCCGTGGGCGGGCCGTCGACGCCGCAGGCGGCAAGGGCCGCGACGAGGCACAAGGCTAAGGCGCGGATCACAGCCCGATCCCCACGCGGGCGCGGCCGAGGCTGACCCCGGCATAGGGAGAGACGTTCACGCCATCGGTGCCGATGCTCACACCGGCGCCGACCCGGGGGTTCGTCACGTTGCAGCCCGCGAGCGCGAGGCAGAGGGCTGCGGCCAGGCAGGCTTTGGTCAAACTCATCCCAGTCTCTCCTTCCAGCGCGCAACCTGCGCGCGCACTTGGCTCGGGGCCGTGCCGCCGTAGCTTGTCCGGCTGGCGACCGAGTTATGGACCCCCAGCACCTCGAACACATCGGCCCGGATCGCGCCATGGACCGATTGCATCTCCGCCAGGCTCAGGTCCGGCAGGTCGCAGCCCTTCGCTTCGGCCATGGCCACCAGCGTGCCCGTGACATGATGTGCATCGCGGAAAGGCAAGTTCAACTCCCGCACCAGCCAGTCGGCGAGATCCGTCGCGGTGGAGAAGCCGCTGGCCGCCGCGTCCTCGAGGCTGGCGCGGTTCGCGGTCATGTCGCGGACCATGCCTTCCATCGCCGCGAGCGCCAGCATCAGCGTGTCGGCGGCATCGAAGACCTGTTCCTTGTCCTCCTGCATGTCCTTGGAATAGGCCAGCGGCAGCCCCTTCATCACCGTCAGCAGCGCCACATTGGCCCCGACGATCCGGCCGATCTTGGCGCGGATCAGCTCGGCGGCATCCGGGTTCTTCTTCTGCGGCATGATCGACGAGCCGGTGGAGAACCGGTCCGACAGGGTGACGAAGCGGAATTGCGCCGAGGACCAGATCACCAGCTCCTCGGCCATGCGGCTGAGATGCATCGCGCAAATGCTGGCGGCGGCGAGGAATTCCAGCGCGAAGTCCCGGTCCGACACCGCGTCGAGCGAATTGGCCGCCGGGCGATCGAAGCCCAGCGCCTGCGCGGTCGCGTCGCGGTCGAGCGGAAAGGACGTGCCCGCCAGCGCCGCGGCGCCGAGGGGGCATTCGTTCATCCGGGCGCGGGCGTCCTGCATCCGGCCGCGGTCGCGGGCGAACATCTCGACATAGGCCATCATGTGGTGGCCCCAGGTCACCGGCTGCGCGGTCTGCAGGTGGGTAAAGCCTGGCATGACCCAGTCGGCCCCGGCCTCTGCCTGGGCGAGGAGCGCGCGCAAGAGCGCGAGGAGCCCCGCATCCGCCGCGTCGAGCTGGTCGCGCACCCAGAGCTTGAAATCCGTCGCCACCTGGTCGTTGCGCGACCGGCCCGTGTGCAGACGGCCCGCGGGTTCCCCGATCAGCTCTTTCAGGCGGGCTTCCACGTTCATGTGGATGTCCTCCAGCGCCGCCGAAAAGGCGAACTGCCCTGTTTCGATCTCTGACAAGACCGTGAGCAGGCCTTCCCGGATCGCCTCGGCGTCTTTACTGGAAAGGATGCCTTGCTGTGCGAGCATGGCCGCATGGGCGCGGGAGCCGTCGATATCCTGCCGCGCCAGGCGCCGGTCGAACCCGATCGAGGCATTGATCGCCTCCATGATCGCGTCCGGCCCGGCGGCGAAGCGGCCGCCCCACATGGCGTTGGATTTGGTGTCGGACATGGTACGGCCCCGTGAAACGTAGGAAGGATGAGACATGCGCTGGATCGCGTCCGCCGTGCTATATATGGCCGTTGCCCTTGGTGCAAACGCCGAGACCGCAGGAGCGCCGGCGCTCGATATCGCGGCGCTGGAGGCGCTGCGCGAGGGCCAGATGGAAAAGCTGCGCTTTCACGAGGCGCCCCGGGCGCGGTCGGATCTGGCCTTCATGCGCGCCGATGGCAGCGAATCGAGCCTTGCGGCCTATGACGGCAAGGTCGTGGTGCTGAACTTCTGGGCGACCTGGTGCGCGCCCTGCCGCAAGGAGATGCCGGGGCTCGACCGGCTGAACCAGGCCTTGGGCGGGGACGATTTCGCGGTGGTGACCCTGGCCACGGGGCGGAACTCCCCCACGGGGATCGCGAAATTCTTCGAGGACACGGCCTTGCAGACGCTCCCCCAGTACCGCGACATCAAGCAGGGCATCGCCCGCGAGATGGAGGTGCCGGGCCTGCCGACCACGGTGATTCTCGATCGCGACGGGCGGGAGATCGCCCGCATGACCGGGGAGGCGGAGTGGGACACGCCCTCGGCCAAGGCGATTGTCACGGCCCTGATCGGCGCGGACAGCTAGGCGAGGCGCGCCACGCGGGCGTGGGAGGGGCAGGTGACCAGGTGGTCGTTGACCATGCCCGTCGCCTGCATGAAGGCATAGACGATGGTCGGCCCGCAGAACTTGAAGCCGCGCGCCTTCAGGTCGCGCGACAGCGCGCGGGAGATATCGGTCTGGGCGGGCACCTCCGCAAGGCTTTGCCAGCGGTTCTGCAGCGGCGCGTCGCCGACGAAGCCCCACAGGTAGGGCGAGAAGCCCTGCGCGGCTTCGATCCCGAGATAGGCTTGGGCATTGGTGATCGTCGCCTCGATCTTGCCCCGGTGGCGGACGATGCCGGGGTCTTGCAGCAGGCGCTCCACCTCCGTCGGGCCCCAGCCCGCGATCACCTCGGGGTCGAACCCGGCGAAGGCGGCGCGGAACGCCTCGCGCTTGCGCAGGATCGTGATCCAGCTCAGGCCCGCCTGGAACCCGTCGAGCACCAGTTTCTCCCACAGGGCCCGGGGGTCGCGGTCGGGCACGCCCCATTCGGTGTCGTGATAGGCCACATAGAGCGGGTCCTGCCCGCACCATCCACAACGCTCCGCCATCCTGTCCTCCCGATCTGCGGCATTTGAACTGAATTTGGAACAAACCGGGAAGATTCATGGCGAATTAAGGACTCATGCGCAAGGATCGCCCCGTAACGATTGGAGCTGCCCATGCCGCCGAAGCAACCGCCGAAACGCCCCGGACCCCGGAATCGCAACCCCCAGAACACGCCCCTTGCCGAAGCGGTGGCCCAGCGGGACAAGTCCGTCATCGCCCTGGTGAAACAGGCCGTCAACCACAAGAACGCCCTTCTGGCTTTCCAGCCGATCATGCAGGCCGGACGGCAGAACAAGGTCGCCTACCAGGAGGGGTTGATCCGCATCCATGATGACAGTGGGCGGCTCATTCCCGCAAAGGACTTCATCACCGTGGTCGAGGAAATGGAGCTTGGCCGACAGATCGACTGCCTCGCGCTGGAGCGGGGGTTGGAGGCGCTGCGCCTTGTGCCGACCTTGCGGCTGGGGATCAACATGTCCGCGCGCTCCATCGGGTATCCGGAATGGACCGAGACCCTGGAACGGGGCCTCGCCAAGGACCCGACCATCGCCGAGCGGCTGATCCTGGAGATCACCGAGCAGTCCGCGATGACCATCCCCGAGATCGTGACCGTGTTCATGCGCGATCTGCAGCGCAAGGGCATCACCTTCGCGCTGGATGATTTCGGGGCCGGGCACACGTCCTTTGCCTATCTGCGGGACTTCTTCTTCGACATCCTCAAGATCGACGGCAAGTTCATCCGCAACATCTCCCTGAGTGCGGACAACCAGGTCCTGACCCAGGCGCTGATCTCCGTGGCCGGACATTTCGACATGTTCACGGTCGCGGAGTCGGTGGAGAACGCTGCCGACGCGGCCTTCCTGACCGCGGCCGGGATCGACTGCATGCAGGGTTATCTTTTCGCCGCCCCCAGCACCAATCCGCCCTGGCTGGACCAGCCCCAGCGCCTGCGCGCCTGAGCCTGAAAACGGGCAGCACACAGACCCGGCACAGCCCGCTGCAAGGCGGGCTTGCACGGACCGCATGGGCACCGCACCCCGCGCAATGCGGGCAAACGCGGCCCGCCGCGACAGCCAACCCCTTGTAAGCAAGCCGCTTCTCGGCCCACGACGCGTGGATCCCCCATCGCGCGCCGCGGGACCGTTCCGCGCCAGTGAGACACGATGTCAGGTGCCCGCAGGCACGTTCCTCCACTAGAGCAGTGTGGACGCTCCGTCATGCACCGCAAGCAGCCGGCCGAAACCGGGCGCCTGGAAGACCAAAGAGGGACCTTTACAGATGACAAATGTCGTAATCGCATCCGCCGCGCGTACTGCCGTCGGCAGCTTCGGCGGATCCTTTGCCAACACGCCTGCCCATGACCTGGGCTCCGCCGTGCTCGAAGCGCTGGTAGCGCGCGCGGGGATCGAGAAGGGAGAAGTCTCCGAGACCATCCTCGGCCAGGTGTTGACCGGCGGCCAGGGCCAGAACCCGGCGCGCCAGGCGCATATCAACGCAGGCCTGCCGCAGGAAAGCGCGGCCTGGGGTCTCAACCAGGTGTGCGGCTCGGGCCTGCGCGCGGTCGCCCTCGGCGCCCAGCACATCCAGCTCGGCGATGCGGAGATCGTCTGCGCCGGCGGCCAGGAAAACATGACGCTCAGCCCCCATGTGGCCAACCTGCGCGCGGGCCAGAAGATGGGCGACATGAAGTTCATCGACTCGATGATCCGCGACGGCCTCTGGGACGCGTTCAACGGCTACCACATGGGCCAGACCGCCGAAAACGTCGCCGAGAAGTGGCAGATCAGCCGCGAGATGCAGGACGAGTTCGCCGTCGCCAGCCAGAACAAGGCCGAGGCCGCCCAGAAGGCGGGCAAGTTCGATGACGAGGTGGTGGCCTTCACCATCAAGACCCGCAAGGGCGACATCGTCGTGGACAAGGACGAGTACATCCGCCACGGCGCGACCATGGAGGCCATGCAGAAACTGCGCCCGGCCTTCACCAAGGACGGCTCGGTCACGGCGGCCAATGCGTCGGGGCTGAACGACGGCGCGGCCGGCGTTCTGCTGATGTCGGCGGAAAATGCCGAGAAGCGCGGGATCACCCCGATGGCGCGCATCGCGTCCTACGCCACCGCCGGGCTCGACCCGTCGATCATGGGCGTCGGGCCGATCTATGCCTCGCGCAAGGCGCTGGAGAAGGCCGGGTGGAAGGTCGACGACCTGGACCTGGTGGAAGCCAACGAAGCCTTCGCCGCCCAGGCCTGTGCCGTGAACAAGGACATGGGCTGGGATCCGGCGATCGTGAACGTGAACGGCGGCGCAATCGCCATCGGTCACCCGATCGGCGCCTCCGGCGCGCGGGTTCTCAACACCCTGCTGTTCGAAATGCAGCGGCGGGATGCCAAGAAGGGCCTTGCCACGCTGTGCATCGGCGGCGGCATGGGCGTGGCGCTCTGCGTCGAGCGCCCCTGACCTGATCCCGGGTGGCCCGACGGGCCACCCCCCCTTCCGGCGGGATCCTGAACGCACCCGTCCCGGCCGGACAAAAAACTGACCTCGAGGAGGACATATCATGGGACGTGTTGCACTAGTGACCGGTGGCTCGCGTGGCATCGGCGAAGCGATTTCCAAGAAACTGAAGGCGGACGGGTATACCGTGGCCGCCACCTATGCGGGCAATGACGAGAAGGCCGCGGCCTTCACCGAAGCCACGGGGATCAAGACCTACAAGTGGAACGTGGCCGACTACGAGTCGAGCAAGGCCGGCATCGCCCAGGTCGAAGCCGATCTCGGCCCGATCGAGGTGGTCGTCGCCAATGCGGGGATCACCCGCGACGCGCCGTTCCACAAGATGACGCCCGAGCAGTGGCACGAGGTCATCGACACCAACCTGACCGGCGTGTTCAACACGATCCACCCGGTCTGGCCCGGCATGCGCGAGCGCAAGTTCGGCCGCATCATCGTGATCTCGTCGATCAACGGCCAGAAGGGCCAGTTCGCCCAGGTGAACTATGCCGCGACCAAGGCGGGCGATCTGGGCATCGTGAAGTCCCTCGCCCAGGAAGGCGCGCGCGCCGGGATCACCGCCAACGCGGTCTGCCCGGGCTATATCGCCACGGAAATGGTCATGGCGATCCCCGAGAAGGTGCGCGAGTCGATCATTGCGGGCATCCCGGTGGGCCGTCTGGGCGAGCCCGAGGAGATTGCGCGCTGCGTGGCGTTCCTGGCCTCCGATGACGCGGGCTTCATCTCGGGCTCGACGATCTCGGCAAACGGGGCGCAGTTCTTCGTCTGAGCGCGTTTGCGCGTTAGGGTTGGGCCGGTCCCCGCGCGCGGGACCGGCCCATTTTCATGCCGTAACCTCCATGGCGGGACGAGCGGCATGAAACGGGTTGGCCCACGCCAAAAGACGGGCGAAAGCGGCGGCGCGGGCCTGGCGCCCACGGGCGATGGCGGCTTGGGTCGTCAGGGTAGCGGTGGCATGGGTCATCGGGCATGTCCTTGTATGAATTTCTGAACTGTCCTGAATATGAGCGCCTGCATTGGTGGTGACAAACGAGACTTTTCCCGCCCTCGGTTAAGGTATACTTATGCGAAATGCATGATCGCCTCCCCCCGCTGACCGCCCTGCGCGCCTTCGACGCCGCCGCGCGGCACATGAGTTTCGCCAAGGCGGCGGCGGAGTTGAACGTCACGCCTGCCGCCCTGAGTTTTCAGATCAAGGGGCTGGAGGAGCATCTGGGCGCGCCGCTCTTTCGGCGGCTGAACCGGGCGGTGGAATTGACCGAGGCGGGCAAGGCGCTGGCCCCCGGGGCCGCGGAAGGGTTCGACGCGCTGCGGCGGGCCTGGATGGCGACGCGGCGGAGCCTGGACGCAAGGACGCTGACAGTGACGGCGGGGCCTGCGTTCACGGCGAAGTGGCTGGCGCCACGGCTGTTCGATTTCGCCCAGAAGCACCCGGATATCGAGCTGCGGTTTTCCGCCAGCCTGCGACTGGTGGATTTCGACCGGGACGACGTGGATCTCGCGATCCGATTCGGGATGGGCGGTGACGACGCGGGGGTCTACAGCCGGGTGTTGGTGCGCGAGTGGTTGGCACCGATGGTGGCGCCGCATCTGGCGGAGCGGCTGCGCGTTCCTGCGGACTTGCTGAAGCTGCGGCTTCTGGATGACGGCAACCTGGATTTCGTGCGCCCGCCCTGCGACTGGGCCGCGTGGTTCCGTGCCATGGGCGTTGCCGATCCGCCGGAGGTGACGCCGCAATTCAGCCAGGCCGACCATGCGATCGATGCGGCCGAGACCGGGGGCGGGGCGATCCTGGGCCGGATATCATTGACGACCAAGGCGCTGCAGGACGGGCGGCTGGTGATCCCGTTTCCCACGGCCCTGACCACCAGGGCCCATTACCGGGTGCTCTGCCCGGCGGGCGCGGAGCAAAAGCCCCAGGTTCAGGCGTTCCTGTCCTGGCTGTTCGATAACGTGGGGGAGTTTGCGGCCCATGACCGGCAGATGAGCTTCATCGACGCGGGCGACGTGGGCACCTGAGGGTCGGTCGGGAAACTGCGGCCCGGTGCTGGACCGAACCGCAGGCTAAGGGGGAAGGGTCAGTTCGCTTGCAGACGCTCGATCTCTTCCTTGAGACGTAGCTTCTGCTTCTTGAGCGAGGCAATCGTCAGACTGTCTGTTGCGGCGCTACGTTGCGCGTCATCCACACGAGCGGAAAGCGATTGGTGTTTCCGGCGGAGTTCCTCGAGATGCGAACTCACGGTCATGGGCGTCCTCCTTGTTGACGTGGACAGTATGCGAAGTGCAGCACAGATGCCGAGTCGTGTCACGAGAAACAGGTGCGCGATTTTGTATCGAACTGTCAGCAGGCCGGGTCGGAGAGCGACAGCGCGCCACCGTCACGCAGCAGGTGCCGGGCGATGTCCGAGCCGTCCTCGCCATCGCGCAGGTGCCGCGATCCGTCATGGAGCACCAGCGGCGCACGCAGGGTGAAGGGGGCGCGGCCCTCCTTGATGCCCTGCAAAACAAAGCGCTTGGCCGGACGGCCCGCGCGCGCAACCAGAGGTTGCAATCGCAGCGAGCCAAGCACGCGGGGCACCGCCGCCATGACCTCGGGCAGCCGGTCGGTCCGGGCGATCAGGGTGACCGTTCCCCGGGGCCTGGTGCGACGGACTGCCGCAGCCAGCCAGTCGGTCAGATCCCCCCTGTCCCGCAGGGCGAGATCGCGGCCCGCATCGGCCGGTGCGGTACTGGCCTCGGCGGCGAAATAGGGCGGGTTGAAGAACACGTGGTCAAAGCTGCGCTGCCGCAGGTCGGGAGGCAGGTCGGTCGCGTCGCCCTCGATCACCTCCAGGGGCAGGTCGTTGCGGGACGCGTTGGCGCGCGCCAGGGCGGCGTAGCCCGGTTGCAACTCGACCCCCGTGCAGGCCGCCCCCGTGCGCACCATCAGGCACAGGGCCGCCGCACCGACACCGCAGCCCAGGTCGAGGCAGCTTTGCCCGGCCCGCGCGGGCACCGAGGCGGCCAGAAGCACCGGGTCGGTCCCGGCCCGGTAGCCCTGCACGGGTTGTTCGAGCACCAGCCGTCCGCCGAGGAACCCATCGAGCGAGGTCTCAACGCAGGCCGAGGGCATCACGCGGACCGGTCCTCGCTGATGGGGATGTCATTGTCGATCATCACCGCCCGGGCGCGGAACATGTCGCGCTGCCGCACCATCAGGCGCCGCGGCAATACGCCGATGGAGCCTTCGAGGACGCTCATGTGGACGTCCATCTGGAAGCAGTCTATACCCTCGCCTTGCAGCAGAGCGGAGGCATAGGCGATGATCGTGGGATCGTTGGTGCGCAGAAGCTCTCTCATGTTAGCGAGATAAGAGTAGCCGGGCTCGGATGTCGAGCCGATTGACGGAGCCGTGATGAGCTTGGATACCCCTGCCGCAACCAAACCGCATGAGCGCCTCGCGACCCACCTGGCCGAAGACATGGACGCGGTGAACGTGCTGATCCGGGAGCGGATGGCCTCGGAACACGCGCCGCGCATCCCCGAGGTGACAGCGCATCTGGTCGAGGCCGGCGGCAAGCGGCTGCGCCCGATGCTGACGCTGGCGACCGCGCGGCTCTGCGGCTACACCGGGCCTTACCATGTGCATCTCGCGGCGACGGTGGAGTTCATTCACACCGCGACGCTGCTTCATGACGACGTGGTGGACGAGAGCAACCAGCGGCGCGGACGGCCCACGGCGAACCTTTTGTGGGACAACCAGTCGAGCGTGCTGGTGGGCGATTACCTGTTCGCGCGGTCCTTCCAGTTGATGGTCGAGACCGGCTCCCTGCGGGTTCTGGACATCTTGGCGAACGCGGCGGCGACGATTGCCGAGGGCGAGGTGCTGCAACTGTCGGCGGCGCAGGACCTGGCGACGGACGAGGACATCTACCTCAAGGTGGTGCGGGGCAAGACCGCGGCGCTGTTCTCGGCGGCCACCGAGGTGGGCGGCGTGATCGCAGGCGCCGACGAGGCGCAGGTGCGCGCGCTCTTCACCTATGGCGATGCGTTGGGCATCGCGTTCCAGATCGTCGACGACCTGCTGGATTACGGCGGGGACAGTACCAAGACCGGCAAGAATATCGGCGACGATTTCCGGGAGCGTAAGCTGACCCTGCCCGTGATCAAGGCGGTGGCCAAGGCGGATCTGGAAGAGCGCGCCTTCTGGAGCCGGGTGATCGAGAAGGGCGACCAGCGCGACGGGGATCTTGAGCATGCGCTCGCGCTTCTGGACCGGCACGGCGCGATGGCGGCGACCCGGGCCGATGCGGTGGCCTATGCCGCCCAGGCCAAGGCCGCGCTGGAGGCGGTGGCGCCCCATCCGTTGACCGACATGCTGCGCGATCTGGCCGATTACGTGGTGGCGCGGGTCACCTGAGCACGGTCGGCGCGACCCACCAGTCCGGGTGCCGGGTTGAGAGGGTTTCCGCCGCCGCCTGCGCCTGTGCAGGGGTTTCGAAGAGACCGAAACAGGTCGCGCCGGAGCCGGACATCCGGGCCAGCAGGCAGTCCGGATCGCCCGCGATCTCCGCCAGAACGCTGTCGATCACGGGGGCCGCGGCGCGGGCGGGCGGCTCCAGGTCGTTGCGCTGGGTGGCGAGCCATCGGGCGCAATCGGTCGGCGTTGCAAAGCCGGGCAGGTCGGCGGGCATGGGCGGATTTTCCTTTTGACGCAGGCCCCTGAACACGGCCGGGGTCGGCACGTCCACGCCAGGGTTGACCAGCACCGCGGGCAGCGGCGGCAGACCCGCCACGGGGGTGAGCGCTTCGCCGATCCCGGACATGCGGGTCGCCTTCCCTCGCAGGCAGACGGGCACGTCGGCACCAAGGGCCGCGCCATCGTCGGGCAGCGCGCGGCCCATCGCCTGCGCATGGAGCCGGAGCGCGGTCGCGGCATCGGAGGACCCGCCACCGATCCCCGCCGCCGCGGGCAGGTGTTTTTCCAGATGGATCGCACCGCGCACCGCCCCGAGATGGGCCGCGGCCTTCAGGATCAGGTTTTCGGGCCCCGTGGGCACGCCCGCCGCGCGCGGGCCCGACACGGTCAGCCCGAGGGCCGCGTCGGGGTCGAGCACCAGCCGGTCGCCGATATCGGCGAAGACCACGAGGCTGTCGAGCAGGTGATAGCCATCGCCCCGCTGCCCGGTGACATGCAGGGTCAGGTTGATCTTCGCCGGGGCAAAGCCCGCGATCGGTCGCGACCCCGGGGCGCGCCCCTCAGTCGGTGGCGACATGGATGGGGTCGGCCCCCTCTTCGATCAGCACGGCATCGAGCCCGACCTGCAGTTTGCGGCGGATACGCTCGGCGTCTTCTTCCTCGGGATCGAAGGACAGGGCGCGCTTCCACTGGAACTCCGCCTCGCGCTTGCGGTTCACGGCGTAATAGACGTCGCCCAGATGGTCGTTGATGATCGGGTCGAGCGGCTCGAGCGCGACGGCGCGCTCCATCAGCGGCACGGCCTCCTCGTAGCGTTCCATCCGGTAGAGCACCCAGCCGAGGCTGTCGGTGATATAGCCATTGTCGGGCCGGGCGGCGACGGCTTCTTCGATCATGGCGAGGGCTTCGTCCATGTTCTCGCCCATCTCGACGAAGGAATAGCCGAGATAATTCAGCACCATGGGCTGGCCCGGATTGAGTTCCAGCGCGCGGCGCAGGTCGACCTCCGCCTCGTCCCAGTCGCCGATCCGTTCATGGGCGATGCCGCGGGCGTAGTAGAGCACCCAGTCGTCCTGGCCCTGGGCTTCGGCGATGGCGATGGCGGCGTCATAGGCCTCGGCGGCTTCGGCGAAATTCTCCATCCGGCGGTGGGTGTCGGCGAGCGCCGCATGAACCCGGGCCACGTCGCCATGGGTTTCGACCAGCTGGGTCAGCACCTCGATCGCGGCGTCGGCCTTGCCCGCCTCGCGCAGCACGTTGGCGCGGCCGATCTCGGCGGTCAGGAAGGCGGGGCTGTCACGGGGGACCTTGTCATAGACCTGGTTGGCCAGATCGAACTGTTCCAGGTCTTCCAGCAGGCTCGCGGTCAGCAGGAGCGCGTCGATATGTTCCGGCGCAAGGATCTGGGCGAGGCGCGCATAGAGCAGGGTGAAGGCATCCGCCGCCTGACCGTTCAGCGCGATCGCCACGGTGAAGAAGGTCTCGGCATAGCCCGCGGCGGGGTCCGGCACCACGTCGAAGACCAGGGTGCCTGCGTCGAGCGCGTCGAGGATGGCGGCCCCACGCGGGTCGTCCGCGCCGATCCGGGTCTCGATCAGGGTGCGGGCCTCGTCGGCGCGGTCGAGCTGGGCCAGTACCTGGGCGTGGGCGATGATCGCGCGGCCCGAGAGGCTTGCGGCGATGCTGCCGTCTTCGAGGAAAAGCGCATCGGCCCCTTCGAAATCCCCCACCTGCGCGAGCGCCATGGCCTTGTGGTAGATCCCGAAGGCGCGGGTGCGGGGGTCGTCGATCATCTCGTCGAAGGCGGCGAGCGCCTCGGCGGGCCGTCCCCGGTCGAGCGCGCGCCACCCCGCGACCAGCAGGTCGCCCACGGGGCCGACGCTGGGCACATCCATGTCGAGGCTGCCATCGGGGCCAAGCACATCGGCGGCGAGGATCAGGTTGGCGATCTGGTTGGTGGGATACCCCTCGGCCAGTTTCAGGGCGATGGGATAGGCGCTGGCCTGGTCGCCCAGGGCGAGGAAGGCAATCGCGGCGCTTTCCATCAGCGCCGGGTTCGCACGGTCACGCATCAGGGCGCGGGCGTAGTAGCGGGCGGCATCGCGATAATCGCTGTTCAGGCTCGCAGCCCGACCGGCGAGATAGGCGCCCGCAACCCCATCGGGCGCGGCCTGGACCGGCGGGGCGAGGGGCAGCGCAAGGGCCGCGGCCAGAACCCATCCGAGTGTGCGTTTCGCCTTTCTATCCATGACTGCGCCTTTCGATGGGGAAGAGAGGTACACCAGAGCGTAGCGGCGCGGCGCGGCACTGTCCATCCGCGCAACCGCCCCTGCCGGGCGGGACGGGGGCGGATCACGGGATCGTCACGGCATCATCACGGGGCACGGGCGCCCCGGCGGGCGCCTGCGCCTCACATGTTCGGGTAGTTCGGGCCGTCTCCGCCCTGGGGGGTGGTCCAGACGATGTTCTGGGCGGGGTCCTTGATATCGCAGGTCTTGCAGTGGACGCAGTTCTGGAAGTTGATGACGAACCGGGTCGGCTTGCCCTCTTCGCGGACGAACTCGTAGACCCCCGCCGGGCAATAGCGCGCCGAGGGGCCGGCGTAGTCGGGCAGGTTCCTGCCCACGGGAATGCTGGCATCCTTCAGGGTCAGGTGCGCGGGCTGCGCCTCTTCATGGTTGGTGAAGGAATAGGCCACGTTGGTCAGCCGGTCGAAGGACAGCACGCCATCGGGCTTGGGGTAGTCGATGGGCGTGAACCTGGCCGCCTTGCCGGTGGCCTCGGCGTCGGTCTTGCCGTGCTTGACCGTCCCGAACAGTGAAAAGCCCAGCGTGTTGGTCCACATGTCGAGCCCGCCCAGGGTCAGGGATGCCGTCAGCCCGTATTTCGACCATAGCGGCTTGACGTTGCGCACCTTCTTGAGGTCCTGGCCCACCGGGCCATAGCGCAACTCGCCCTCGTATTCCTTCAGGGTATCGCCGAACCGGCCCGCCGCCAGCGCGGCATGGGCCGCCTCCGCCGCCGCCTTGCCCGACAACATCGCGTTGTGGTTGCCCTTGATCCGCGGCACGTTCACCAGCCCCACGGAACAGCCCAGCAGCACCCCGCCAGGAAAGCAGGCCTTGGGCATGGACTGGTACCCGCCCTCGGAGATCGCGCGCGCGCCGTAGGCCACCCGCTTGCCGCCCTTGAGCAGCTCGGCCACCATCGGGTGGTGCTTGAACCGCTGGAATTCCATGTAGGGGAACAGGTACGGGTTTTCGTAGTTCAGGTGCACCACGAAGCCCACATAGACCTGGTTGTTGTCCAGGTGATAGATGAACGACCCGCCGCCCGCGTTCTTGCCCAGAGGCCAGCCCATGGTGTGCACGACCCTGCCTTCGCGGTGCTTCTCGGGGTCGATTTCCCAGATTTCCTTCATGCCAAGGCCGTATTTCTGCGGCTCGCGGCCCATGGACAGGTCGTATTTCTCGATCACTTGCTTGCTGAGCGATCCGCGCACGCCTTCGCCCAGCATCACGTATTTGCCGTGTAGCTCCATGCCCGGCTCGTAGCTGTCGCCGGGCGTGCCGTCGGGGTTCTTGCCGAACTCGCCGGCGACCACGCCTTTGACTTCGCCGTTCTCGCCGTAAACCAGCTCCGAGCAGGACATGCCGGGGAAGATCTCGACGCCCATTTCCTCGGCCTGCTCGGCCATCCAGCGACAGACATTACCCATCGAGACGATGTAGTTGCCGTGGTTGTTCATCAGCGGCGGCATGGGGAAGGTCGGGATGCGCATCGCGCCCGCCTCGCCCAGCATGTAGAACTTGTCCTCGCGCACGGGCACGGTGATGGGCGCGCCGCGGTCCTTCCAGTCGGGGATCAGCGCATCGAGACCGACGGGATCCAGCACCGCGCCGGACAGGATATGCGCGCCGACCTCTGAGCCTTTTTCCAGCACGACGACGTTCAGATCCGCGTCCAGCTGTTTCAGACGGATCGCCGCCGACAGGCCCGCCGGGCCCGCTCCGACGATCACCACGTCGTATTCCATCGCTTCACGCTCGATCTGGGTCATTCGCTCTCACACTGGCTAGCCCCGAGGGGGATTGAAATAATATTGCGCCACGAGATAGCGGGCGCGTCCGGAAGGGTCAATTGTGACGCTGCGCTGCAACGAATTCTGACGTGGGAACACGCCCTGCAAACCGGCCTTGCGTGGGCGCGGGGCATGATTATGGTTCTTGTTTCAGGTTTCGACTCGAATTCTCAGGAAAGACCCATGGAAAAAATCCCCATGACCCGCCGGGGTCATTCGGCGTTGGATACGGAGCTGAAACAGCTCAAGAGCGTGGAACGCCCCGCCGTGATCCGGGCGATTGCCGAGGCGCGCGAGCATGGTGACCTGTCCGAGAATGCCGAGTACCACGCCGCGCGCGAAAAGCAGAGCTTTATCGAAGGCCGGGTGAAGGAGTTGGAGGCGCTGTTGTCGCGCGCACAAGTGATTGACCCCGCGACCCTGTCGGGCGCGGTCAAGTTCGGCGCCACCGTGACCATCGTCGACGAGGACACGGACGAGGAGAAGACCTACCAGATCGTGGGGGAGGCGGAGGCCGATATCGAAAAGGGCCTGCTGAACCTCAAATCGCCCATCGCCCGCGCCCTGATCGGCAAGGAGGAAGGCGACAGCGTCGAGGTCCGCACCCCGGGCGGCACGAAGTCTTACGAAATCCTCGAGATCGCGTACAAGTAACCGCGACGGCACAAAAAACGGAAACGAGCATGGCGCAGCAGTCGAAAGGGACCGGTCAGGACCTTGGCGGGTTCGGCATGCCTGGCGCCCGCCACGGGATCACCGCGATCGAGATCATCGCGCTGGGGCTCAGCCTGGTCTGGCTGGTGATGGTGCTGATCCTGTTCTTCGTGCTCGACCTCGGCGCAAGCATCGCCGCCACCGGGGCCGGGGCGCTGGGGATCGTGATGATCCTGTTGGCGGTGTTCCTGCCCATCGCGCTGATCTGGGTGGCGGCCTCCGTGGCGCGCACGGCGCGGATCATGCGCGACGAGGCCGACCGGCTGCAGGGGGCCATTGCCGCCATGCGCGAAACCGTGGTGCAGCAGGCCCGCAGTCAGGGCGCCATGCCGCCGACGGTCGCCCAGAAGATCGACCAGATCGCCCAGACCGCCAAGCAGACCGAGACCGCATTGGTGACCTTCGCCAGTGCGCGGACCGGCCCGGCGCAATCCTCCGAGAGCAAGGCCGCCCTGGCCGAGCCGCAGGTCAAGCGCCTGCCGCGCGAGACGCAGCCATCGCTCGGCTTCGACACGCCGGAGGACCTGCGGGAGCCGATTTCCGTGTCCGAATTCATCCGCGCGGCGAATTTCCCCGAGACCACGGAGGACAAGGAAGGCTTTCGCGCCCTGCGCCGCGCGCTGGAGGATCGGGATGCGGGCAAGCTGATTCGGTCGGCGCAGGATGTGCTGACCCTGTTGTCCGAGGACGGGATCTACATGGACGACCTGACCCCGGACCGGGCCAAGCCCGATGCCTGGCGCCGCTTCGCCGAGGGCGAGCGCGGGCGGACGGTCGCGGCCCTGGGGGGCATCCGGGACCGGTCCTGCCTTGCGCTGAGTTCGGCGCGGATGAAGTCCGACCCGATCTTTCGCGACACGGTCCACCATTTTCTACGCCATTTCGACCGGACGTTTTCGGCCTTCGCGGCCCATGCCACGGATGAAGAGATCATCAAGCTTGCCGATACCCGGTCGGCGCGGGCCTTCATGTTGCTCGGCCGGGTGACCAAGACCTTCGAGTGAGCGCGCTTGCCCCTGCCGCGCCGGTGGTCTAGCAGGCCCCGGTATCGGCAACACGGTGAACCCATGTCCAGCCTCTATCTCCAGGGCCTGCGCCAAGGCGCGCCCTTTCTGCTCGTGACCGTGCCCTTCGGCATGCTCTTCGGTGTGGTCGCCACCGAGGCGGGGCTGAACATCGCCGAGGTGATGGGATTCAGCCTTCTGGTGATCGCGGGGGCCGCGCAATTCACGGCCGTGCAACTTCTGAGCGAGAACGCCCCGGTGATCATCGTGCTGGCCTCGGCCCTGGCGGTGAACCTGCGCATGGCGCTCTATTCCGCGTCGATCGCGCCGCATCTCGGCCCCCTGCCCGTCTGGCAGAAGGCGATTTGCGCCTATTTTCTGGTGGATCAGACCTATGCCGTCTCTGTCGCCCGGTTCGAGAAGGACCCCGCATTGCCCCTGCGGGAGCGGTTCGCCTTCCATCTCGGCGCGGCCTCGCTGATCTGCCTGTGCTGGTACCCCGCGACCTGGACCGGGGCGGTCCTGGGGGCGCGGATACCGCCGGAAATGGCGCTGGATTTCGCCCTGCCGATCACCTTCCTCGCGCTGGTGGCCCCGGCCCTGACCAGCCTGGCCCATGTGGTCGCGGCCTTCACCGCGACCGTTCTGGCGCTGGCCTTTGTCGGCCTGCCCTTCAGCCTGGGCACCATCTTTGCGGCGGGCTGCGCGATGCTCGTCGGCGCCCGGGTGGAGCTGTGGCAGACCCGCCGCCGGGAGGCTGCCCGATGATCGACATCTCGCCCGTCACGCTCTGGGGGCTGATCGTGCTGCTTGGGATCGGGACTTTCCTGATCCGCTATTCCTTCCTCGGTCTGATCGGCGACCGGGAATTGCCGGAATGGCTGTTGCGGCACCTGCGCTACACCTCGGTCGCGGTGTTCCCGGCCCTGATCGCGCCGCTGGTGGTCTGGCCCGCCGCCACGGGCGGGGAGGCCGAGCCCGCCCGCATTTCAGCCGCCGTCGTCACCCTCGCGGTCGGGGTGCTGAGCCGGAATGTCCTGCTCTCGATCATCTGCGGGATCGCGACGCTTTACGGGATGCTGGCGCTCCTGGGCTAACACCTGCGCGAGTTTGACTTTTTTCTGCGCCGGAAACGATTATCTCTTACGCTATACAGAGCAGGTCCGCTCATAGCCCGGAGACCCCTAGCCATGCGATTCCTGACCCGCAGCCTTGTGGGCCTTGTGCTTCTGTCCCTGACATTGGGGCTTCTGGGGCTGGGCGGGCTGATCCTGTCCGATGCGATCACCGCGCGCAATGCCGATGCCCCGGCGAGCAGCACGGCCCGCGAGCGGGTCTATGCCGCAAGCGTGATGACCCTGGAGCCGGAGGTCGTCACCCCGGTCCTGACTGTTTTCGGAGAAATCCGCAGCCGCCGCACCTTGGAGCTGCGCGCCTCCAGCGCCGGCGTGATCACCGCCCTGCACCCCTCGTTCGAAGAGGGCGGGCGCGTGGCGGCGGGCGAGGTTCTGGCCCAGATCGACCCGGCGGATGCGGAAACCGCCTTGCAGAAGGCGCGCAACGACCTGGCCGAGGCGCGCGCGACGCTGGCGGATGCGGAACGCTCTTTGGTGCTGGCGACCGATGACGTCGCCGCGGCACAGGCGCAGCTGGACCTGCAGCGGCGGGCGCTGGCGCGGCAACGCGACCTTCTGGCCCGCGGCGTCGGGACCGAAGCCAATGTGGAGGGGGCCGAACTGGCCGAGGCCGCCGCCCTGCAATCACTGCTGTCGCGCCGCACGGCACTGGCCGCGGTGGAGGCCCGGATCGACCAGGCCCGGACCCAGATCGCCCGGCGCGAGATCGAGGTGGCCGAGGCCGCCCGCGACCTGGAGGATACCACCCTGACGGCGGCCTTCGACGGCACGCTCAGCGGCACTGCCGCCGTGATCGGCGGGCGCGTGGCGGCGAACGAGAAACTGGCCGATCTGATCGACCCCACGGCGCTGGAAGTGGCCTTCCGCACCTCCGCCACCCAGTACCTGCGCCTGTTGGACGACAGCGGGCGGTTGCGGGACACCGAGGTGGAGGTCACGCTCGAGGTGCTGGGGGAGGCGATCCGCGCCACGGCGCAGCTCAACCGCGCCGCGGCACGGGTCGGCGAGGGGCAGACCGGCCGGCTGCTCTTCGCCCGTCTGGACGACGCGCCCGCCTTCCGCCCCGGCGATTTCGTGACCGTCACCGCCCCGGAGCCGCCGGTGGAGGACGCGGTGGTGCTGCCCGCGACCGCCGTGGCCCCCGATGGCAGCGTTTTGCTGCTGGGCGCGGAGGACCGGCTGGAGGTCGGCCGGGTGGAGATCCTGCGCCGTCAGGGCGACGAGATGATCGTGCGCGTCGGCGGCCATGCGGGCCGCGAAGTGGTGACCGAGCGCGCGCCGGTCCTGGGCGCTGGGATCAAGGTCCGTCCGATCCGGGCCACGCCGGAGGGGGCGGTGACCGCCGCCAGTACCGAGATGCTCACCCTCGACCCGGACCGCCGCGCGCGCCTGATCGCCTTCGTGGAGGGCAATGACCGGATGCCCGCAGAGGCCAAGGCCCGGCTGGTGGCGCAACTGGCCGAGGACCAGGTGCCGGCCGCCGTGGTCGCGCGGCTTGAGAGCCGGATGGGCAGCTGACATGGGCGCTCTGGGCGGAATTCTCACCTATTTCACCCGGCACCGGACGGCGGCGAACCTGCTGCTGCTGATGCTGCTGGCCATCGGCTTCGCAGTGATCCCCCAGATGCGGACCCAGTTCTTTCCGGACGTGGTGGTCGACGACATCACCGTGCAGGTCAGCTGGGACGGCGCCGGGGCCGAGGATGTGGACCGCGCCATCGTGTCCCTGCTGGAGCCTGCCCTGCAGGCGGTCGAGGGCGTGACCGAAAGCGACGCCACCGCCCGCGAAGGTAGCGCAAGGATTTCGGTGGAGTTCGAGCCCGGCTGGGACATGAGCCGCGCCACCGACGATGTGCGCGCCGCCATGGATGCGATCACCGACCTGCCCGAAGACGCCGAGGAGCCGGTGATCCGGCGCAACAACTGGCGCGACCGGATCACCGACGTGGTGGTGCACGGCCCCGTGGGTGTGGACCAGTTGGCGCGGTTCTCAGACGAATTCGTCGCCCGCCTTTTCGAGGCCGGGGTGACCCGCACCACGATCCGCGGCATCGCCGCCCCCGAGACCCTGGTGGAGGTCGCCACGCTCGACCTGATCCGCCACGACCTGACCCTGCGCGAGATCGCCGACGTGATCGCGGGCGCGGTGGACAGCGCCCCTTCCGGCGACATCGCCGGGGGCAGCGCCCGGGTGCGCACCGGCACCGAGACCCGCAGCGCCGAGGACCTCGCCGCCCTGCCCCTGCGCACGGATGCGGACGGCAACGTGCTGACCGTGGGCGATGTGGCGACGATCTTCGTCGGCGGCGTGGACCGGGACCGGGCCTATTTCGTCGGCGCGAATCCGGCCATCTCGGTCCGCGTCGACCGCTCCGAGGAGGGCGACGCGATCGCCATCCAGGCCCAGGTGGCCGAGGTCGCCGAAGCGCTGGAACGGGACCTGCCCGCAGGGGTCCGGATCGAGCTGATCCGCACCCGGGCGGAGCAAATTTCCAGCCGCCTGAACATCCTGGTGGATAACGGGCTGCTGGGCCTCGCACTTGTTGTGGGTCTGCTGTTCCTGTTTCTGAACGCGCGCACCGCCTTCTGGGTTGCCGCCGGCATCCCGGTTGCGATGATGGCGGCGATGTCGCTGATGTATCTCGGCGGGCTCACCCTGAACATGGTGTCGCTCTTTGCGCTGATCATCACCTTGGGGATCGTGGTCGATGACGCCATCGTCGTGGGCGAGCATGCCGATTACCGCGCGCGGTACATGGGCGAGGACGGCCCGACCGCCGCCGCCAATGCCGCCATCCGCATGGCGCCCCCGGTCTTCACGGCCACGATCACCACGGTCATCGCGTTCTTCGGTCTGACGGCCATCGGCGGGAGTTTCGGCAACCTGATCTATGCGATTCCCTTCACGGTGATCGCGGTGCTGCTGGCCAGCCTGGTGGAGTGTTTCCTGATCCTGCCGAACCACATGGCCCATGCGCTGGCCCATTCCGCCAGGGAACACTGGTACGACTGGCCCTCGCGCCAGGTGAACCGGGGCCTTGACTGGGTGAAACGGGTGCTGTTCCGCCGCCTGATCGCCTTCTGCATCGCTGCGCGCTACCCGGTCTTTGCCGGGGCCATCGTGCTGCTCCTGGCGCAGGCGGCGCTGTTCGTGCGGGGCGACGTGACATGGCGCTTCTTCAACGCGCCCGAGCGCGGCTCGATCACCGGCAATTTCGCCATGCTGCCCGGCGCGACCCGCGAAGACACGTTCGAGGCCATGCGCCTGATCCAGCAAGGCACGGACGAGGTTGCCGCCCGCTACGAGGCCGAGCATGGGCTCAATCCGCTGGCCTTCGTGCTGACCGAGGTGGGCGGCACCACCGGGCGCGGCCTTGCCGGCGCCGACAGCAAGGATACCGATCAGCTGGGCTCCATCGCCATCGACCTGATCGACGCCGACCTGCGCCCCTATTCGTCCTTCACCTTCCTTGCGGACCTGCAGGACGCCGTCCCGCGCCACCCGATGCTGGAGACCCTGAGCTTCCGCGGCTGGCGTTCCGGTCCGGGCGGCGATGCGCTCTCGGTGGAGTTCTACGGCGCGGATACAGAAACGCTCAAGGCCGCCGCCGAGGCGCTCAAGACCCGGCTCGCGATCTACCCGGAGGTCTCGGCGCTGGAGGACAGCCTGGCCTATGACAAGCAAGAGCTGATCCTCGATCTGACCCCCACGGGCAGCCAGCTGGGCTTCGACATCGACGCGCTGGGGCGCGAGTTGCGCGCGCGGCTCAACGGGATCGAGGCGGCGACCTATCCCGTGGGCACCCGCACCGGCGCAATCCGGGTGGAACTGCCCGCCGCCGAGATCGGCCCGGATTTCCTCGACCGGATGCTGCTGCGCACCCCCTCGGGCGCCTATGTGCCCCTGGCCGATATCGTCTCGGTCCGCAGCCAGGAGGGGTTCTCCCGCATCCAGCGCGAGAACGGGCTTCGGGTGGTCTCGGTGACCGGCGACATCTCGGAGGACGACCCGGTCCGGGCCGCCGAGATCAACACCCTGCTGATCGAAGAGCACCTGCCCCGCATCCAGGAAGAATTCGGCGTCAACTACGTTCAGACCGGCCTCGCGGAGCAGGAGCGCGCCTTCCTGACCGACGCCACCATCGGCTTCCTGCTCTGCCTCGTGGGGATCTACCTGTGCCTGGCCTGGATCTTCTCCAGCTGGACGCGGCCCGCTGTGGTGATGGTGGTGATCCCGTTCGGGTTGATCGGGGCGATCTGGGGGCATTACGTCTGGGACGTGCCGCTGTCGATGTTCTCGGTGGTGGGCCTGATCGGCATGGCGGGGATCATCATCAACGATTCCATCGTGCTGGTGAGCACGATCGACGAATACGGCAAGGAGCGGGGCCTCGTCCCCGCCATCATCGACGGGACGGTGGACCGGCTGCGGCCCGTGTTGCTGACCACCCTGACCACGGTGCTCGGCCTCACGCCGCTGCTCTACGAAGGCTCGCAGCAGGCGCAGTTCCTCAAGCCCACGGTGATCACGCTGGTCTACGGATTGGGGTTCGGGATGGTGCTGGTGCTGATCCTCGTGCCCGCCTTCATGGCGATGCAGCAGGATATCGGCCGGCAACTGGCCGCCCTGCGCCGGGCGCTCGGCGCGCCGCTGCGCGCCGGGGGCGCCGGGCGCGCGGCCATCCTGGCCACGGCCCTCTGCGCCGGCTGGGCCGCAGCCACCTTCGGGGTGTCCGCCGTCACCGGAGCTCTGCCTGCCCCGCTGGCGGACATGCTGCCCGCGGGCCTCTCGGCGCCCATGGCCACCTTCGTCGCCTTCCTGGGCGGGGTCTGTGCCATCGCGCTTGCAACCTGGTTGCTCAGCGCGCTGATCCTGGGCTTGCGGGGTCGCGCCCGTCTGAGGGGCGAGACGCGTCCAACCGCTTGAGCCTCAAAACAACCGCGCCGCTGGCAGGCCGGACCGCAGGTCCGGCCCCCGGCGACGACCGAAGGTCGGCGCAACACCTCTCGGAGACACCGGCACCACCGCGGCCCGGCTACCCGCCGCAACCGCGCCGCTCGTAAGCCGTTCCCTCGGCAAGGACCGTCATCCGCACCCCGCTGCGGTCGATGGGGACAGGCCCGTCATGGGCGGCATAGATCTTTACATCCGCAATCAACTGGCCGCCCTCGCGATGGGTCTCCGCGTGGGACACCCAGAGGGTCGGGTCCGCCAACTCGATCACGGCCACCTCGCCAGGCCGCGCAGGCTCGGCGATCGCCGCCCGCAGACGCAGCCCGTCCTCGGTGGGCGTAAAGACACAGCTGATCGCGCCCGCATGCAGCTTCGGCTCCTGGGCCAGTGCCGCCGCGATCATCGCGCTGCTTTGGCCCGGCGCCGTCAACTCCGCCTTCAGTCGGACCTCCACCGGCACGCAGACCTCTTCGCAGACACCGAAATGCAGCGCCCCGTCGAGCTGGATCGGCGCGTCGCCCTGCACGGTTTGCAACTGGAGCGGAAAGACCACCTCGTCCACGTAACCGATCGACCGCAGCCCATCGACGTCGAATACTACCGGCGCGGGCAGGCGCGGCGTGAACCCGGCGAGGTTACCCGACGCCGCCAGATCGAAGAGCGGCGGGATGCCCCCATCGCCGGGCGTGCGCCAATAGGTTTTCCAGCCCGGCTGCATCCGGATGCGGATCCCGGCGAAATGGCTGCCATCGGCCTCCCGCCAGCCCGGGAGCACGTCCACCTGCACCAGGTTCGCCCCCGTGAATTCCTGCGCGACCCCGCGCTGCGGCAGGAGGCCGGCAAAAGCCAGCGCGCAAAGGGTCGGGGCAATCAACAACCAGTCTTTCATCATCCGAGCGATCCTAGCCCCCCGCCCCGGGAACGGAAATCACGAAAAGGCGATAGCGTGCCTTCGTGTGGTGAGACAAACCGCCTATTGTAACCCGTAAAGCCCCATCCCATTTTCGCCCTATGCAAGCGCAGCATCCTCAGGACGGGCTCCGTGGAAAGCTCCTCATCGCCATGCCGGGCATGGGAGATCCGCGATTCGAGCACTCGGTCGTCTATATCTGTGCCCATTCCGATGACGGCGCCATGGGCCTGATCATCAACAAGCCCACGCCGGAATTGAAGTTCAGCGATCTGCTGGAACAGTTGCAGATCTCGCCGCCACCCGCCGAGGCGCCGGAGGTGCTGGTCCATTACGGCGGCCCGGTCGAGGGCGGGCGGGGCTTCGTGCTGCATACCGGGGACTATACCGGCAACAGCTCCACCCTGCAGGTCGACGACCGGTTCGGCATGACGGCAACGCTTGATGTGCTGGAGGATCTGTCCCAAGGCACCGGGCCGCGTCGCTGCTTCCTCGCGCTCGGCTACGCAGGCTGGGGACCGGGACAGCTGGAGAACGAGTTGCAGCGCAATGGCTGGCTGACCTGCGATGCCGCCCCTGAACTGGTGTTCGAGGCCGCGGCGGAGCAGAAATGGCAGATGGCGCTCGGCACGCTGGGGATCGATCCGCTGATGCTGTCGGCCACGGGCGGGCGGGCCTGAGGGACGGGCCAGATCGGCCCGGAATGCGCACCTGCCGCGCCGGCCCGGTTTGGGGCCTCAGTCCTCGCCTTCCGCCCTCGGGGCCGCCGCTCGGCGGAGCCTGTCATTGATCGCCGCACCGAGCCCGGTTTGGGGCACCGGGGCCACGGCGATCCGGCGCCCTTCGGCCAGGGCATCCATCGCCCGCAGGGCCGCGAAGAGCCGCGCCGCCGCCTCGGCCAGCTCGCCGCTCTCCGAGAGGCTCATGTCGCCCGGGCAGTCCGGGCCGAAGCCGAGCCAGACCTCTCCATCCTGGCGCGCGGTTGCGTTTAGCCGCACAGGCGCGTCGGGCGCGTAATGCGAGGCCAGCTGCCCCGGCGCTGTGGGCTGGGTCGCGGACCCGGCCCCCTCGGCAATCGGTGCGCCCAGAACCTGCGCCAATGCCTCCGCGGTCACGCCGCCGGGCCGCAGGAGCATCGGGGTCTCCCCCGCCAGGCTGACGATGGTCGACTCCAACCCCACCGGGCAGGCGCCCCCATCGAGCACCGCCGCGATTTTTCCGTCGAGCCCGTCCAGAACATGGGCCGCGGTGGTTGGACTGACCCCGCCGGAAGGATTGGCCGAGGGCGCGGCCACCGGCCCGTCGAAGCCGCGCAGCAGCGCCTGGGCGGCGGAATGCGCGGGCACCCTTACGGCCAGCGTCTCCAGCCCCGCGGTCACCAGCGGGGAAATCCCTGCCTCCGCGCGCATGGGCGCCACGAGGGTGAGCGCCCCGGGCCAGAAGGCCTCTGCCAGAGCCAATCCCGCCGGAGGCAGGTCCACCAACCGGCCGGCCGCCGCGAGGTCGGGCACATGGACGATCAACGGGTTGAAACTGGGCCGCCCCTTGGCCGCGAAGATACCCGCCACCGCCCGGTCGGAGCGCGCATCGCCGCCGAGCCCGTAGACCGTCTCGGTCGGAAACGCCACGAGCCTCCCCGCGCGCAACAGCGCCGCGGCCCGTGCAAGGCCCGCCCCATCCGCGCCCAGGCGCTCGGTCCTTGCGGTTTCAGCCATGCCGTGACGTCGCGTTCCGTTTGAGGGTCATGGCCCTGCTCCATAAGCTGCCGTTCGGGGACCAGCGCATAAACCGCTGCCGCGCCCCTGCCAAGCCCGCACACCCTGCCCATTCGGGAGAGACCATGCCGTATACCGCACCGCTGAACGATCTGCGCTTCCTGCTCGACCACGTGGTGGGCTTCGACGCGGTGCAGGCGACCGACCGTTTCGCCGAGACCACGCCGGACGTGACCGAGGCGATCCTGACCGAGGCCGCCAAGCTCTGCGAGGGGGAGCTTGCCCCGTTGCAGCGCGCGGGCGATCTGCACCCTGCGCGCCTGGAGAATGGGGTGGTGCGGACCTCGCCGGGCTTTGCCGAAGGTTACCGCGCGATTGCTGCTGGCGGCTGGGTGGGGATGTCGGCTGACCCGGCCTATGGCGGGATGGGCCTGCCCATGGCACTGGCCACTTGCATGAACGAGATGATGTCCTCGGCCTGCCTTTCGCTGCAGATCGCGCCGATGATGACCCAGGGCCAGATCGAGGCACTGGAGGCCCATGCCTCCGATGCACTCAAGGCGCTTTACCTGCCCCGGCTGACCTCCGGCGACTGGGTGGGCACCATGAACCTGACCGAACCGCAGGCGGGTTCGGATGTGGGCGCACTGACCACGAAGGCGGTGCCCAAGGGCGACGGGACCTACGCGATCACCGGCCAGAAGATCTATATCAGCTGGGGCGACAACGACTTCACCGGCAATGTCTGCCACCTGGTGCTGGCGCGCCTGCCGGACGGGGCGCCGGGGACCAAGGGGATCAGCCTGTTCCTCGTGCCGCGGCACCTGCCCGACGCGGCGGGCAATCCGGGGGTGGCCAACGCGCTGAAGGTGGTCAGTCTCGAACACAAGCTGGGCCTGCATGGCAGCCCCACCGCCGTGATGCAGTACGAAGGCGCGACCGGCTGGCTCGTGGGGCCGGAGCATGGCGGGATGCGCGCGATGTTCACCATGATGAACAACGCGCGGCTCGGCGTCGGGGTCCAGGGCATCGGCGTGGCCGAGGCCGCCTACCAGCACGCACTGGCCCATGCCCGCGACCGTAAACAGGGCCAGACCCCGGTTGCCGACGCAGACAGCATCCTCGCCCATGCGGATGTGCGCCGGATGGTGATGACCATGCGCGCCGAGGTTTTCGCCGCCCGCGCCATCGCGCTCTCGACCGCGGTGGCCACCGACATGCACCACGCCACCGGGGCGGAAAGCTGGGCTGCCCGCGCCGCCCTGCTGACCCCGATCTGCAAGGCCTACGGGACCGACACCGGCATCCGGGTCGCCGATCTCGGCCTGCAGGTCCATGGCGGCATGGGCGTGATCGAGGAAACCGGGGCCGCGCAATACCTGCGCGACGTGCGGGTGACCGCGATCTACGAGGGCACCAATGGCATCCAGGCCATGGACCTGGTGGGCCGCAAGCTCGCGGATGGGGGCGAGGCCATGTCCCGCCTGCTGGACGAGATCGAGGCGCTGGCAGAATCCGCGCGCGGGAGCCTGCCGGAACTGGCCGAGCCGGTATGGCAAGCCTGCGAGACCCTGCGCGAGACGACCGAGGCGCTGGTGGCCGAGACCCGGCTCAATGCCCGCTTCGGCGGGGCACAGCCGTACCTGATGGCCGCGGCCCGGGTGCTGGGCGGGCATGCCCATCTCGCCGCCGCCATTGCCGAGGGTGGCCGCGGCCCGCGCAGCGCGCTTGCGCGGTTCTTCGTCGGGCGGCTTCTGCCCGAACACGGCGCCCTTGCCGCCCAGGCCCTTGCGGGGGATAAGGACCTCTACGCCCTGGACCCGGAAGACCTCGTCGCCTGATGAACATGCCCTTCGGCCCCCTGCGGACCCCGTTCGAGACCGCGCCGGACACGGGCACCGCGACCGAGATCGCCCAAGGCGTGCTCTGGATGCGCCTGCCCCTGCCCATGGTGCTGAACCATGTGAATGTCTACGCGCTGGATGACGGGGACAGCTGGACGCTGGTGGACACAGGGCTTTACAGCCGCAAGAGCCGCGCGCTCTGGGACGACCTGCTGGCCGGGCCACTGGCGGGCAAGCCCGTGCGCCGGGTGATCGTCACCCACCACCACCCGGACCACATGGGCTGCGCCGGCTGGTTCCAGTCCGACCACGGGGCCGAGCTGATCACCACCCGCACGGCCTGGCTCATGGCGCGGATGCTGCAACTGGATGCCCAGGACCGGCCCACGCCCGAAACCCTGACCTTCTGGCGCCGGGCCGGGATGGACCCCGAGATCCTTGCAAGGCGCGCGGCCGAGCGGCCGTTCAACTTCGCCGATACCGTGGCCCCCATGCCACTCGGCTTTACCCGCATCCGGGAGGGCGACACCGTCACAGCCGGGAGCCGCCGCTGGCACGTCCGGATCGGCCATGGCCACGCGCCCGAACACGCAACTCTGTGGAGCGCGGATTGCAACCTCGTGCTGGGCGGCGACCAGCTGCTATCGACGATTTCCCCCAATATCGGGGTTTACGCCACCGAGCCCGAGGCGGACCCCCTGTCCGGCTGGCTCGACAGTTGCACCCGTCTCGCGACCCACGCCACCGAGGATCACCTGGTTCTGCCCGGTCACAAGCTGCCGTTCACCGGTCTGCCCAAGCGGCTCGACCAGCTGATCGACAACCACCACCAGGCGCTGGCCCGGCTGCAAGCGTTTCTGGCCGAAGCGCCGCGTACCGCGCCCGACTGCTTCGGCCTGCTGTTCAAGCGGACGATCACCGGCGACACCTACGGCCTCGCGCTGGTCGAAGCGGTGGCGCATCTCAACCACTTGCACGCCACCGGGCGGGCGCGCTGGACCGAGCGGCCGGATGGCGTGCGCCTGTGGCACGCTGTCGCGGACTGACCCGCCCGCTGCGGTGTGCGGCCCCGTCCCTCGTGACACGGACGCACGGATCGGCTAGTCGAAGGACGACACGCGAACGGGAGAGACACCATGGCAGAAGAGCACAAGCACGGTTCGATGGACATTTCCGAGCAGGAAAAGACCTTCCACGGGTTCCTGGCCATCACCAAGTGGACAACGATCTCGATCATCGTCTTCCTGATCCTGCTGTACATGATCAACGGCTGATCCCGGCGCAACATGAGGTTCCGTATCGCGGGCGCCCTGGGGGCGTTGACCCTGTTGGCGGCCTGCGCGGCGGAGTCGGAATGGGCAAGTGACGCCGAGGTGAACCAATCGCGCTACGCGGATGGCGGGACCGCGTCGGTCACCTTGTTGACGGTTATCCGCAACAGCACCGGCGAGGGTGGCCATACGGCCGTTCTGATCGACGGCGCGGAGCGCGTGATCTGGGATCCGGCGGGCACCTGGTGGCACCCCTGGTCGCCCGAGCGCAACGATCTGCACTACGGCATCACCCCGCAGCTGGAGACCCACTATATCGACTACCATGCCCGCGAGGCCTGGCGCGTGGTCGAGCAAAGGGTCGAGGTGCCCCAGCAGACAGCCGATGCGATGATCGCCGCCTTCGCTGCCAACGGTGCCGCGGGCTGGGCCAACTGCGCCCGGGTCACATCCGACATCCTGCGGGACTACCCGGGGTTCGAGACCATCCGCTCCACCTGGTTCCCGGTGGATATCATGGAAGACTTCGCCGCCCTGCCCGGCGTGACGACCACCACCTATTTCGACGACGACGACCTCGACCGGACCAACCCGCTGCGCGTGGTGCCGGGCGGCGCGGGCTGACCCGCGCGGCGCAGGCGGGCGGATCTATTTCCGGCGCAGATGCTCGTCCAGACGCGGCAGGATTTCCACGAAGTTGCAGGGGCGGTGGCGGTAGTCGAATTGCCATTGCAGGATCTCGTCCCAGGCGTCCTTGCACGCGCCGGTGCTGCCCGGCAGGGCAAACAGGTAGGTGCCGTTGGCCACCCCGCCGCAGGCCCGCGACTGCACCGCCGAGGTGCCGATCTTCTTCATGGAAACCATGGTGAAGACCGTCCCGAAGGCCTCTATCTCCTTCTCGTAGACATCCCGGTGCGCCTCGACCGTCACATCCCGCCCGGTAAGACCCGTGCCGCCCGTGGTCAGCACCACGTCGATTTCCGGGTCCGCACACCAGGCGCGCAGCTGATCCGCGATCTCGGCGCGCTCGTCGCGCAGGATCTTGCGGTCGGCCACGCGGTGCCCTGCGCCCTCGATCCGGTCCACCAGCGTCTGCCCCGAGCGGTCCTCCTCGATAGACCGCGTGTCGGACACCGCCAGCACCGCGATTCGCATGGGCAGAAAGGTCTTGCTCTCGTCGATACGGCTCATTCGGTCCCTTTCAGTCTGGCTTGAAGGTCGAGCAGATCTGCCCAGGCCGCGCGTTTCTGGGCCGGCTGGCGCAGCAGGAAGGCCGGGTGGAACATCGGCAGGGCCGGTCGGTCCATGGCCTCGGTCCATTGGCCGCGCAGCCGGGTGATCCCCTTGCGCCCCAGCACCGCCTGGCAGGAGATATTGCCCATCAGAACGAGGATCTCCGGGTCCGCCAGCGTCACATGGCGCTGCACGAAGGGCATCATCATGGCGATCTCGTCGGGGCGCGGGTCGCGGTTCTGGGGCGGGCGCCAGGGCAGGATGTTGGTGATATAGACCGCATGGCCTGGATCCGGCGCGTCCCGAGCCAGGCCGATCGCGGCCAGCATCTTGTCCAAAAGCTGCCCGGCCCGCCCGACGAATGGTCGCCCCTCCCGGTCCTCGTCGCGGCCCGGCGCTTCGCCGAGGATCATCACCCGCGCCCCGGGCCGCCCGTCGCTGAAGACGAGGTTCCGCGCGCCCTTGCGCAGCTCGCAATGGGGATAGGCGGCGAGCGCGTCGCGCAAAGCCTCCAGACTGCCCGATTGCGCGGCGGCTCCGCGCGCGGCGGTGACCGCCATCTCGGGCCCGTCCGGCGCAGGGGCGGCGGCCACGGACGGCGCCGCGGGGGCCGCTGCGGGCGCTTTCGGGCGCTCCGGCTCCACCGCGACGGTCCGGTCCACGGGCGCGTCGCTGATGGCCTCGGTGGCGCCAAGTTCCACCTGCCATTCCAGCGCCGCGCGCAAGGTGTGATAGTCCAGCTCCTGCTCCATGGCGCGACCCTATCCAAGCCCGCACCGCGCGGCAATCGCAACCCGCGCGCCCCCTTGCCCGCGCCTGCGGCCTCCGCCTATAAGCGGGCAAGTCAGGACAGGGGCAGCCATGACACTCCGCGCGCGTCATCTTCTGGGGATCGAACACCTGGCCCCGGACGAGATCGTCACGCTGCTGGACCTCGCGGATCGCTACGCAGACCTGAACCGACGCCCGGACAAGCATGGCGACGCGCTGGACGGGCTCACCCAGATCAACATGTTCTTCGAAAACTCCACCCGCACCCAGGCCAGTTTCGAGATCGCGGGCAAGCGGCTCGGCGCGGACGTGATGAACATGGAAGTGCGCGCCAGCTCGATCAAGAAGGGCGAGACCCTGATCGACACGGCGATGACCCTGAACGCCATGCACCCGGATCTGCTGGTCGTCCGACATCCCCATTCCGGGGCGGTCAACCTCCTGGCGGAAAAGGTGAATTGCGCGGTTCTGAACGCAGGCGATGGGCGGCATGAGCATCCGACGCAAGCCCTGCTCGATGCGCTGACGATCCGGCGCGCCAAGGGCAAGCTGCACCGGCTCAACGTTGCGATCTGCGGCGACATCGCCCATTCCCGGGTCGCGCGCTCCAACATCCTGCTGCTGGGCAAGATGGAGAACCGCATCCGCCTCGTGGGGCCGCGGACCCTGATGCCCGCCGAGATCGCCGAGCTTGGCGTCGAGGTGTACGAGGACATGAAGGCCGGGCTGGACGGGGTCGACGTGGTGATGATGCTGCGGCTCCAGAAGGAGCGGATGGATGGCGGTTTCATCCCGTCGGAGCGCGAATATTACCACCGCTACGGGCTGGATGCCGAGAAGCTCGCCTATGCCAAGCCCGACGCCATCGTCATGCATCCCGGCCCGATGAATCGCGGGGTCGAGATCGACGGCACCCTGGCCGACGACATCAACCGCTCCGTCATCCAGGAGCAGGTCGAGATGGGCGTGGCCGTGCGCATGGCGGCGATGGACCTGCTGGCGCGCAACCTGCGCGCCGCACGAGAAGGAGTTCGCGCATGACGACAGAGGTCCTGCGCCCGGATCGCACCGCGTATCTGCGCGCCTACGCCACCATGGCGGCGTTTGCCATGGCGATCGGGATGGGCGTGCTCTGGGCGCTGGGCAACCCGTACCCCTGGACCGGGGCGGTGGGGGGCCTTGCGGCGATTGCCCTGCGCGGCTGGTATCTCGGCTCCGAAGAGCTGGCGATCGAGTGGACCCTGACCGACGACCGGCTCGAAGGGCCTGGCTGGCGCAAGATGGCGCTGCGGGACATCACGCTGGTGCGCACGCTGGGCAGTTCGGTGCAGGTCATCACCGCCAGCGGCGACAAGCACCTGATCAAGTACCAGGAAGATGCCAAGGCTGTGCAGGCCCGGATCGAGGCCGCGGTGGGCGTGGCCAAGGCCCGCCCCGCCCCGGCCGCAGAGCCCGACGCATGATCGAGGTGCCCGCCCACGAGACCGGCATCGTCCGGGTCTTCGCCGTCAATGGCGACAGCCGCGGCTCCGGGACGGCCCAGAGCTTCCTGACGCGGCTGGAACAGGACCCGGAGGACATCGCCGCCGAAGCCGTACGCCTGCGTGAGATGCTGGGCGCAGACCAGATCGACCCGACCTATACCGAGACCTTCGCTGTCAAGGACGTCGCTGATCTCGGCCTGAGCCGGTATATCGCCACCGCCATGGACGTCCCGATGGAGACGCTGGCCCCCGACCGCGCGCGCCTCGATGCGCTGGAGGGCGAGGTACTGATCGTGCTCTCCCGGGCACTCGGCGACACCGCACAAACCCTCACGCCGGGGGCGGACCTGACCTTTATCGGGGCCTACAAGATGGCGGAGGTGCCGCTGACCGGACCCGTGAAGGCACCCCCGCCGGACCCGATGCCTGCGCCGACGCCCGTCGACGAAATCGACGCGCCTGAGGAAATCTCCACCGGGCGCCGGACCCTGATCGTGGGCGCGGCCCTGCTGATCGCCGCGCTGCTGGTCATGATCGTCGGGGCGAGCAACTGATGGCGCCTGCGAAACCCCTCGCCCTGATCCATGCGCGGATCGTGGACCCGGGCACCGGAGAGCTCCGCGAAGGCGGGCTCTTGCTGCGCAACGGGGTGATCGCCGCGCATCTCGGACCCGCAGAACGGCTCCCGGCCGACACCGAGGTACTCGACTGCGGCGGCAAATGCCTGGCCCCCGGCATCGTCGATATCGGCGTGAAGGTGGGCGAGCCCGGAGAGCGCCACAAGGAGAGTTTCCGCACCGCGGGGCGCGCGGCGGCGGCCGGCGGCGTGACAACCATGGTCACCCGCGCCGACACCACCCCGGCCATCGACAGCCCCGAAACCCTCGAATTCGCCGCCCGCCGCGCAGCGGAGGCCAGCCCCGTGCGCCTTGCGCCCATGGCCGCCCTGACCAAGGGCCGACAGGGCCGCGAGATGGTCGAGATCGGTTTTTTGCAGGATGCGGGCGCCGTGGCCTTTTCCGACGGCGACCACGTGGTCGCGGACCCCAAGGTGTTCCAGCGCTGCCTGGCCTATGCCACCAGCCTCGGCGCGCTGGTCATGGCGCATCCGCAGGACCCGGGGCTGAGCGCCGGTGCCGCCGTGACCTCGGGCAAGTTCGCCACCCTGCGCGGCCTGCCCGCGGTGTCCCCCATGGCCGAGCGCATGGGGCTGGAGCGCGACCTCGCCCTGGTGGAGATGACGGGTGCGCGCTATCACGCGGACCAGATCACCACCGCCCGCGCCCTGCCCTCTTTGCGCCGCGCGCGCGAGATCGGCCTGGACGTGACGGCGGGCATCTCGATCCACCACCTGACCCTCAACGAATTCGACGTGGGCGACTACCGGACCTTCTTCAAGGTCAAGCCGCCCCTGCGGGCCGAGACCGACCGGGTCGCCATGGTCGCCGCCGTGGCCGCCGGAGAGATCGACATCATCTCGTCGATGCACACGCCCCAGGACGAAGAGAGCAAGCGCCTTCCCTTCGAGGAAGCCGCCTCGGGCGCGGTCGGGCTGGAGACCCTGCTGCCCGCGGCCCTGCGGCTCGTGCATTCGGGGGAGTTGACCCTGCCGCAGCTCTGGCGCGCGCTGTCGCTGAACCCGGCAAACCGGCTCGGCCTGCCGCAAGGGCGGCTCGATCCGGGCAGCCCGGCGGATCTGGTGCTGTTCGACCCGGATGCGCCCTTCGTTCTCGACCGCACGATGCTACACTCGAAATCCAAGAACACGCCCTTCGACGGTGCCCGGCTGCAGGGGCGCGTGCTGCGCACCTATGTCGACGGCAGGCCCGTCCACGTGCGGGACGGGCACTGATGCCCGAGCTGACCACCGCCCCCGGCCTGCTCGCCCTTGTCGGGCTCGCGGCCTACCTGCTGGGTGCGATTCCCTTCGGCCTGCTGATCGCGAAACTGTTCGGCCTCGGCAATCTGCGCGAGATCGGGTCGGGCAATATCGGGGCGACCAACGTGCTGCGCACGGGCAGCAAACCGGCCGCGGCGGCGACCCTGATCCTCGACGCGGGCAAAGGGGCCTTCGCGGTGATCCTTGCGCGCGTTCTGGTGGGCGAGGACGCCGCACAGATCGCCGGGGCGGCGGCCTTTCTCGGCCATTGCTTCCCGGTCTACCTGAAATTCAACGGTGGCAAGGGGGTGGCCACCTTCTTCGGCACCGTGATCGCCCTGTCCTGGCCGCTGGGGCTTGCGGCCGGTGCGATCTGGCTCGCCACCGCCTATACCTTCCGCATCTCATCGCTTTCGGCCCTGATGGCTGCATTGATGACCCCGATCTTCGCCTGGGGTTTCGGCCAGCGGGAATTGGTCGTTTTGAGCCTGTTCCTCGGCTTTTTGATCTGGATCCGCCACAGAGAAAACATAATCCGCCTGCTTTCTGGAACCGAACCGAGGATCGGAGCCAAGAAGAGGTAGAGATGGGATTCCTGCGCGCCATCGCATCCGCATTTGTCAATGTCGTGAACTTCGGAGGGCGCGCGACGCGGGCCGAGTTCTGGTATTTCCAGCTCTTCATCTATGCCCTGACGATCGGCGGGGTCCTGTTCGTGATCTTCGCTCTTCAGCCCGAGCAGATCGCCCTCCTCGGCGCCGCAACGGACGACAATCCGTGGTATTTCGGGGTTTCCGTATTTCTGTGGATCCAAAGCTGGTCGCTGCTGGTGCGGCGCCTGCACGACACGGATCGCTCCGGATTCTGGTCGCTGATCGGGTTCGTGCCGATTATCGGGCTGCTGGTGCTGCTGGTCTTCGCGGTCCAGCCCGGAGACCGGGGCAACAACCGCTTCGGCCCGCCGCGGGGCGGCGCGCGCCCGGCCCGCAGCCGGTTCGCGCGTCCGGACGTCACGCCGGGCAAGACCGAGGAAGACCGCAAGGCCGAGGTCCGCGCGCTCTACCAGGCGCGGGTGAAGTGCCTGACGAACTGACCACCCGGCCCCGCGCTCAGTAGCTGTAGGCGGCGTAGATCTTCGACAGGTCGCCGCCCCAATCCCCGTGGTAATGGGCCAGCAACTCGTCCGCCGGAACACGCCCGCTCTCGATACTGTCCTTGAGCGCGTTGAGGAAATGGGTCTCGTCCGGGATCATCCCGCCCGCCCCCGGCATGGCCCGCGCCGCCAGCCCCGCCTCGGCGATCGAGACCACTTCGCGCGCCAGGTCGTGCATCCGCAGATCGCCGACCTGCGCCTGCAACCCGTCGACCGAGGCGGCGACGCGCAAGGCCTCCCGCGTCTCCGCATCCCAGCCCTTCACCAGGTCCCAGGCCGCGTCCAGCGCGCCCTGATCATAGGTCAGGCCGACCCAGAACGCCGGCAGCGCACAGAGCCGCCGCCAGGGACCGCCATCGGCCCCGCGCATCTCGATGAATTTCTTGATCCGTGCCTCGGGGAAGATGGTTGTCAGGTGATCGGCCCAGTCGCTGAGCGTCGGCACCTCGCCGGGCAGAGCGGGCAGTTTGCCATCGAGGAAATCCCGGAACGACTGGCCCAGCGCGTCGATATACTGCCCGTCGCGATAGACGAAGTACATCGGCACATCGAGGGCATAGTCCACCCAGGCGTCGAACCCGAAGCCGTCTTCGAACACGAAGGGCAGCATGCCGGTGCGGTCGGGGTCGAGATCACGCCAAACGCGGCTGCGCCAGCTCTTGTGGCCATTGGGCTTGCCATCGAGAAACGGGGAGTTCGCGAACAGCGCCGTGGCCACGGGCTGCAAGGCGAAGGCCACGCGCAGCTTCTGGACCATGTCCGCCTCGGAGGCGAAGTCGAGATTCACCTGAACCGTGCAGGTCCGGTACATCATGGTTTTACCCATGGTCCCCACCCGGTCCATGTAGTCGGTCATCAGCCGGTAGCGCCCCTTGGGCATCACCGGCATGTCTTCGTGAGACCAGATCGGCGCCGCCCCGAGCCCGATGAACCCGACGCCGATCTTCTCGGCCACGTCCTGCACCTCGCGCAGGTGGCTGTTCACCTCGTCGCAAGTCTCGTGGATGGTCGCCAGCGGCGCGCCCGACAGTTCCAGCTGCCCGCCGGGCTCCAGGCTGACATTGGCCCCGTTCTTTTCCAGCCCGATGATGTTGCCGGCTTCCATCACCGGCGCCCAACCGAAGCGGTCGCGCAGCCCTTCGAGCATCGCCTTGATCGAGCGCGTCCCATCATAGGGAAGCGGCTTCAGGGTATCCTTGCAGTAGCCGAACTTCTCATGCTCGGTGCCGATGCGCCACGCATCCTTGGGCTTGGAGCCGTCGCTCAGATACTCGGCCAGTTGCGCGCGGCTTTCGATCGGGCCGCCGCCGGATTGGGGTATGGACATGGGGGTAAGCTCTCCGCGGGCCGATGCGAGTTTTGTCAGGACGTGTCCCGTTGTGTCCGGGAAGTCAAGCGCGGGGCCGTGCCGGACATTGTGCGCTGCCACACAATGAACGATCCGTCCGGGCCGGTTTCCAACTGCTGGAGCACATGGACCATCCGAAACCCGGGCAAGGCGGCAAAGGCATCGAAAAGCTGCTCCTCCCCTGCCGCGCCGTGGGGAATGGCGAGCGCAGTGCCGTCCTCGCCCTGCAAGAGCCAGGCCCGGCGCGCCCCCTCCCGGCGCAGGCGCAGCACCATGAGCGCATCGAGACCCATCGCCCCGCCCATCACCGGGCCGAGATAGGTGATCTGCCGCTCGTCCACCGACACCACACCCGGCGCGCTGTCGTCGGCGACGAACCGCAACCGCCGCCAGGCAATCGCGCCGAAACCCACGCTCGCCACAACGGCCAGCGCGCCCACCGCCTTGACCACCGGCCCCGGCGATTGGGTCATCCACAGACCGACGGCGAGCACCGCAAGGCAAGCCAGAAGTTCACGCCCCTTGTGCAGGCGCGCGGCGACCTGGGGGCGGATGAAGCTCATCGCCAGTCCCCGTACCGAATTTGCCAGAGTGTGAGCGCCGCGACCGCCGCCGTGTCCGCCCGCAGGATCCGCGGGCCGAGGCGCACGGATTGTGCCTGCGGCATGGCGCGCAGGCGGGCGCGCTCGGGCTCGGAAAACCCGCCTTCCGGACCGATGAGGATCGCCCAGGGCCCGTCCGGCAGCGCGGGCGTATCCGCCGCCGCCGCCGCCCCCTCCTCCGCAAGGGCTTCGTCGCAGAACATCAGGGACCGATCCGATGGCCAGTCCGACAACAGCCGGTCCAGACCCACAAGATCCGCCACCTCAGGCACGAAGGTGCCGCCGCATTGCTCGGCCGCTTCGACCGCATGGGCCTGCAGCCGGTCGCGGCGAATCCGTTCGGCATTGGTGAAGGCAGTCTGCACCGGCACGATCCGGCGCGCGCCCATCTCGGCGGCCTTCTCGACGATGAAATCCGTGCGCGCCTTCTTGATCGGCGCGAAACAGAGCCACAGGTCCGGCGGATCGCGCTGCGGCGCGGTCTGGGTCTCGACCTCCAGCACGCCACCGCGTTTCCCGGCCTCGACCACCCGCGCGGCCCAGGCCCCGGCATGACCATTGAACAGGGTTACGACCTCGCCCACACCCCGGCGCATCACCCCGAACAGGTAATGGGCCTGGGCGCCCGACAACGGAACCGTTTGCCCCTGACCCAGAGGGTGCTCTACATAAAGCCTGATCTTTCCAGCCGACATGGCGCGAACCATATGGGGGGCGATCCCGATGAGCAACGAGGCGCAGACACCAGACGGCGGAACCGTCGCCGACGCGCCCGCGGATAACTGGGTCGACCGCTACGCGCCGCCCGCAACCCGCCCCTACCTGCGGCTCAGCCGCGCGGACCGGCCGATCGGCACCTGGCTTTTGCTGATCCCCTGCTGGTGGGGCGCTCTTCTGGGGGCGGCGGCGGGTGACGGGTTCGACCGCGGCACTGCCTGGATCATGGTCGGCTGCGGGATTGGCGCCTTCCTGATGCGCGGCGCGGGCTGCACCTGGAACGATATCACCGACCGCGACTTCGACGCAAAGGTCGCACGCACGCGCTCCCGCCCGATCCCGTCGGGTCAGGTCAGCGTGCGCGGCGCGCTGGTCTGGATGGTGGTGCAGGCGCTGCTGGCCTTCGGCATCCTGCTGAGCTTCAACCTGCCCGCCATCGGGCTGGGCATCGCCTCGCTGGCGCTGGTCTGCGTCTATCCCTTCGCCAAACGGTTCACCTGGTGGCCGCAGATCTTCCTGGGGCTTGCGTTCAACTGGGGCGCGCTGCTGGCCTGGACGGCCGAGACCGGTACTCTGCTCGATGCGCCCAGCGTGCTGCTCTATGTCGCCGGGATCGCCTGGACCCTGTTCTACGACACGATCTACGCCCATCAGGACACCGAGGACGATGCCCTGATCGGCGTAAAATCGACCGCGCGGCTTTTCGGCGATCGATCGCGGCGGTGGTTGGGGCTGTTCCTGATCGCGGCAACCGTGCTGGCGGGCGGGGCCGTCATTGCCGCGCTGGCCCCACTGGATGCGCCCCTGGCGCTCGCGCTCGGGCTCGGCGGGGTCTGGGCCTTCGGATGGCACATGGTGTGGCAGCTGCGGCAGCTCGACCCGAACGACCCCGGCAACTGCCTGCGGCTGTTTCGGTCCAATCGGGACGCCGGTCTGATCCTTGCGCTGTTTCTCGCCCTGACCTTGCTCGCTTGATTGCACCCGGACGCCGGGGACGATAGGACCAGACCACTCGAACAAAGCACCCCGTGCCCCATGTCCAAGCGTCGATACCTGCCGCTCCTTGCCTTGTCCGCTGCGGCCCTCGCATCGGTTTTCACCGCCCGCCTGCTCGTCGAGCAGGTCGAGACACGCACCCTCGCTTCGGTCGAGGAGGTGCTCTTCACCGAAAATGCCGAGTTTGCCCAGGCCGCCATCGATGGCACCCATGTCACGCTCCTGGGCACCGCCCCGGACGAGGCGACGCGCTTTGCCACCCTCTCGGCGGTGGGGCGCGTGGTGGCCCCCGACCGGATCATCGACGAGATGACGGTGGCGGCCTCAACCCGCATCGCACCGCCGGACTTCTCGCTGGAGCTTTTGCGCAACGCGGACGGGATCTCGCTGATCGGGCTGGTCCCGGCTGATATGGACTCCGACTCCCTGGGCGCCGAGCTGGCCGGGCTGGGCCCGGTGTCGAACATGGTCGAAACCGCGGACTTCCCGATCCCGGGGCGCTGGCTCGGGGCGGTCGGCTATGCCCTGGATGCGGCGGCGGAGATTCCGCGCGCAAAGATTAGCGTCACGCCGCAATCGGTCCATATCAGCGCCCTCACCGACAGCGCCGCCGAGAAGACCGCGCTGGAGACCCGCCTGCGGCGCACGGCCCCCGCGGGCGTCGCCGTCACGCTCGATATCGCGGCCCCCCGCCCGGCGATCACGCCTTTCCTGCTGCGCTTCACGCTGGATGACCGCGGGGCACGATTCGATGCTTGCGCGGCCGAAACCGAGGCGGGGCGCGCCCGCATCCTCGCCGCCGCCGCGGAAACCGGCGCCCCGCGTGAGACAACTTGCGTGCTCGGCCTCGGCGCCCCGTCGCAGAACTGGGCCGAGGCCGCCACCCTGGGCATCCGGGCCGTCGCAGCCCTCGGCGGCGGGGTCGTGACCCTGTCGGATGCCGATGTCACCCTTGTCGGTCGCGAAGACACGAATGCCGCCCTGTTCGAGCGCGTGGCAGCCGAGTTCGAGGCGGATCTGCCGGCGGTGTTCTCCCTCACCAGCACGCTGCCGCGCCCGGAAGCCCCCCGCCCGGGCATCTTCGATCCAAACCTGACACGCTTCACCGCGACGCTCAGTCCCGAGGGACTGGTGCAGCTGCGCGGCCATGTAACGGACACGATCCGCAAGGAGGTGACCGCCACCATGGCCAAGGCAATGTTCGGTGCCCCGAATGTCTATTCCGCCACCACCGTGGCCGAGGACGTGCCCGAAGGCTGGTCCGTGCGGGTGCTTGCGGGGCTCGAGGCGCTCGGGCATCTGCACAATGGCAGCGTGACGATCACGCCCGAATTCATGCGCATCGGCGGCCGCACCGGGGCGGAGGATGGCCCCGCCGAGATCGCCGGCCTGCTGGCCCGGCGCCTGCCGGAAGAGTCCGATCTGCGGCTCGACGTCACCTACGATCCGATCCTCGATCCGGCCACGGCCCTGCCGACACCCGAGGAATGCTACGCCCGCATCGACGCGATCCAGGCCGAGGGCAAGATCACCTTCGAGCCGGGCTCGTCCCAGATCGCCGCCGAGGCCGAGGCCATCATGGACCGCATCGCACAGGTGCTCGTGGACTGCAGCCATGTCGAATTCGAGATCGCCGGGCACACGGACAACCAGGGGCGGGAGGTGATGAACCTCAATCTCAGCCAGGCGCGCGCCGACGCGGTGCTGGCCGCCCTGTCGGAACGGCGGATCCTGACCGGCAATCTCGTCGCCCGGGGATATGGCGAGGCCATGCCGATCGCAGATAACAGCACCGCCGAAGGCCGAGAGGCCAACCGCCGGATCAGCTTTACCGCCCCGACGCCGCCCGTGACCTCCCCCACCGCCGAGACCGAAACAGGAGACCCCCAGTGAACCAGACGGAATTCATCGCCGCCACCGCGATCATCCTGTTCGTGGTGTTCCTGCTCGGCTGGTTCACCCACTGGGCCATCGCCCGGTTCTCGCGGGTCACCAAGGCGGAAATGGGGGAGCTGGAATCCATGGCGCAATCCCTGCACGAGGCCGAAGAAGAGCGCGACCAGGCGCTCGTGCTGCTGGAAGAGCGGGAGCGCGAACTGAGCGCGCAGATGGCCCAGACCGAGGCCGAACTGGCCGCCGCGATGGAAGGCCTGCGCGATGCGCGCCGCGAGACTCAGGACCTGCGCAGCCAGATCGAGAAATCGGCGCGATCCGGGCGCTGAGCGCGGCTTACCAGCGTGTCAGGGCGGCTTCGTCTTCGTCCGTGGCCGCAACCCAGGACGCGCCCGCGCCGCTGATTTCCTTCTTCCAGAACGGCGCCCGGGATTTCAGGTAATCCATCAGGAACTCCGCCGCAGCGAAGGCATCCACCCGGTGTGGGGCGGCCGTGGCCACCATCATGATCCGGTCGCCCGGACCCATCCGGCCATAGCGATGGATGACCAGCGCATCGCCCAGCGACCAGCGCGCTTTGGCTTCGTCGACGATCTTGCCGATCGCGCGCTCGGTCATGCCTGGATAGTGTTCGATCTCCATCACGTCGAGATCGCCGGTCGCCACGTCCCGCACCACGCCCGTGAAACTCACGATGGCGCCCATATCCGTGCGCCCCGCCGCGAAGCTGTCCAGTTCTGCGCCCAGCGCGAAAGGGGCTTGCTGTACCCGAACGGTCATCTCACCCCCCGGTCATGGGCGGAAAGAACGCCACTTCCCGGGCATCCGTCAGCTCCGCATCGAATTCGGTCAGGTCCTGGTCGACCGCCACGCGGATGGCCGAGAGATCGGAGAACGCGAGATCGTAGCGATCCTCCCGCGCGCGCAATTCCGAGACCAGCTCCGCCACGGTCCTGGCCTCCGTCTCGATCCGCTCCTGGGACAGGCCGATGCGTTCGCGCAGCCAGGCGAAATACAACACGTCGAGTTTCATGGCTTCTCCGATAGAAAAGGCAGTGATTTCCTGAAGTAGTCCGCCCCGGTGATAAGTGTCAAAAGCGCCGCGATCCACAACAGCCCCATGCCGAGGACACCGGCCGGCCCTCCCACCGACATGGTCGCCCACACAAGGTTCCAGTCCTGCGGCCCGTTGTCGAGTGCCGCCTGGTACGCATCGCGGGGCAGCGCCGCGAACGCCGCGAGATGCATGTAATCGAGCGCGATGGCCCCCATCAGCACCGCGATCGCCACCATCTGTGCCGTCGTCTTCCACTTGGCAAGCTTGGTCACCGACAGCTTGCTGGCATCCGCACCGAGGAATTCCCGCAGCCCGGACACGAACACCTCCCGAAACAGGATGATCGCCGCCGGAATGATCACCAAAGGGTCGAGCCCCGAGAGCGCCATGACCACTGCCAGCGCCGTAATCACCATGGCCTTGTCCGCGATCGGATCCAGCATCGCCCCGAAGCGCGAGGTCTGTGCCCAGGTCCGCGCGATCCAGCCATCGAGGAAATCCGTCAGCGACGCACCGATGAACAACGCCAGCGCCACCCAATCCGCAAGCGGTCGGGGCAGCAGGGCAAAGACGATTGCCACCGCCGGAGCGGCCAGCAGCCGCGCTACAGTCATGAGGTTCGGGATCGTCCATCGCATGCGCCACCTTGTAACGGCTCTACGATGTGGCGGAAAGGGGAACCGGCGTCGGCGGGGCGCTCACACGCGCCATGCTCCGCCATCCCTCTCGGCGGAGCTCTGCCGGTTTCGGGTCTCGATGCGGAAATGGCTGCGGCACGCGACTATCACAAGTAGGCTTGTACCATCCCCCTACGCCTCACGCGCCGCAGCTTTCCGTTTCAAAGCTTCCGCCGAGGCGAAATGCATGCCCCGGTGCCGAGAGGCTAGCATAGGGTTCGCAGCGTTCAAAAAATTAACTGCCATCACGGCAGGCGATTCAACCTATAGGAGAAGCAGGCGGCTATTTTGTGGCTGGTCCACGCAACAACACTAGGGATTAGGTGGAATCGTTTCCTCAAAGCGCCGGAATCACGCGGTGGATCATTGCGTTTTGCGAATCACCTGCACCTCGTCGTTAACTTTCAGAAGGGCGGTTTTGACCGAAACGTCATGCCCACACCGCCATCCGGATGCCGCAATCGCAGGGACTCCGAATGCAGCATCAGCCGCGGAAATGCCCGTGCCGCGCCCTCCGCGTAGAACGGATCCCCGAGAATCGGATGCCCCAACGCTTGCATATGGACCCGCAACTGGTGCGAGCGCCCGGTTTTGGGAAAGAGCCGCACGCGCGTTTCCGCCTCGGACCGCTTCAGGACGCGCCAATCGGTCACGGCGGCCTTGCCCGTTTCGGGATCGACCTTCTGCAAGGGACGGTTCGGCCAGTCCACGATCAGCGGCAGATCGACCGTCCCCGTCGCCTCCGCAACCTGCCCCCAGACCCGCGCCACATAGCTCTTCTTGATCTGGCGTTTTTCGAATTGCAGGCCGAGGTGCCGCTGGGCATGGGCGGTCAGCGCGAACACCATCAGCCCCGATGTGTCCCGGTCCAGCCGATGCACGAGGAGCGCGTCGGGAAACGCCCCCTGCACCCGGCTCAGCAGGCAATCAGCCAACTCGGGCCCGCGCCCGGGCACCGACAAGAGCCCGGAGGGTTTCTCCACCAGCAGAAGATGCGCATCCTCGTGGACCAGGCGCAGCGGCTCCTGGGGCGGAGCATAGGTATCTGGCGGGATCGGCGGCATGGGGGCGGATTACGCCACAGCCGGGCAAAGGAACAGGGCTTTGTTGCCCGCCAGCCCCGCCCTGCCTAGGGTGCGCCGCAGGAGGCCCCAATGAGTTTCGACGCCTGGACGATCTTCGCGCTCTTCTGGGCGCTGTTCGTCACGACCCCCGGACCGAACGCGGTCAACTGCATGTCCAACGGGATGACCCATGGGTTTCGACGGTCGCTTTGGGGCGTGCTGGCGATCCTTACCCAGGCCAGCCTGTTTCTCGCCCTGTCGGCCCTTGGCGTGACCGCCCTGATCACCGCTGCACCGGACGTGTTCCGCTGGGTCCAGCTTGCCGGAGCGTTCGTGTTGGTGGCCCTCGGCATCCGCGCATGGCGCACCGCCCGGGATCCGGTCAAACCCCAGGCCGGGGCCGGGTCGATCTATGGCCGGGCCTTCCTGATCGCGACCTTCAACGCCAAGAGCCTCGCAGGCTACATCGCCGCCTTCTCGCAATTCGTCCAACCCGACGTGCCGATCCTGTCGCAGATGACCGTGATCGTGCCCACGGCGCTGACGCTCACGGCACTGTCCTATACCGGCTACACCGCCCTCGGCGCGGGGCTTGGGAAACTGGCGATGGGGGCGATCCTGAACTTCTGGGTGCGCCGCGGCCTGGCCTTGTGTTTCATCGGCTACGGGATCGCCCTCGGCGCCTACGCACCGGGAGGAAGGACATGACCGATCCGAGCAGGCCAAACCTTGCAACGCGCAGAGACCCCGCCCTGGAGGGCAGGAGCATGCGCCTCACGCAGCCGTGGCTTGACGCACCGGCCCGGCCGGCACCTTCTGGACTCGCAAAGATCGGACTCCCATGGCGACACGACGACAATTCTTGACCGGGGCCGCGATCCTCGGCGGCGGCTACGCGGCTCTACGCTACGGGGTGCCGGCGCTCACCGACCTGTTTCGCGGCCTGCCTGCGCTGGAGCCGCTGGCAGCGCCCGAGGGCTTTCGCACGATGCCGCTCGGCCCGGTGACCCGGGGGCTCGACCCGATGATCGGGCTGGAGCCTGCCACAGTGACAGAGCTTGCGCCCAACGTGCTGCGCGGGCGCCTCTGCGACGCGCTCTTCGGAATGGACGCCGTGCCCGAGGGCGTCGTCCCCATCGCGTCCTTTTCCGACTATGCCTGCCCGTTCTGCCGGGTGCTAACCCCGCGCCTTCAGGCGCTGGAGGAGACCTCCGGCGGAACCATCCGGATCAAATGGCACGAATTGCCCCTCCTCGGTCCGGCCTCCGCCGACGGGGCGCGCGCCGCCCTCGCCGCCGGACTGCAGGGGCGCTATGCCGACGCTCATGCGCGCCTGATCCGGGCCGGTTTCCAGCCAAGCGAGGCCTATCTCCGCGTTCTTGCCACAGATCTCGACCTCGACGCGGACCGCCTGCTGCGCGACATGGACAGCCCTCAGGTCACCGCTGCCCTCACTGACAGCCGGGCGCTGGCGCAGCTTTTTGGCCTGGTGGGCACCCCGGCCCTCTTGGTCGGGCGCACACTGGTGCAGGGCGAAGTCAGCGCCCGCACGCTCGACCGCCTCATCGCCCTGGAGCGCAGGGACGGCCCGATCCCCAGCTGCAGTTAACCCGCTATTGCTGGAGGATTTCACCCCGCAGAACCCGCAGCGCCACACTCTCGGGGTTTGCAACCAGTGCTGCGTCCACGGCATCTCTCGCCGCCGCCATATCCCCGAGCGCGGCATAGATGCGTACAATGATAGACCAGGCTTCTTCGCGCTGCGGATCGAGGTCGACCGCTTCGGAGAAAGCCGACAGGGCGGCAGGCATGTTCCGCATCGTCAAGCCGACACCGCCGAGGATGATCTGGATCTCCGGGAAATCCGCCTTTGCCCGCAACGACGACTGCCATTCCGACATCGCGGCTCCGAGCGCTTGCGTGGTCTGCGGCGGAACAACCCGCATGTTCAGATCGAGGAATTCACGGGCTGCCGCCATCCGCACGCTTCGGACCGGATCTGACAGCAGGGGCGCAAGGCGCTCCACCCGAACCGGCGCGGGTGCCGCACGTTGGATCGGCACCGCCGCGGCCCGCACCAGCGGATCAGGATCGCGCAGAGCCATCGCCATGCGATCCGCCAGCTCCGGGCCCGCCATCGGATGCAGCAGCTCCAGCGCCGACGCCCGCACGATCCCCGGCAGATCGAGGTATTCGGTCAGCGCCACGATGTTCTCCGCCGTACTCTGCGGCGCGATCCGGGCGCGGGCGAAGACCTGGGCGAAATGCGGACCGCGATGGATGCTGTCGGGAAAGCGCGCCTCCAGCTCGGCCGCCATTTTCTCGGCGCTGCGATCCGTGTGACAATCGTTGCAGGCATTGGGCGCGCCGGTCTCGACAGTCAGGTCCGGGCGCGGCACCCGGAAGGAATGGTCGCGCCGCCCGTCGATCCCCATGTAGTCGCGCTCGATCATGTGGCAGCTCTTGCACTGCGCCCCTTCGCTGCCGACCTCGTGGAAGTGGTGGGACGGGTCGTCATACTCCGCCAGCCGCAGGGTCGGGAACTCCGGGTTCCCGGCCGTCGAATGGCACTGGGTGCACAGGTCATTGGTCTCGGTCAGCCGCTGCGCCGAATGCGCATCGTGGCAATCGGTGCAGGCCACCCCGGCGGCGTACATCTTGGACTGGATGAACGAGCCATAGACATAGACCTCTTCCAGGATCTGCCCGTCCGGGTGATACATCCCGTCCCGCAAGAGGCTGAGCCGATAGGCATCGTGATAAGGCGTGCCGGGCAGCGGATTGCCCTCCTCGAACGCCTCGCGCCGGGAATGGCAGGCTGCGCATTGCTGGATCTCCGCCTCCGCACCGGCCGCGAAATCCATGGTCAGCCCGGTCTCGCCCACCCGGTCCCAGCGGGTCGGATCGTAATCGCCCCCCGGCAGGGCCCAACTCACATGGGCCTCCCCCGGTCCGTGGCAGGCCTCGCATCCCACGCCGATCTCCGCCTGGGTGCTGGTGTAGGTCCGCGTCGCCGGGTCGTACCCCTTCTTGTAGCCCGTGGCATGACACTCGGCGCAGCGCGCGCCCCAGTTCTTGTAGGGCCCGGTCCAGTGCAACCCGTCCGAGGCCGGCAAGTCCTGATCCGGATAGAGGTGATACCACGCGCCCCGCTCGATATCCCAGACCACGTCGAAGGACTGGATCTTCCCCGGCTCCGTCTCGATCAGGTATTGCTGCAACGGTGCGATCCCCGCAACGCTGTGCACCGGGTATTTCTGCAACCTGCCATCCGGCCCGTCGGAGGTGATGTAGAACACGCCGTCCTCGGTGGTGAAGGTCGTGCGCACGCCGTTATGGACGAATTCCGCATCGTCGAAATCGCCCAGCACATGCAGCGCATCGGGCGGCGTCCAGGCCAAGTCGTGATGGGAGCCTTGCCAGGCCTCATACGCCTCCTGGTGGCAATCCGCGCACACCGCCGTGCCGATATAGTCCGGCACGCGCGGGTCTTCCGCCCGCGCGATCGAGGCCGTGAGGGCCACGCCAAGCGCCAGGAAAACTGTCATCACGGAAAAACCCATGCGCGCGATACCCGTTGTCATTCCATCAAAAACCGGCGCAACGCCGCGCGCTCGATCACCCGCATACGCCCATATCCGATCTCGACCAACCCGGCAGCGCTCAAATTCCTGAGATGCCGTTGCACCGTCGGCGTCGACAACGCCACCATCGACGCCAACCGATCCTGCGCCACCTGTATCCAGTCCCCCGGGTTCACCTGGCGCTCGTCCACGTTCAACAGAAACGCCGCAAGCCGCTGTGCCGCGTTGGGCGTGACGAGATTCGCGATCAGCGACAGCGCCACATTCAGGTTCAGATGGCTCAGCGCATAAAAATCGCGCAGCAGGTCGGGATGCTCCCGCACCAGGTCATCGAGTTGCGCCTTGGGCAGAAACAGCGCATCGACCTCGGTCTCCGCGATCACGGTGACAAGCCGGGTCTGATCGGAAAAGAGCGCGGCATCCCCGATCCAGAACCCGGGCGTCGCCAGGTAAACCGTCTGCGCGGCGCCCACGTCGTTGGGAATCGACACGCTGACATTGCCCGCGACGATGCCATACACGCCCCGCGACGAGTCGCCGAAATGGTACAGGGCCTCGTCCTTGGCGAAATGGCGCGGCCGCCCGCAGGACAGGATGCGGCGTTGAGAGGCCTGCGACCGCCCGGCCAGCCAGCCATGTTTCTGCAACAGATCCGCGTCAGACAAGGCGCACCGCCCCCTTCGAGAAAAATTGGAAATCCATCATTTGATGGAGTTTTCGCCCTGATGGCGTGTCACCATACGGAAACGGTGGCGACTTGGCGACATCAACGCTTAGGAAACTGAAACAAACGATGGGCGCGAAGGCAACGTGAAACAGGGCGGCGATGGCACCGGCGTCAAAATCCGCGACCGCGAGAATTACCTCGCGGCGAACGCCTGCGGTCATCCGAAAGGCCGGCCCGGCTCTGAGGCTATGGCCCTCGGAAGTATCGCGTTACCTTCACGGGGCGACATGCGTCACAAGAAGAAACACTCAACAAGGAGAATACATATGGTCAACTTAGGAAGGCTGCGGCGCTGCGCGCTGGGGGCGGTCTTGCTGGGCATTTCGGCAAGTGTCGCCGCCGCCCAGGAGACGGACAAGCCCAACATCCTGGTTATCTGGGGCGACGATGTGGGCCAGTCGAACATCTCGGCCTACACGATGGGTCTGATGGGATACGAAACGCCCAATATCGACCGGATCGCCGAAGAAGGCATGATCTTCACCGACTATTATGGCGAGCAGTCCTGCACCGCGGGCCGGTCCTCCTATATCATGGGCCAGTCAGTGTTCCGCACGGGCCTCTCCAAGGTCGGTCTGCCCGGTGCCGAAGAAGGCATGCAGGTCGAAGACCCAACCATCGCGGGCCTGCTGAAGGCCCAAGGCTACGCAACCGGCCAGTTCGGCAAGAACCACCTGGGCGACCGGGATGAGCATCTGCCGACCAACCACGGCTTCGACGAGTTCTTCGGCAACCTCTATCACCTGAACGCCGAGGAAGAGCCCGAGAACGAGGACTACCCGGGCGATCTCGTGCTCGAAGACGGCCGCACCTTCCGCGAGGCGTTCGGGCCCCGCGGCGTGATCAAGTCCTCCGCCGACGGTACGATCGAAGACACCGGCCCCCTGACCAAGGAGCGGATGGAAACCGTGGACGACGAGACCGTCGCCGCGGCGATCGACTTCATCAAGCGCCAGGAAGAGGCGGGCAACCCCTGGTTCGTCTGGTGGTCGGGCACCCGGATGCACTTCCGCACCCATGTCAGCGACGAGCGTCGCCAGATGGCCAACGAAATCGTCGGCAAGTCGGTGGACGAATACACCGCCGGCATGATCGAACATGACATGCATATCGGTCAGTTCCTCGACCTGCTGGACGAGCTCGGCATCGCCGACGAGACCATCGTGCATTACTCCACCGACAATGGCCCGCACATGAACACATGGCCCGATGCCGCCATGACGCCGTTCTGGGGTGAGAAGAACACCCAGTGGGAAGGCGCATGGCGCGTGCCCTCCATGGTCCGCTGGCCCGGCCTGATCGAACCCGGCTCCGTGTCGAACTCGATCATGCACCACATGGACTGGCTGCCCACCTACCTGGCCGCAGCCGGGCGTCCGAACATCAAGGAAGAACTTCTCGACGGTATAACCGTGGCCGAGGTCGGCGGCGGACGCGATTACCGCGTGCATCTGGATGGCTATAACTTCCTGCCCTATTTCGCGGGCGAAGTTGACACCGGCCCCCGGCAGGAGATCTTCTACTTCACCGATGACGGGGATCTTGCGGCCCTGCGCTTCGGCGACTGGAAGATCACCTTCCTGGAGCAGAAGGAATGGGCGACTCTGCGCGCCTGGATGGAGCCTCTGACGCCGCTGCGGGTGCCGCTCATCGCCAACCTGCGCCGCGACCCCTATGAGCGCGGGTATCGCACGTCGAACACCTATTACGACTGGATGCTCGACCGGGCCTACATGCTGGTGCCCGCGCAAGCCTACGTCGCGGACTTCCTGGAAACCTTCCAGGAGTATCCACCCCGGCAGGAAGCCGCCTCCTTCAGCCTCGACAAGGTGATGGAGAAGCTGACCGCACCCAGCGGCGCGCGCTAAGCCGCACCGACACGAAGGGGCCGCGTTCTCGGGCGCGGCCCCTTCCTCTCCCCACACTCGAAATTCCGGAGGATCCCATGCGGGCGCTCTGCAAAGCTGTCTTGGTTCTGGCACTGTCGGCGGTTCCCGCCCTCGCCGATCCCCTGCCGTCCTGGAACGATACCGACACCAAATCCGCGATCATCGGCTTCGTGGACCGCGTGACCGACCCGGCCTCGCCCGACTACGTCCCCCCTGCCGACCGCATCGCCACCTTCGACAATGACGGCAACCTCTGGGCCGAACAGCCAATCTATTTCCAGCTGATCTATGCGCTCGACCGGGTGAAGGAGCGCGCCGAGGCCGACCCGTCCATCCTGTCCACCGATGCGCTCAAGGCCGCCGCCGAGGGCGATCTCGAAACCCTCGCTGCGGGCGGGATCGAAGGGCTGCTCGAAGTCCTCGCCGTCAGCCATGCCGGGATCTCGGTCGAGGATTTCCAGGCCGACGTGAACGCCTGGTTCGACAGCGCGCGCCATCCCACCACCGGCATGCGCTATGACGAGATGATCTATCAGCCGATGCTGGAGCTGCTCAGTTACCTGCGCGACGAGGGGTTCCAGACCTGGATCGTCTCCGGCGGCGGCGTCCATTTCATCCGCGCCTTCGCCGAGCGGGCCTACAACATCCCTCCCGAGCAGGTCATGGGCTCCGCAGGCCCCACCGAATACGTCGATGGCCAGGTCATGAAACTGCCGGGTATCGACTTCGTCGACGACAAGGAGGGCAAGCCCGTCGGCATCGACAGCCGCATCGGCAAACGCCCGATCTTCGCCAGCGGCAATTCCGACGGCGATTTCGCCATGCTGGAATACACCACCTCCGGCGACGGGCCTGGGTTCGGCCTGCTGTTGCACCACACGGATGCGGAGCGCGAGTTCGCCTATGACCGCGAAGGCCATGTCGGCGTGCTGAACCGCGGCCTCGACGAAGGCCCCGACCGGGGCTGGGTCATCGTCGACATGGCCCGTGACTGGTCCCGCGTCTGGCCGTAACTATGTCGTGGGCGGCGTGATACCCGACCCACGCCCCCTCTCGGACCCCGACCCAAGGCAGCACGACGATGACAGCAAGAGACCAGATCGAAACCCTGCGCACCCGGATGGGCCAGTCCATCATCGGCCAGCGGCGCGTCATCGACCGGCTGGTGATCGGCCTTCTGGCCAATGGCAACCTGCTGATCGAAGGGATGCCGGGCCTCGCCAAGACCCGCGCGGTGAAGGCCATGGCGGGCGGGCTGGAGGCCAGCTTCGGCCGCATCCAGTTCACCCCGGACCTGCTGCCTTCCGACGTCACCGGCACCGAGGTCTACCACCAGACCGACACCGGCGCCGAGTTTCGCTTCGAGCCGGGCCCGATCTTCGCCAACATCGTGCTGGCCGACGAGATCAACCGCGCCCCGGCCAAGGTGCAGGCCGCCCTGCTGGAGGCGATGGAGGAACGCCAGGTGACCGTGGCGGGCACCACCCACCGCATGGAGCCGCTCTTCATCGTCATGGCCACCCAGAACCCGGTGGAGCAGGAAGGCACCTACCCCCTGCCAGAGGCCCAGATGGACCGCTTCCTGATGCATGTGCAGGTCGACTACCCCACCCCGGAGGAAGAAGCGCAGGTCATCGCCCTGGTGCGTGGCGAAGACGCCGGCAGCGCCCCCGACCCCGCCGCCCCCCTGCCGCAGCAGACCGTCTTCGACGCACGGGCCGAGATCGGCGCGATCCATGTCTCCGAGGCCATGGCCCGCTACATGGCCGACCTGGTCACCGCCACGCGGACCCCGGCGGCCCTTGATGCGGATCTCGCGCGCTGGATCGACCTTGGTGCCAGCCCTCGCGCCTCGCTGGCGCTGGACAAATGCGGGCGCGCCCATGCCTGGCTGGAGGGGCGTGACTATCTCGACCCCACGGACATCCAGGCGGTCGCGCCGGACGTGTTCCGCCACCGGCTCACACTCAGCTTCGAGGCCCAGGGCGAAGGGATCGTGCCCGACACCGTCACCGCGCGCCTGCTCGACCTGGTGGCCCTGCCCTGAAGGAGGACCCGATGCGCCCGGGTCTCGACACCCGCATCCATGTGGACCTGCCCCACTTGCAATCCCTGCGCAGCGGGGCGGCGGCCCTGCGCTTTCTGCCAAGGCAGCCCGTGAAATCGATCCTCAACGGCCGCCACGCCTCGCGACTCAAGGGGCGCGGGCTGAACTTCGAAGAGCTGCGCCATTACACCCAGGGCGACGATATCCGCACCATCGACTGGAAGGTCACGGCCCGCACCCGCAAACCCTATATCCGCGTCTATACAGAGGAACGCGACCGCGCCGCGATGCTGCTCGTGGATCAGCGCATGTCGATGTTCTTCGGCAGCGTCCTGAACATGAAATCCGTCACCGCCGCGGAGGCAGCCGCCATCGCCGCCCACGCGATCCGCAAGCAGGGCGACCGGGTCGGCGGCATCGTCTTCGCCGACGAAGAGGTGATCGAGCATCGCCCCACGGGCACGCCGCGCGCCCTGCACCGCTTCCTCGCGTCGCTGGCCAATGCCAACCAGGCCCTTTCCGCGGATTACGCGCCACACTCCCGACTGACCCTGAACCAGACCCTCGCCGCCACCGCCCGGATCGTGAAGACCGGCGGGCTGGTCATGGTGTTCAGCGATTTCGACGCCTGGGACGAGACCACCGAAACCCTGCTCCGCGACATCAAGCGGCGCAATGACGTGGTGGTCGTGACCGTCACTGATCCAACGCTCGACACGCTGCCCGCAGACCTGTCCTTCGTGGTCTCCGACGGCCAGTTGCAGGCCCAGATCGACCTCGGCGCCTCCGACACCCGCGCCAAGCTGCAGGACTTCGCGTCCGCACGCCTCGATGCGTTGATGCGCCTGACCACGAAGTTCGGCATCCCCGTCCTGCCCCTGACAACCGCCCGGGAAACCCTGCCGCAGATGCTGGAGCTGATGGGCGCACGGGGGATGCGGACATGAACGACACGCTCGACACCCAGAACCTGGTGGACCTGTTCGACGCGCTCGCCCCGATTGCCGAGCCTGCTCCGATCTCGCTCGCGCCCCAGACTGCGGGCTGGTGGGTGCTCGGTGCCGCGCTGCTTGCCCTGCTCGCGTTTGCGGTTCTGGCCTGGATGCGTCACCGCCGCGCGACGGCCTATCGGCGCGCGGCCCTCAAGGCGCTCGCGGATGCGGGCGAGGACCCGGTGCAGATCGCCGCCGTCCTGCGCCGCACGGCGCTGGCCGCCTTCCCCCGGGCCGAGGTGGCCGGCCTGCACGGGCCGGATTGGCTCGCCTTTCTCGACCGCACCGCCCCCGGCACCGGGTTCGCGGCCAGCCCCGAGGGCACGGCGCTGACCCAGGCCCCCTACCGGCAGGCGCCGCCCGCCAAAGGGTTGGCAACCAAGGCCCGACACTGGATCACCCGCCACGAGGGGGCGCAGCCATGAGCCTGACCCTCGCCGCGCCCTGGGTGCTCTTGTTGCTGCCCCTGCCGCTCCTGGTCTGGCGCTTCGCACCGCCGCACCGGGACCGCAGCCGCGCCACCCGCATCCCGTTCTTCCGGCAAGTGACCGAGGCCGTGGGCAGCCCCGCCTCCGACGGGGCGCTGATCCTTGCCCGCTCCCGCCTGCAACTGGTGGCCGCGAGCCTCGTCTGGGTCCTGCTCATCACCGGTCTTGCCCGCCCCGAACGTCTGGGGGAGCCGATCACGATCACAAGCGCCGCGCGCGACCTGGTGCTGGCGGTCGATATCTCCGGCTCCATGGACGACCGCGACATGACCGCCCCGGACGGCACCCGCCTGCAACGCCTGCAAGCGGTCAAGGACGTGGTCGGCGCCTTCGTGGCCGAGCGCGAGGGCGACCGGATCTCGCTCATCGTCTTCGGCGCGAAACCCTTCATCCAGGCCCCGTTCACCGAGGATCTCGACAGCGTGGTCGAACTGCTCAACCAGGTGCAGACCGGCATGGCCGGGCCAAACACCGCCATCGGGGACGCCATAGGCCTCGCCATCCGCAGCTTCGAAGACAGCGAGATCGAAGAACGCCTGCTGATCCTGCTCAGCGACGGGGCCGACACCGCCTCCACGATGACCCCGATCAACGCCGCCCAAATCGCGGCGCAAGAGGGGATCACGATCTACACCATCGGCGTCGGCAACCCCGATGGCAGCGGCGAGGAACGGCTCGACCCCGCGACCCTGGAAGACATCGCGACCCGCGGCGGCGGCGCGTTCTACTTCGCGGACGATGTCGAGGGCCTGTCGGAGATCTATGCCGAGATCGACGCGCTGAACCCCCGCGTCACCGACAGCGCGAGCTACCAGCCGCGCGAACCGATGGCCCATATCCCCTTCGCCCTGGCCCTGCTGATCGGCCTCGGCACGGTCGGGTTCCTCCATGCCACGCGCCGACCGGAGGCTGCGGGATGAGCCTGCTCGACGCCTTCCACCTGATCCGCCCCTGGGCGTTGCTGGCCCTGCCGGTGATCGCGCTGCTGTGGTGGCGCATCCGGCCCAAGCCCCAGGCCGCCACGCAGGCCACCACCGGCCTCGCGCCGCACCTGGCCGAAGCCCTGGCGACCGGGGCCTCCCGGCGGCGGCGGCTTTATCCGATCGACGGGGTCGCGGCGGCGCTGGTCCTTCTGACGCTCGCCGTCTCCGGGCCCACCTGGTCGCGCCTGCCCGACCCGTTTCAGGCCGAGACCGCGCCCCTGGTGGTGGTGCTGAAACTCACCCCGTCCATGACCGAAACCGACCTGTCGCCCACCCGGCTCGACCGCGCCCGGTTCAAGATCCTCGACCTGGTGGCCCGCCGCGCGGGCGCGGAAACCGCGCTCATCGCCTATGCCGGCAGCGCCCACCGGGTCGTGCCCCTGACCACCGATCCCGGCATCCTGACCAGCTTTCTCAACGGGTTGAGCCCGGCGGTGATGCCGGTGGACGGCGACGACCCCGCCGCCGCCCTGTCCCGCGCGACCGATGAACTCGCCCGCGCCGAGGCCGCCGGGGCGATCCTGATGGTGCTCGACGACATGGCCCCCGACGCGATCCCGAACATCGCCGCGATGGACCTGCCGCCGATCACGATCCTGGCCGCCGCGCCCGATACCGTGACCCTGCCGCAACTCGACGGGCTGCCCGGCGCGACCGTGGTTCGCCTCAGCCCCGACGACAGCGATCTCGACCGGATCGAACGCGCCCTGGTCTCTGCCTACCGCGCTGCGCAATCCGAGGATGAGACACAGCTCTGGGAGGATCGCGGCTGGTGGCTCGCCTGGCCCGCGGCCCTCCTCGTGCTGATCTGGTTCCGCCGCGGCTGGACCATGCGGTGGGCGGCGCTGGCGGTCCTCGCCACGGGCCTGTCGACGCCGCAAACCGCCCGGGCCGACGGCATCGCCGACTGGTTCTGGACTCCGGACCAGCAGGGCCGCCGCGCCTTCGAGGCACGGGACTACGACCGCGCGGCCGCGCTGTTCGAAGACCCGATGTGGCGCGCGCTGGCGCTCTTCCGTGACGGCCAATACGAGGCCGCGGCCGAGGCCTACGCCACCCTCGACAGCCCCGAGGCCGCCTTCGGCGAGGGCATGGCCCGCCTGCGCAACCGCAAATACCGCGCCGGTGTGCGCGCCTTCGAACACGCACTGGAGCTGCGCCCGGACTACCCCGAAGCCGCACAGAACCTCGAGGTGGCCCAGGCCATCGTGGCGCTGGTGGAAAGCACCCAGTCCCAGTCCGACACCGGCAAGGAGACCGGCATCGGCGCCGACGATGTGGTCATGGACAACGAAAGCGGCCTCGGCGAGCAGACCGAGGTGGAACGTTCCGGCGCGGGCGACGGGGTCCAGAGCGCCGAGGAATGGATGCGCTCCGTGGACACCGATGTCAGCGACTTCCTCGCCACCCGTTTCCGCATCGAATCTGCCGAGGCCCCGGAATGATGCGCGCCCTTCTCTGCCTCTGGATCGCCCTGCTCCTGCCGTCCGCCGCCGCGGCCCAGGACCCGCAAGTGCGGCTCGAACTTGCGGCCGAGGAGACCGAGATCGGCCAACCGCTGATCCTGCGGCTTACCGTGCTCGTGCCCAGCTTCATGCCCGACCCGCCGTCCTTGCCCAGCTTCGAGATCCCCGACCTGATGGTGCGGCTCAACGATCGCGCCACAACCCCCACCAGCCAGCAGGTCGATGGCGAAACCTGGTCCGGCATCACCCGCAGCTACAGCCTTTATCCGATGATCCCCGGCCCTTTCGTGCTGCCTCCGCAAGAGGTCGCGATCACCTATGCCGCGGACGGCGCGACCCCGGAAACCACCACGGTGATGACCGAAGAAATCCGGTTCGAGGCGATCCTGCCCGAGGGGGCCGAGGGACTGGACCCGCCCCTGATCGCCTCCGACCTGACCGCAACGCAGCAGATCACCCTCCCCGAAGGCGACCTGACCGTGGGCGACGCGATCACCCGCCAGATCGTGGTGAAGATCGAAGGCACCCCGCCACTCTTCATCCCGCCCCTGATGGGCACCGAGGGCACCGAAACCCTGCGCCCCTACCCCAAGGAGCCGGTACTGGAGGAGTCCGAGAACCGCGGGATCCTGTCGGGCACACGCACCGAAACCGTCACCTACGTGGCCCTGGCCGAAGGCACCGCCACCCTGCCGCCCCTCAGCCTGTCCTGGTACAACCTGTCCTCCAAGGCGGTGGAAACCATCGAGCTCGACGGCACCACGGTCGAGGTCGCCGCCGGCCCCCCCGCCCCATTCCGTCCGGACCCGGGCCAGATCGCGGGCTGGCTTCTGGCCCTGATCGCCATGGGCAGCGCGGCGTTTTTCGGCTGGCGGCGGTTCGGCCCCGGCCTGCGCGCGCGGGCAAGGGCCCGCCGCGCGGCGCGGCAGCTCTCCGAGGCGCACCTCTACAAGACCCTGGAACAGGCCGTCGGGGCCCGCGACCTCACCTTGAGCCTGCAGGCGCTGCGCCTTTACGAAACGCACCACCCCGAGGCCCGAAGGCCCGCCGATCTCGACGCGGCCCTCCATGCGGTCACGGAAATCAGGTTCGGCCGCGCCACGCTCGATCAAGGCGCGATCAGCGCCCGCTGGGCCGCGCTGCACAAGGCCCTGCCGGGCCTGCGCCCCCACCGCGTGCACAAGGCCGAACAGACCCTGCCAGCGCTCAATCCGTTCTAGGGCGCGCACGCCCCGCGCTCAGGGCCCATCATAGGTCCAGCGATATTGGGGCGGGGTCGGCCCCTTGTTGCGCCCGCGCTGTTGTTGCTGCTCCCAGGCATGGGCGAGGATCCCCACCGACCGCGAGAGGCAGAACAGCCCTCGTGCGAGTGGCGGGGCAAAGCCCAGCTCGGCATAGATCACCGCCGTTGCGCCGTCGATATTCATCGGGATCGGCCGACCCTTGCGTGCGGCCAGTTCCGCCTCCACCGCTTCGCCCAGCGCCATGAACGCGCCGGAACACGCGCCTGCGGCGACCGCCTCCCGGGTCAGCGCCATAAGCCGCGGTGCGCGCGGATCGACCGGTGTGTGAAACCGGTGGCCATAGCCCGGAATGATCTTGCCCCGCGCCGCGATCCAGCCGTCGAGCCCCGCCGCGACACTTTCGGCCCGCCGCAGCGCATGGAACATCTCCACCGCCTGCTCGCCTGCGCCGCCATGCACATCGCCCAGCATGTTGACCGCCGTTGCCATGGCATTGTTCAGGGGCAGACCACAGGTCACCGCCATCCGCGCCGCCGCGATGGAGGGCGCCTGCGGCCCGTGATCCACCGCCGAGACCAATGCGGCTTCGAACAGCCGCGCCTGCGCCGGGTCAGGCCGGTCGCCCCGCACCATCAGCCAGATCATCTCGGCAAAGCCGACCTGTCCGATCAACTCCTGGATCGGGATGCCGCGCAGATGGATGCGCCCCGGCTCCATGTCGATGATCTCGGTCCGCCACCAGTCGGCCACATCGCTCATATCACGCCCTCCGCGCGCAAGGCTGCTATCTCCGCCCCGGGCACTCCCAGTTCTGCCAGAACCCGCTCCGTATCCGCGCCCAAGGTCGGGGGCGGCGCATCCGGAACCGGACGCCGCCCATCCACTCGACAGGGGGCGCCCGCAAGCGGCAAGCGTTCCTCTGCCAACGCCACTTCCGCGATCAACCCCGACTGCTCGGCCAGCGCCTCGGGCACGGTCATCACCTGCCCCGCGGGCACACCGAGCGCGTTCAACTCCGCCACCCAGTCCCGCGCCGCCCGGGTGGTCAACACGCGCTCCAACTCCGCGCGCAGGGCGTCGCGATGGGCCTTGCGCGCCTCCCGCGTGGCATAATCCGGATGGCGCAGCAGCGCCTCCAACCCCAGGTGCCGGGCGAGGCTTTCCCACTGGCTGTCCCGGTTCGCGGCGATGTTGATCGGCTGATCCGCGGTCGCGAAGGTGCCCGACGGGGCGGAGGTCGTATTCTCATTGCCATGGGGTGCAGGCGCGACCCCTCCGATCAGGTAGTTCGACACGACCCAACCCATGCTCGACAACAGCGCCTCTGTCATCGACACGTCCAGAAACGCCCCACGGGGCCGGGCATTCAGCGCCGCGGCAATGGCGAAAGCCGCGGTCATGCCCCCGAACGTGTCGGCCACCGGATAGCCCACCCTGCAAGGCGCAGTCTCCGGCGCGCCGGTGATCGACATCACCCCCGAAACCCCCTGCACGATCTGGTCGTAGGCCGGGTCATCCTTGCGCGGCCCGTCCTGCCCGAACCCGGAAATCGCACAATAGACCAGCTCGGGATTATCCAGCCGCAGCACGTCGTAGCCGAGCCCCAACCGGTCCATCACCCCGGGCCGGAAGTTCTCCACCAGCACATCAGCCCCCGCCACCAGCCGCCGCAGCAACGCCTTGCCCTGCGGGTGCTTGAGGTCCAGTGTGACCGAGCGTTTCTGCGCATTCTGCGCCAGGAAACTGATCCCCATATTGGCCGCGTTGCGCGCCGGATCCGCCCCAAGCTGCCGGGCCAGATCACCGCTGCCGGGGCGCTCGACCTTGATCACCTCCGCCCCCATCAGCGCCAGCTGATAGCCGCAATAAGGCCCGGCCAGCACATTGGTCAGGTCCAGCACCCGCACCCCGGTCAGGGGCGCGGGCGCGCGTGTCTCAGTCCCCATCGGCCACCCCGGCCGCCCGGGCCTTGGCCCGGCGATTGCGGTAGCTCGGCAGGATGATCAGCAGTGCCGCGATCACCAGCAGCCCAAGCGTCATCGGCCGTTCCCAGATGAAGCTGATCCCATCGTAAAGCTGCATCGCGCGGGAGAAGTTGTTCTCCAGCAGCCCCCCGAGGATGAACCCGATCAGCAGCGGCGCGAGCGGGTAATCCGCGAATTTCAGGATCGTCGCGCAGATCCCGAAACCCACCAGCAACAACAATTCGGTCGCGTTGTTTTGCCCGATATAGGCTCCCATCAGCGTGAAGAACAAAATGAAGGGGATCAGGTAGTTCCGCGGCACCGACAGGATCTTGGCGATATAGGGGATCAGCGGCAGGTTCAGGATCAGCAGGACCAGATTGCCGATGAACATCGACATGATCACCGCCCAGAAGATCTCCGGCGCGTCGATCATCAACCGCGGCCCCGGCGACACGTTCAGCGCCAGCAGCGCGCCGAGCAGGATCGCCGTGGTCCCCGACCCCGGAATGCCCAGCGTCAACAGCGGCACGAAGGACCCGGTGCAGGCCGCGTTATTGGCGGTCTCCGGCGCGGCGAGCCCCTTGACCGACCCCTTGCCGAACTCGGCCTGCTCGTCCTTCGACGCGATGTTGCGCTCCACCGCGTAGCCCAGGAACGAGGCAATGGTGGCCCCCGCCCCGGGCAGCACGCCGATGAAGAACCCCTGAACCGACTGCCGCCCGATCACCGGCGCGATGGACCGCGCCTCCGCCCGGGTGATGCGCAGGTCCTTGATCTCGCCACCGCCCTGGCCCGAGGCCGCGCGCAGCGGGTTCATCACCAGGAACAACGCCTCCGGCAGGGCGAACATCGCCATCGCCAGCGTGATGAACCCGAACCCCGATTGCAGGTCCATCAACCCCATGGTGAAGCGCGGGCTGGCGAACAGCGCCCCCTCGCCCACCGTGGCCATGATCAGCCCCAGGATCGTCATCAACAGCGCCTTGGCCACCTGCCCCGTGCCCGCAAAGGCCGCAATCGCCGACAGCCCCACCACCATCAGCGCGAAATACTCCGCCGAATGGAACAGCAATGCCACCGACGACAGCGCCGGCGCGAACACCATCAACAGGATCGCGCCGATGGTACCACCGGCAAACGACGCGATGGCGGCGATGGTCAGCGCCTTGCCCGCCTTGCCTTGCTGCGCCATCGGGTAGCCGTCGAAACTGGTGGCGACCGTGCCCGCCACCCCCGGCGCATTCAGCAGGATCGACGAGGTCGAGCCGCCGAAAATCGCGCCGTAATACACCCCGGCCAGCAGGATCAGCGCCGCGGACGGATCACCCAGCGAGATCGCCACGGGGATCATGATCGCGATGATCGACATCGGGCCGAGCCCCGGCAGCATGCCGATGAAGGTGCCGATCAGGCAGCCGCCGATCACCATCGCCAGGTTCTGGATCGAAAAGGCCGTCTGCAGGCCGATCAGGAGTCCTTCAAGCATCTCTCAAACCCCCATGAACATCGGCAGCGGACGCAGGAAGATGCCCAGCACCTCCTGCACCAGGTACCAGATCGCCCCGGTCGCCACGACCGCCACACCGATCATCACCGGCCAGTTCCGCTCGCCGAGGATCACCGAGCCGAGGATCAGAAAGGACGTGGTCGACACCAAAAACCCCGCCGGACGCAGCAACAGCGCATAGCCCACCATCAGCCCCAGCAACAGGGCCGCCTGCCCGATCTTGTAATCGCCCAGCCGCCGGTAATCGATGTCGCCCGCCTTGGGCGGCTTCTGCGGCCCTTCGAGCCCCAGCAGGATCACCAACGCGGCCACGGCGCCCAGCACCGACAGAACCTTGGGGAATGTCGAGGGCCAGATCGGATTGCGCCGCATGAACGGGGCAAGATCGGCATCCATCGTGAACCAGGCCGTGTAGCCGTAGATCAGGCACACCCCCAGCAAAACAAGCGCAATCCAGCGATCGAGCGCCATGTCCATCCCTCCCGTAAAGTCGTTTGAAACGGGGCGGGCGGGTTATGCTCCCGCCTCACCCCAAGGTCATGCGCCCGGGCTCAGAGGAAGCCGAGCTTCTTCATCAGATCGCCGATCTGGGCTTCCTGGGCTTCGAGGAAGCTCTGGAAATCCGCGCCGCTGTTGTGGATGTTGACCCAGCCGTTGCGGGCCCGGACCTCTTCCCACTCGGGGGTGTCGTACATCTTCTCCAGCGTCGCCTGGTAGGCCGCAAGCTGCTCCTCCGGCAGGCCCGGCGCCGCGAAGAACCCGCGCCAGTTGACGAAGGTCGTATCGATGCCCTGCTCGACCATCGTCGGGGCGCTGTCATAGGCGGCCACGCGCTCCGGCGCGGTCACGCCGATGATCTTGACCTCGCCGGCCTCGGCCAGGTCGATCGCTTCGGAAAACCCGGTAGACAGGGCCGCGATTTCGCCCGACAGCAGCGCCGCCATGGCCTTGCCGCCCGCGTCATAGGGGATGTACTTCACACCCAGCGCATCCTTGCCCGCCGCTTCCATTACCATGGCCGCCACCAGGTGATCCATCCCGCCGGGCACCGAGCCGCCGCCGACCGCGGTCGCGTTCGGGTCCGCGTCATAGGCCGCGATCAGGTCCGCCATGGAATTGATCGGGCTGTCCTTGCCGACCACGATGGCCGCGTAGTCGCCGATGGTGCCGGCCACGAGGGTCAGGTCGCGGAAGCTCTGGGAAATCTCGCCCGTCAGCGACCGGATCACGATGGGGGTCGAGTTGACCATCAAGGTGCCGTGGCTGCTGTTGGCGTTCTCGATCAGATAGGCGATGGCCTTGCCGCCGCCGCCGCCGGACATGTTCTCATAGGACGCCGAGCCCACCAGACCGGCCTTGGTCAGCGCCTCGCCCGTGCCGCGCGCGGTGCCGTCCCAGCCGCCGCCTGCGCCACCGGGGATCAGGAAATGGATGCTCTCCAGCATCTGCTCCCCTTCCGCATGGGCCCCGCCGGTCATCGCAAGTGCCGCGGCCGCCGCGATCAGCGTCCGACGCGTGAATTCGAGTGTCATGTGTGTCCTCCCATTTGACAAAAGCGGCCTGCGCCGCCCATGAACCCTGTGTGGCACTCGAAGCTGACACAAACCTGACACGCCGGAGAAAACTGGACCCGATGCGATTCCTGCTGATCGAGGACCATGCCCCGCTCGCCCGGGCCGTGATCGACCGGCTGAGCCTCGACGGTCATGTTGTCGATCACGCCGACAGCATGACCGAGGCCTGGGATTTCATGGCGACCACCTCCTATGACCTGATCCTGCTGGACATCATGCTGCCCGACGGGGATGGCCGCGCCTTCCTGCGCCGCTGCCGCGAGACCGCCGAGGCGACCCCGGTCATCGTGTTGACCGCACGCTCAGAGGTCTCCGACCGGGTCAGCATCCTCGATCTCGGGGCCGACGACTACATGGTCAAGCCGATCGATTTCTCCGAACTCGAAGCCCGGTGCCGGGCGGTCCTGCGCCGCCGCGGCGGGTCGGCGGCCAACCGGCTCGCCCTCGCGGACCTGGTGTTCGACGCGCTCGCGGGCACGCTCGAGACCGCGGGCGGCGTCGTCCAGCTCCGCACCCGGGAGCTGCGCCTGTTCGAGACCTTCGCCAACGCGCCAGGACAGATCTTCTCGAAACCGGCCCTGGTGGACCGGCTGTTCTCCTTCGACGAGGATGTGACCGAGAACGCGATCGAGGTCTATGTCGCCCGCCTGCGGCGACACCTGGAGCACAGCTCCGTCCGGATCACGACCGTGCGCGGGCTCGGCTACAAGCTGGACCTGCCATGATCGCCCTGCTGCGCCCGACCACGTCGATCCGCCAGCGCCTGCTGACCTACCTGCTGGCGGGGGCGGCGGCGACCGCCGTGATCCTCTATTTCGTGGTGCAGTCCGTGGCCCGCCAACTGGCCCAGGAAAGCCTCGACAACATCCTGACCGCCTCGGCGGTCTCCATCGTGGACAATACCCGCGTGCGGGGCGGCGAGATCAGGGTGGATATCCCCTATTTCGCCTTCTCCATGCTGGGCAGCACCACCGATGAACGCGTGTTCTACGCCATCTGGCTGGGTGACGAATTCCTGACCGGCTATGGCGGCCTGCCCCGTGACCGGGACACCGGCGCCACATCCCTGCGCTCGGCGGAATTCCTGGGCGACGAGGTGCGGATCGCGACGATCCGGCGCCCGTTTTCCGTGCTGGAGGGGTCCTCGACGCTGGAAGTCTCCGTTGCCCAGACGCTGAAGGGGCAGCGCGCGACCCTGGGGCGAATCTCGGCCATGGCGGTGGGGATCGGCGCGGGCTTCTTCGTGCTGACCGCGGCGTTGGCGCTGGTGGTCGCGAACATGACCATCCGCCCGGTCAACCGCCTGACCCGCTCCCTGTCCCGGCGCGGTCCCGCCGACCTGCGCCCGGTCAGCACCGAGGTGCCGCGCGAGATGGCCCCGCTCGTGGCGACCCTCAACAGCTTCATGACGCGGCTGCAGACCTCGCTCTCGCGGTCCGAGGATTTCATCGCAGAGGCCGCGCACCGGGTCCGCACCCCGCTGGCCATCGTCCGCACCCAGGCCGAGATCGGCATGCGCCGCGCCGAGACCCCCGAGAACCGCCAGAACCTGCGCGAAGTGATCCGCGCCATCGACGAGACCTCGCGCACGGCCGGCCAGCTGCTCGATCACGCCATGGTCAGCTTCCGCGCGGATTCGCTCGATGACGAGGACGTCTCGCTCAGCGCGCTGGCCCAGGACGCGGTCGCCCGGGTCCGCCCCATGGCCGAGCTGAAGGAGATCGAGATCGCCGTCGCCACCCATGGCGACCCCCATCTGCGCGGCGACCTGATCCTGTTGCAGAACGCCCTGGCGAACCTGCTGGACAATGCGCTGAAATACACGCCTCCCGAGGGGCGCATCGACATCGCCATCCACCGCACCGATACCGGCCCGGTCCTGACCATCGCCGATGACGGCCCGGGCTTTCCCGAAAACCCCACCGCCCCGCTGACCGACCGCTTCGTGCGCGGCCCAGATGTGGGCGACATCGTCGGCTCCGGCCTCGGCCTGACGATTGCCGAAGAGGTCATTCGCGTGCACGGTGGCACCCTGTCCCTGTCCAACAGACCCGAAGGTGGCGCATGCGTCTCGGTATCCTTTCCCTCTGCCTGAGCCTGACGGCCCTGCCCGCCGCCGCGCTGGAGATCGAGGATTACCAGCGTTTCGGCCCGGAGGACGCCTCCACCACGCTCGAAATCATCTCCACCGCGGACACCGCCTTCTTCAAGCCGAACATCGAGGCCTTCCTCGCGGGCCGCACCGACCTCGCCGTGGCCTACACGGTCGTCAGCTCCGCCGACCTGATGGCCGAGCTGGAAACCGGCGCGCGCGACTTCGACCTCGCGATTTCCAGCGCCATGGACCTGCAGATCAAGTTCGCAAATGACGGCGGTGCACTGGCCCATCGCTCCGACATCACCGCGGGGCTGCCCGACTGGGCCGCCTGGAACGACGAGGTCTTCGCCTTCACCCAGGAACCCGCCGCCATCGTCGTGTCCAACGCCGCCTTCGCGGACATGGCGATCCCCCGCAACCGTCAGGACCTGATCGCCACCCTGCGCGAGAATCCCGAGCGGTTCCGCGACCGCGTCGGCACCTATGACGTGCGCCGCTCCGGGCTGGGCTACCTCTTCGCCACCCAGGACGCCCGCACATCCGAAACCTACTGGCGGCTGACCGAGGTGCTCGGCGGCCTGAACGCCAAGCTCTATTGCTGCTCGTCGGACATGATCGACGCGGTGGTCTCGGGCGAGCTGGCCATCGCCTACAACGTGCTGGCCAGCTACGCCCTGAAACGCGCGGACCGCGACGCCTTCACCGTGGTGCTGCCCGCGGACTTCACCACGCTGATGCTGCGCTCGGTGCTGATCCCGGCCCGCGCGCCCAACCCGGCCCTCGCCGGGCAGTTCATCGACCGACTGCTGGCGCGCAGTTTCGACGGCAGCGCCCTGCGCCCTGTCCAGCCCACCCCGGGCGAGGGCACCCTGCGCCGGATCGACCTCGGCCCGGCCCTTCTGGTCTATCTCGACCGGTTCAAACGGCGCGGCTTCGTCGAGGAATGGGAAAGCGCGATCCTGCAGTAACCCCCTGTTTCCCGATAACTATTCCGACCGAAACCAATCCGGACCCGCCCCCGGACCAATTCATACTAAAAATTTAGTTTGACAAGACGATCTCCGGGACGGCACGCTTGGGCGGTCTGGTGGAGACCAGACAAGACCATTTGGGAGGAGACCGATGCGCAAGTATCTACTCTCCGCCGTGGCAGCTGGCGCTGTCATCGCGGGGCAAAGCGGAGCTATGGCCGACGAGGCCGCGGCCCAACGCTGGATCGACGAAGAATTCCAGCCATCCACGCTCAGCAAGGAAGAGCAACTCGAAGAGATGCGCTGGTTCATCCAGGCGGCCGAACCGTTCGCCGGGATGGAAATCAACGTGCTGTCGGAAGGCATTCCGACCCACAGCTACGAATCCGAGGTCCTCACCCGGGCTTTCGAGGAAATCACCGGCATCAAGGTCAACCACCAGATCCTCGGCGAGGGCGAAGTGGTCCAGGCGGTGCAGACCCAGATGCAGACCGGGCGCAACCTCTATGACGGCTACGTCAATGACAGCGACCTGATCGGCACCCACTCGCGGCTGCAACTGGCCTACAACCTGACCGAGCAGATGGCGGGCGACTGGGCGGCGACGACCTCGCCGACACTGGATCTCGAAGACTTCATGGGCATCCAGTTCACCACCGGCCCGGACGGCAACCTCTACCAGCTGCCCGACCAGCAATTCGCGAACCTCTACTGGTTCCGCAAGGACTGGTTCGACGACGAAGCCAACAAGGCCGCGTTCAAGGAAAAATACGGCTACGAGCTGGGCGTGCCGGTGAACTGGTCCGCCTATGAGGACATCGCCGAATTCTTCACCAACGACGTGCAGGAAATCGACGGCGTCCGCATCTACGGCCACATGGACTACGGCAAGCGCGCCCCGGACCTCGGCTGGCGCATGACCGACGCGTGGCTGTCGATGGCCGGCGCCGGCGACGTGGGCGAGCCCAACGGCGTCCCCGTGGACGAATGGGGCATCCGCATGGAAGCGGGCACCTGCAACCCGGTCGGCGCCTCCGTCACCCGCGGCGGGGCGGCCAATGGCCCGGCGGCGGTCTACGCGATCCGCAAATGGGACGAATGGCTGCGGAACTACGCGCCTCCGGGGGCGGCCAGCTACGACTTCTACCAGTCGCTGCCCGCGCTCAGCCAGGGCAACGTCGCCCAGCAGATCTTCTGGTACACCGCCTTCACCGCCGACATGGTGAAGCCGAAATCCGAAGGCAACAACACCGTGGATGACGACGGCAACCCGCTATGGCGGATGGCCCCCTCGCCCCACGGCCCCTACTGGACCGAAGGCCAGAAGGTCGGTTACCAGGACGTCGGCTCCTGGACCTTCCTGAAATCCACCCCGTCCGACCGGGCACAGGCGGCCTGGCTCTATGCCCAGTTCGTCACCTCCAAGACCGTGGATGTGAAGAAGTCCCATGTGGGCCTGACCTTCATCCGCGACAGCAGCGTGCGCCACGAGAGCTTCACCGAACGCGCGCCCAAGCTCGGCGGCCTGGTGGAATTCTACCGCTCCCCGGACCGGACCGCATGGTCGCCTACAGGCATCAACGTGCCGGACTATCCGAAGCTGGCGCAGATCTGGTGGCAGCAGATCGGGGACGTGAACTCCGGTGCCTTCACCCCGCAGGAAGCCATGGACCGTCTCGCCGAGGAGATGGACATCACCATGGCCCGGATGCAGCAGGCTGACGAGGCCGCCGGTGTCTATGGCGGCTGCGGCCCGCGCCTGAACGAAGAGCGCGACGCCGAGTACTGGTTCAGCCAGCCCGGCTCGCCCAAGCCCAAGCTCGCCAACGAGAAGCCCCAGGGCGAGACCGTCAACTATGACGAGCTTGTCGCCCGCTGGCAGGCGCAGTGACGCCATGAACCCGGGGGCCGCCGTATCGCGGCGGCCCTCCCCTCTCTGGGATTGGAACAGGGCGCATCGCGCATGATCGAGCTGCAGGAAGTGACCAAGCGCGTCGGGCGCGTCACCCATATCAAACCCACCTCGCTGGTCTTTCATCCCGGCGAATTCAACGTCCTTCTGGGCGCCACGGGCACCGGGAAAACCTCGCTGATCAAGCTGATGGCCGGTCTCGACCCCATGGCCTCCGGCCGCATCCTGATGGGCGGGCAGGACGTCACGAAGCTGAACACGCAGAAACGCCAGATCAGCCTCGTCCACCAGTTCTTCGTCAACTACCCCCATATGTCGGTCTTTGAAAACATCGCCTCCCCCCTGCGGGTCGCAGGCATGGCCAAGAGCGAAATTCAGGGCCGCGTGGAAGAGGCCGCCGACCTTCTGCAACTGCGCCCGATGCTCCACCGCAAACCCAACGAGCTGTCAGGCGGCCAGCAGCAGCGCACGGCCCTGGCCCGCGCCATCGCCAAGGACAGCCGCGCGGTGTTCCTCGACGAGCCGCTCGCCAATCTCGACTACAAGCTGCGCGAGGAACTGCGCGAGCAACTGCCCGAGCTGTTCGCCGGGCGCGGGGCGGTCGTGGTCTATGCCACCTCCGAGCCCGAAGAGGCGCTGATGCTCGGCGGCCGCACCGCGCTGATGGACGACGGCCGCGTGACGCAGTTCGGCCCCACGGCCCAGGTCTATCGCGAGCCCGAGAACCTGACCGCCGCGCGGGTGTTCTCGGACCCGCCGATCAACGCGGCCGAGATCACCAAGCAAGGGGCACAGATCCGGATGCAGAACGGCGCGGGGTGGGAGGTCTCGGGCCCGCCCGCCGCCCTGCCCGACGGGCGCTACACCGTCGCCGTGCGCCCCCACCGCGTCACCCCCCAGCGCAGCCATGACGCCGAGGTCGAGCTGCGCGGCACGGTGCTGGTCACCGAGCTGTCGGGGTCGGAATCCAGTGCCCATTTCCGCCTCGGCGACACCGACTGGGTCTCCCTCGCCCATGGCGTGCACCCCTACAAGGTCGGCGAAGAGCACGTCTTCTACATGAACCCCGAGAACTGCCGCTATTTCGGCACCGATGGAAAGAGGGTGGCCTGACATGGCGCAGATCCGACTGTCCAAGCTGCGGCACAGCTACGTACCCGCCCCCAAGGGCCCCGAGGACTACGCCCTCAAGGAGATCGACGTGACCTGGCGCGACGGCGGCGCCTATGCCCTGCTCGGCCCCTCGGGCTGCGGGAAATCCACGCTTCTCAACATCATCTCGGGGCTTCTGACCCCCTCCGAGGGCCAGGTCCTGTTCGACGACCGCGACGTCACCGGCCTGCCTCCCGACCAGCGCAACATCGCCCAGGTGTTCCAGTTCCCGGTGATCTACGACACCATGACCGTGCGCCAGAACCTCGCCTTCCCGCTCAAGAACCGGGGCGTGGACGCCGCCACCATCGAGGCCCGCGTGGGCGAGATCGCCGAGATGCTGGAGGTGACCGACATGCTCGACACCAAGGCGTCCAACCTCGGCCCCGACAACAAGCAGAAGATCTCCATGGGCCGCGGCCTCGTGCGCGACGACGTGAATGTCGTGATGTTCGACGAGCCGCTGACGGTCATCGACCCCCACCTGAAATGGAAACTGCGCTCCAAGCTCAAGGAGCTGCACCAGAAGGTGCGCGCCACCATGATCTACGTCACCCACGACCAGACCGAGGCGCTGACCTTCGCCGATGAGGTCGTGGTGATGCAGGACGGCGAGGTCGTGCAGATCGGCACCCCGGTGGAGCTCTTCGAGCGCCCCCAACACACCTTCGTCGGCCATTTCATCGGCTCGCCCGGCATGAACGTGCTGCCCTGCGAGCTGCGCGGCGACCACGCGGTGTTCGAAGGCCACGAGGTCGCGCTCGAAGGCCCCGCCACCGGCACCGGCGGCACGCTCAAACTCGGCATCCGGCCCGAATACGTCCGCCTGGGCGAGACCGGCCTGCCCGCGCAGCTGGTCAAGGTCTCCGACGTGGGCCGGCACTTCGTGCTCGACGCGATGGTCGGCAACACCCGCGTCAAGGCGGTCAGCGAAACGCCCCCGCCCCCCACCGGAAGCCCCGTCAATCTCAGCTTCCGCCCCGAACACACCCGCGTCTATCGCGACGGATGGATCGCCACGGAGGCCCGCCCATGAAAACCGAAAACCAGAAAGCCTGGTTCTTCGTGCTGCCGGTCCTGTTCCTTGTGGCCTTCAACGCACTCGTGCCGATGATGACCGTGGTCAACTACTCGGTGCAGGAAACCTTCGGCAACAACACCTTCTTCTGGCAGGGCCTGGATTGGTTCGAGCAGATCCTCCGCTCCGACCGCTTCCAGGCCGCCTTGGGACGCCAGTTCATGTTCACCGCGATCATCCTGGCGATCGAGATCCCGCTGGGCATCATCGTGGCCCTGTCCATGCCGCGCAAGGGGATCTGGGTGCCCGTCTGCCTCGTGCTGATGGCGCTGCCGATGCTGATCCCGTGGAACGTGGTGGGCGCGATGTGGAACATCTTCGCCCTGCCCAAGATCGGGATGCTGGGGTACTTCATGAACGATGTGCTGGGCGTGCATTACGACATGACCCAGGACCCGCTGGCGGCCTGGATCACCGTGATCGTCATGGATGTGTGGCACTGGACCTCGCTGGTGGTGCTGCTGTGCTACGCGGGCCTGGTGTCGATCCCCGACGCCTACTACCAGGCGGCCAAGATCGACGGCGCCTCGCCCTGGGCCGTGTTCCGCTACATCCAGTTGCCCAAGATGAAGACCGTGCTGACCATCGCGATCCTGCTGCGCTTCATGGACAGCTTCAACATCTACACCGAACCCTTCGTGCTCACCGGCGGGGGGCCGGGCAACTCCACCACGCTGCTGTCCATCGACCTGGTGAAGATCGCCCTGGGGCAGTTCGACCTCGGCCCGGCGGCGGCCATGAGCCTGATCTACTTCGCCATCACCCTGCTGGTGAGCTGGGTCTTCTACACCCTGATGACCAAGGATGACCCGAAATGAGAAAACGCAGTCTCATCCCGATCTTCTACATCCTGTTCCTGATGCTGCCGATCTACTGGCTGGTGACGATGTCGTTCAAGACCACGAACGAGATCCTGGCGGGCTTCACGCTTTTCCCGCAAACCTTCACGCTGGACAGCTACATCACCATCTTCACCGACCCGACCTGGTACTGGGGCTATATCAACTCGATCATCTACGTGTCGCTGAACACCGTGCTGTCGGTCGCGGTGGCCCTGCCCGCGGCCTATGCCTTCTCGCGCTACCGGTTTCTCGGCGACAAGCAGCTGTTCTTCTGGCTGCTCACCAACCGCATGGCGCCCGCCGCGGTCTTCGCCCTGCCGTTCTTCCAGCTCTATTCCTCGGTGAAGATCTTCGACACCCACCTCGCCGTGGCCCTGGCGCACACGCTCTTCAATGTCCCACTGGCGGTCTGGATCTTGGAGGGGTTCATGCGCTCGATCCCCAAGGAGCTGGACGAGACCGCCTATGTCGACGGCTACTCCTTCCCGCGCTTCTTCATCAAGATCTTCCTGCCCAATATCGGCGCGGGCGTGGGCGTGGCGGCGTTCTTCTGCTTCATGTTCTCCTGGGTGGAGATGCTGCTGGCCAAGACCCTGACGGCGGTCGAAGCCAAGCCCATCGCCGCGGTGATGACCCGCACAGCGTCCAGCGCGGGCTACGAGCTGGGCCTGCTGGCGGCCGCCGGAACGCTGACCATCATTCCCGGCGCGATCGTGATCTATTTCGTGCGCAACTACATCGCGCGCGGCTTCGCCATGGGGAGGGTGTGATGCGCGTCCTCCTCCCCCTCCTACTGACCCCCGGCATGGCCGCCGCCCAACAGGCCGGCTGGGGCAATGTCGGTCAACCCGAAGAGACAGGCTTCTCCTGGACCGACCCGCTCTGGCCCGATTTCTGGATGGCCTGGACGCCCGCGACCCTCGCCGTCTTCATCGGCATCTTCTCGGCCATCGCCGTCATCGGCCTGATGGAGGGGTTCAAGTACAAGGACGGGTTGGAGCGCAAGGGCGTGCTCGGCCTGACCACCACCCTGGGCGACCGGCTTTTCATCACCCTGCTCGGCTCGGTCTACATCTTCCTCGCCTGGCTCGGCTTCATCGGCCAACCGATCTGGACCCCGCTTGCCCTCGCCATCGCCTGGGGCATCTTCACCTTCTGGAAGGTCTGAGCGACCGCCGCCCCCGAAACCACCCAGGCCCGGAACCCATGCGCAAGAAAAAACCCGCCCACCTGCTGACCGATGTCGAACTGGAATTCATGACCGAGCTCTGGGTCCTGGGCGAGGGCGGCGTGCGCGACGTGCTGGACCGGCTGCCACCGGAGCGCAACCTCGCCTATACTTCCGGGGCGACCATCCTGCGCATTCTCGACGACAAGGGGTTCGTCTCCAGCCGCAAGGAGGGCAAGACGCTCATCTATACCCCTGTGCTGGAAAAGGACGCCTATCAGACCCGGTCGCTGCAAAATCTGTCGCGCACGCTTTTTGACGACACACCGGCCAGTCTTGTGGCACGGTTGGTGGATGATGCGGGGCTGAGCGCCTCGGATCTGGAGGATATTCGGGCGCTGGTGGAGAGGAGGCTCCAGGATGACGGCGATGACCCCCGCGATTGATCTGTTCATTGATGCGAATATCTTGCTGCTGCTGGCTTTCTGCCTCTGGCGCGTTGCGCAATTTTTTCTGCAGCGCACGGCCCTGCGCCACGACCACGGGTTCCAGGCCGGTTTGCTCAAGACGGTGCTGTTGATCACCCTTCTGAGCCCGATTCTCGGCCTCGGTTTCACCAGCTTGGGAAACTATCTCGTCCCCGACACTCCGACGACGCTCAGCGACATTGCCGTGGCGGCATATCTCGGCGGCAGCATCGCGATGCCTGCGGTGGACTTCGAGGCCCTGCTGAATACCCGCAGAACATTTGTGGAAACCTTCTCCGCGGGGAAGGTTTCCTGGGCCGCACCGCTGCTGGCGGGTTTCGCGGTGGTGAGTGTTGCGTTGACCCTCCGGCTGCTGCGTTCCGCCCTCTGCGTTCGGCGCACCCTGGCCGACAGCTACCTGTGGCGGCGCACCGGGCGGGTGGATATCCGGCTCTCGGATCGAATCACCGTGCCCTTCGCGGCGCGCGGTTTGCGGCGGCGGCATGTGGTCCTGCCCACCTGCCTGCTGACCCGGCCCCGTGACCTGCGCGTGGTGCTCGCCCACGAGTTCCAGCACCTGCGCGCGGGCGACGTGGAATGGGAGCTGGCGCTGGAAGCCCTCCGTCCCCTGGTGTTCTGGAACCCGGCCTTCATTCTGTGGAAACGCGCGTTCGAGAAACTGCGCGAGCTGAGCTGCGACCAGAGGGTCCTCGCCTCCCGCTGCATCACGCCGCACGAGTACGCGGCCTGTTTGCTGACTTTCTGCGCGCGTCGCCGGACCGGCCCCGCCCTTGCCCGGGTGGCCTTCGTGTCAGTGGCGCCGAACACGCCCAAGCGCGTGTTGGAGCATCGCATCCTGTCGCTTTACCGCCTGCCCAGCTTCCGCCACACCCGGCCCATGCTGGCCGCGCTGGCGCTGGTCCTTGCCCTGGGCATCGGCAGCATCGCCGCCACCGTGCGCGCCCCGGGCGACTGGAGCCAGGATCGCCTGATGCTGTCGACCATCGTCAATCTCGAACGCCTCGACGCCATCACCCGGCAGCAGGGCCGCGCCACCCCGGCCAGCGGCCTGCTCGGCGTCGCCCCCATGTCCCGCTAGACACCCCATCTTCCCCGCCGGGAAGGGCTGTTCACACCCACCTCCCCCCTGCCGCCCCCGAAACGCCCGCTCACGAAACATGTGATCCGCGTGTGTCGCGGGGCGGGTTTGGGCCCGATCGGGCGCCGTGTTGGAAACATCACCCGCGCGTGAGCCTTCGTGTCAGGCCAAGGCGCTGATATCGCTCGGCCTTTCGCAAAAACCACAAATCCGCGCGCACAAATACCCCTCACCGCCTCGTGATGTGCAATTCCGCACATAGACCCCCCGCATCATCGCCGTTTCATTGCACCCCCGGCAGGTCCAAATCCATCCCATCGGCAGCACGGACACACTCCAACCTGCCAAGCACGATCCTGCAAGACATCCGCACGGGTGTTCAAGCAAACCCCGGCCAAACCGGCCATCCAGACCCTACCGGCCCGCACACGGCCGCCACATCAACCGCGACACGCATCGCAACGCACACAAAGGACTACTCACATGACACGCATCGCACTCATCGCCGCCCTGAGCACCGCCATCGCCGCCCCGGCCATCGCCAACACGCAACTCGAGCGCACCCTGGGCGTCGCACCCGGCGTCTACTCCTTCGCCGAACTGGCCGCGATCAAGGGCTCCTTCGACACCGACACCGGCTACACCATCCCCGCACCGGGCGGCGTCGTCTCAACCCAGTCGGTCGGCATCTCGCCCGCCCACGCACAGCTGGCCGCGACCCTGGGCCTCGACGCAGGCGACTATTCCTTCGCCGAACTGGCCGCCATCAAGGGCTCCTTCGACAGCGACACCGGCTACAACGCGTCCGCACCGGGCGGCGTCGTCTCCACCCAGTCGGTCGGCACCTCCCCCGCCCAGGCACAGCTGGCCGCCCAACTGGGCCTCGACGCAGCCGACTACTCCTTCGCAGACCTCGCCGCAATCAAGGGCGCAAAAGGCTCAAGCAACGAGTAAACCAAAGCCAAGGCCGACCCCGAACACACCCGGGGTCGGCCATTCGTCTGCAAAAAGAGGACCCTGAACGACTGACTTGATGCATTTGCACGCGGACCCGGTTCGTGGCACCCTGATTCTGGTTTTCGGAGAGTGGCCACATGGCGAAATCGACGTCCCGCACCGCCATCCTCGGGTTGGTCGCCTGCGCCTGCATGGCCCTGCCCGGCGCCGCGGACGTGCAAAAGAGCAGCCAAGGCACGGCGACCGTCTCCAAATCCAGTCTCGCGGCCTATTACGCCACGCTGGAGGCGCAGTTCCTCGCACAAGGCAAGATGAAGACTGCGCGCCATGTGCCCAACGCCCCGATGGACCCGGTCTCTCTCCAGCGCGACTTCGTCCATATCGCACTTCACAAGGAATATGGCAGCGGGTTGAGCGCCTCGGGCAGCAAGACCGCCAAGCCGCTTCTGCGCTGGGAAACGCCCGTGCGGGTGCAGGTGCAGTTCGGCCCGAACGTGCCCAAGTCGAACCGGGCCAAGGATGTCCGGACCATCTCGACCTATGTCAACACGCTGGCCCGCGCCACGCGCCACCCGATCACCCTGAACCCGCACAAGCCCAATTTCCATGTGCTCGTGGTGACCGAGGCGGAGCGGAAATCCCTGGCCAAGACCCTGCCCAAGCTGATCCCGGGCATTGCCGCCTCGACCGTGAACAGTATCGCGCGGATGCGGCCCAACCACCTGTGCATGGTGGTGGCCGAGCCCCATGGCAACCGGCGCAAGGGGTTTCGCCGCGCGGTGGCGATCGTGCGGGCCGAGCATCCGGACCGGATGCGCGTCTCCTGCATCCAGGAGGAGTTGGCCCAGGGGCTGGGCCTGTCGAACGACCACAAGGAGGTCTGGCCGTCGATCTTCAACGACGACCAGGAGTTCGCCCTGCTGACCAAGCGCGACGAGAAGCTGCTGGGCATGCTCTATGACCCCCGGCTGCGGTCGGGGATGAAGATCGACGAGGTCGCGCCCTACCTGCACGCGGTGGCCAGCGCGCAGTTCTGAACGCCCTTCAGGTGCGCCGGGCCTCGAACACCGCCCAGGCCTCTTCGAGCTTTCCCAGGTCGAACCCCGGCGCCCGGGCAGGCCCGAGAATCAGGGCCTCGTTCTCGATCACCGTGGCGATGGCGGCCTCGAGTGACGGGATCACGTCCTCGGGGATGACCAGCGCGCCGTGGCGATCCGCATGGACGAGATCGTCCTCGGCGACCTGCAGGCCAAGGATCGACACCTCGCAGCCCAGTTCGCGGACATGGACGAAGCCATGGCTGACCCCGATGGAGCCCGCCAGCACCGGGAAGCCATCATCATGGACGTCGAGATCGCGCATCACCCCGTTGGTCACGGCCCCGGCCATGCCCAGCCCCTTGTGGACCGCCACATGGACCTCCCCCCACCACCCGGCGATGCAGTTGGGGTAATCCAGATCCTCGATCACCGCGACGGTGGGCTGGGGGCCGCGGGCCATGGCCCGGTAATAGGCGCGGCGGCGGGCCTTGATGGTGTCCTCCGCCTCGGTCGGGGGCGCGAGCCCTGCGATCCTGGCGGTGCGGGCGCGGCCCACCATGGGCGGCATGCCGGGGCGGGAATGCTGCATCGTGCCGCGCGTCAGGCGGGCAAAGCCGCGGCCGCCCTGCACCACCTCGATGGCGTTGCAAACGGTCGGGGTGTCCACGGCCCGGAGGCGGTCAAGCAACGTGGGAGGGATCGGTCTGCGGTCCATGGGAGTCCTCGGGGTTGGGGGAAAGCACCTGGGCAAGCCCGTCGCGGATGGCCTGCGCCACCCGGTCGGGGTCTTCGAGCAGGGCGAAATGGCCCAGCCCATCGGGGACCGCGAGGGTGGCACGGGGCATGTCGCGGGCGATGTCACAGACCATGTCCGGCGGGGTCATCCGGTCTTCGGCGCCGGTGACGAATACCGTGGGCAGGTGGGTCGCACGCAGGGCCGCCGCCGCGCCGGGGCGGGAGGCGGCGAGGTCGGTCTGGGCCGGGATCAGGGACGCGGTTGCCGCGGCCATGACGGCCACCCGGTCGCGCAGTCCCGTGCCCCGGTCGGTGGACATGGCTTCCCAGTTCTGTGCGACCCAGGCCGGGCCCTCCCCCGCCAGCACCCGGTCGCGCACCGCAAGGCGGCCCGCGCGGTTCTCGGGCGGGTCGGGATGGGGGTTGGCCGCCAGCAGGACGAGCGCCCTGGCGCGCGCGAGGGCGGGCAGGTTGTGCGACAGGATCAGCGCGCCGAGGCTGAAGCCGCAGACGATCTCGCCCCCCTGCACCGCCGCGCGCAGCCGGTCGCCATAGTCGGTGACCGCGGGCGCGTCGGGCATCAGGACATGACGGCGCGCCGGGGCCACGCCGAGACGGTCGAGGATGGGTGCGAACACCTCCCCCGTGCACAGGGTGCCGGGCACCAGGACCCAGGCGTCGGACGCATGGGGGATCATGGCTTACTCGGCCACGAGGCCATAGCTCGGGATCAGGTGGGCGGCGGCCACGTAGCCCTGGGCATCCAGGGCGAGGTCCTTTTCCGCCGCCGCCGCGAGCACCTGCGGCGCGAAGCGGGGCCGTTTCTGGTGGTCGCCGGAGACGATGATCAGGGCTTCGACCGGGCTGTCGGAGGTATTCTCGAAGGCGCGGGTGATTTCGGCGGGGATCGAGAACGTCTCCCACCCGCCGAGGTCCAGGGTCACGTCGCCCTCGGGGTTGAGCCTCGCCCGCAGCCCGTCCGTGCGCGGGATCACCACCATCTTGTCGTCGAGGGTGAAGGGGGAGACGGTCTGCCCCGGTGCGACCCGGAGCCATTCCATGGAGAACCCGTGGGGGTTGCGGATCTTGGCGGCGTGGTCGCGGTTCTGGCTGATGCCGTGGCCGATCACCGGAGCGATCTCGGCGCCGCAACCGTCCAGCGCCCGGTCGACGAAGGCGGGGCGGAAGTCGCGCTCGGCGGTGCTGACGAGGCGCTCGCGCATCTCCTCGGGGCTGTAATGGCGGAGCTTGGCGACCTCCGCATCGCTCATCGGCGGCAGGGTTTCGCCCTCGCCGGGGGTGGGGTCGCCCCGGGTGGTGTCGATCAGCACGTTGTTGCGCGACAGGTAGAGCCCGTAATCGGCCGCTTCGCGGAGGATGTCGGGATGGAAGATCACGCCGCCGGTGTTGTCGCCGCCCAGCGTGGTGAAGATCCAGCCTTCGCCCGCGCCGGTATTGGTGAAGCCGCGGAAGATCCAGGTGGGCACCGACAGGATGTCGCCCGGGCGGCCGACCATCTCGTGCTCGCCGTTCGAGCCCCAGCGGAAGGTGTATTCCCCGTCATAGACCATGAACACCTCGGCGGTGAAATGGATGTGCAGGTTGTTGGTGATGCCGGTGGGCATGGCGGCAGCCCCGATGTTGAACCCGTGGGCTTCGGGCAGGTTGATCACCTGCTCGGAGGACGAGGTCACGCCGGGGCCGATGATCGAGTAGTTCTGTTTGAGGTGGGAGCCGGGCTTCTTGCAGTCGATGAAGGCGACGGTGCAGGAGGTGTAGTCGCTGCGTTTGACGCGGCGGGCCTCGGCTTCGGTCTGGGTGATCCGGGTCATGTTCAGGTCCTGGGTTGGGGCGTGTGTTCAGGGGGTGGGGTCCAGCCGGGCGGGTGCCGGGCGGAGCCGCGGACGATCAGGTCGCCCGGGATCTCGATCTTCTCGGGCGGGGCGTCGGGCTCGGTGATCCGGGCGATGAGAAGGTCGACCGTCTTGCGGGTCATCCGTTCCAGCGGTTGGCGCACCGTGGTCAGATCGAAGGTCTTCCAGCCCGCCATGGGCGCGTCGTCATAGCCGATGACCGAGACATCCTCGGGCACCCGCAGGCCCAGTTCGGCGCGCAGCACTTCGAGCACGCCGAAGGCCATGTGATCGTTGGCGGCGAAGATCGCGTCTGCGCCCGGCCCCTCGGCAAAGAGCTTGCGGGTCTCGTCCATCGCCACGCTGCGGCGGAAATGGCAATCGACACAGGCCACCGGGGCCAGTCCGGCCGCCGCCATGGCCGCCAGGAACCCCGCCTGCCGGTCGCGCCCGTTCATCGACTTGCGCCATCCGGCGAGATGGGCGATCCGGGTATGCCCGCCGGCGATCAGAAACTCGGTCGCCGCCCGTGCCCCGGCGACATTCGCCGCCGTCACCATCGAGACATCCGGGTCCGCCTGCCCGCGGTTGAAAAGCACGCAGGGGATGCCCGACTTGCGCACCCGCGCAACGAGGCTGTTGGACAGGCTGATGGAGGCAAGGATGATCCCGTCCACCCGGTCCGCCAGCAAGTCGTCGACGATGGCGTCGACCTCGTCGGACTGGTTGCCCGCGAAATAGACCGTCACGGAATAGCCCCGCGCGTTCAGGGCCTTGGAAAGCCGCTGCAACGCGTCGCTGAAAAACCCGTTCTTGAGATAGGCGAGCACGATGCCGATGCGGAAGGAATGGCCCGAGTTCAGCGACCGCGCCACGAGGTTGGGGATATAGCCCAGCTCCCGTGCGGCGGCGCGGACGCGGTCGGCCTTGGCCGGATCGACGGCCGCCGAGCGGCTGAAGACGCGGCTGACGGTGGGCTGGCTCACCCCGGCGGCCCGCGCCACATCCCTGGCTGTCACGCGCGTCGATCCCATGGGGCTACATCCTGATGCGCTCTTCGGTGTCCGGATCGAAGAGGTACAAATGGTCGGTGTTCAGGCTGATGCCGACGACATCGTCCTGTTCCTTGCGCAGGTGCCGGTCACCGCGGGCGATCACCCGCTGCTTGCCCCATTGCACGGTCAGAAGGGTGCTCTCGCCGGTATTCTCGAAGGCATAGATGGTCACGTCGATATCGCCCTGCCCGGCTTCGTGGACCTGCATGTCGTCGGCGCGCACCCCGAGGATCGCGCGCGCCCGGTCCGGGGAGGGCACCTTGACCAGCCGGGTGCCACCGGTGGTCACGAACATGCCGTCCTCGACCGAGCCGTTGATCAGGTTCATGGCGGGCGAGCCGATGAAGCCCGCCACGAAGAGGTTCGCGGGGTCGTTGTAGATCTCGTCCGGGGTGCCGAGTTGCTGAATCACGCCGTGCTTCATCACCGCGACCCGGTCGGCCAGCGTCATCGCCTCGATCTGGTCGTGGGTCACGTAGACGGTGGTGATCTGCAACTCGCGGCTGAGATGTTTCAGCTCCGCCCGCATGGTGACGCGCAGCTTGGCGTCGAGGTTCGACAGCGGCTCGTCCATCAGGAAGACCTTGGGCTTGCGCACGATGGCGCGGGCCAGGGCCACGCGCTGCCGCTGCCCGCCGGAGAGCGCCTTGGGCTTGCGGTGGAGGAACTTGGTCAGTTCCACCTGCTCGGCGGCCCTTTGGACCCGCGGCGGAATCTCGGCCTTGTCGACGCCGCGCACCCGCAGGGGATAGGCGATGTTCTCGAAGATCGTCATATGCGGATAGAGACCGTAATTCTGGAACACCATGGCCACGTCGCGGTCCTTGGGCAGGTCGTCGTTGACCATTCGGTCGCCGATCCAGATCTCGCCATCGGTCGGATCCTCCAGCCCGGCGATCATCCGCATGGTCGTGGTCTTGCCGCAGCCCGAGGGGCCCAGCAGCACCAGGAATTCCTCGTCGCGGACATGCAGGGACTGGTTGTCCACCCCGACGAAATCGCCCCACCGCTTGGTCAGGTCCTTGAGGATCACCTCGGCCATCAGCGCACCGCTTTCTTGTGGTTGTTCTCCAACGTCAGTGTCACCGCACCGCCCCCATCGTCATGCCCTGGACAAAGTATTTCCGGATCATCAGGGCGAGCACGAACATCGGCGCCATGATGATGATCCCCGCTGCACTCAGCAGGTTCCACAGGTCGCCTTCCTCCCCCTTGAAGAGCGCGAGCCCGATGGGCAGCGTCACCGCGTCCTTGTTGGTCAGGATCAGCGCGAAAAGGAACTCGTTCCAGGCGATGATGAAACAGAAGATGCCGGAGGTCAGCAGACCCGGGGCGGCCATGGGCAGCACGATGTTCCAGATCACCTGCAACCGCGAGGAGCCGTCGACCATCGCCGCCTCTTCGGTGTCCAGGGGGATGCCGTCGATGAAGCCCTTGATCATCCAGATCGCGAACGGCATCACGATGGCGAGGTTCACCAGGATCAGGCCCAGCCGCGTATCCAGCAGGCCGATATCCCGGAACATGATGAAAAAGGGCAGGATGATCACCACCGCCGGCAGGAATTGCGTGGCCAGGATCACCACCAGCATCGCGGTCTCGCCCACCAGCCGGAACCGGCTGAAGGAATAGGCCGCGAGCGTGGCGATGGGGATGGCGATCACCACCGTGACCAGGGCGACCACGGTGGAGTTGAACAGCTTCTCGCCCAGCCGGTAGGGGTCGTCGAACACCGTGCCGAAGTTTTCCAGCGTCGGCGTGAAGAACAGCTTGAGTTGATAGACATCCACGTGGGATTTGAACGCCGCGAGGAAGATCCACAGGATCGGCACCAGCATCACGAACATCGCCGCGATGATCAGGACCGCATGGACCGCGCTCCAGAATTGTTTGCGTTGTTTGCCGGTCATCGCTCAGTTCTTCCGGAAGACGAACTTGGCATAGGCGTAGGTGAGGAAGATCATCGGGATCACCATCAGCCAGGCGACCGAGGCCGAATAGCCGATCTGCCCGTATTTCATGCCGTTGAAGTAGATGTAATGGCTGAGCGTCTGGGTAGCGGTGCCCGGCCCGCCATTGGTCAGCATGAAGACCTGGTCGAAAGTTTTCAGGCTGAAGATGGATTTCAGGATGATGACCACGGCCAGGACCGGGCCGAGTTGCGGCAGGGTCACGTCGCGAAAGACCCGCCAGCTGCTGGCGCCGTCGACCTGGGCGGCCTCGATCGTGTCGCGGGGCACGCTGGCCAGACCGCCGATCAGCACGAGCGTCAGGAAGGGGATCCAGCCCCAGACATCGGCCATCACCACCACCGCGAAGGCGAGCGTCGGGTCGGCCAGCCAGCTGACATCCGCCAGCGGCGGGATCATCACGCCGAAGAACGCATCGAAGAGGCCGAATTCGGGGTTGAACATGAACCGGAAGGAGACGCCGATCAGCGCCGGGCTCATGGCGAAGGGCAGGATCAGCAGGGTCTGGGCCGAGACCCGCAGCCGCCCGCCGGGCGCCAGCAGGAGCGCGAGGCCCAGCGCCAGCAACGTGGTCAGCCCCACGGTCACCACGGTGTAAAGCGCGGTGACATAGACGGAATTCCAGAAGGCGGGCTCTTCGAAGAAGGCCCAGGCGTAGTTCTCCCAGCCGATGTATTGCTCCAGCGAGCCGGGGCGGTTGAGGCGGCCCACGGTGAAGGACATGCGCGCGGCTTCGATCAGGGGCCAGATCGCCGTGGCGAACACGACCACCACCGCCGGCAGCACGAGAAAGTATTTCAGGGTGTTGTCACGCATGGTCCCGCCGCTCGCAATCTGGCAGCCGGGGCGCGGATGACCGCGCCCCGTGCCCTGGGGTTACTGGATCCGGCCTGCGCGCCGCAGAACCCGGTCCGCGCGGTCGGCCGCGGCGGTCATCAGTTCCTCGACATCGCCGCCCGCGGCGGCCTCGGCGATCGCGGCGGACAGGATGTCACCGACCTCGGACCATTCCGGGATCTGGGGCATGATGTCGGATTCCTTCAGGCTCTCCCATGCGGCGGCCTGGATGCCGTCATTGGCGGCGTTCACCTCCGGGTCCTGCAAGGACGAGATATGGGTGACCACGTTGTTGATGATGGTCTTGCCGCCCACCTCGCGTTCGATGGCGTTGGCCTTGTCCATCTCGGGGTTGGACAGCCATTTCAGGAACTCCCAGGCCGCTTCCTGGTTCTCGGAATACTCCGAGATCGAGAAGGGCATAGAGATCGCATAGGTCTTGGTCACGCCCTTATAGGAGGGCATGCCCGTGAAGCCGACCTGGTCCTTGGTCAGGGTGGAGCTGTCGGGGTTGTAGAAGCCGGAATAGGCCCACCACCACACCGGCATCATCGCCGAGTTGCCTTGCATGAAGGACTGCCGCGCGTCCTGCTCGACGAAGGCGAGCGAGTTGGGGTTGGTGATCTGGTGGACGGTGTGCAGCTCGATATAGTCCTTAGTGGCCTGAATGCCTTCGGGCGTGGCCCAGGCGGCGGTGCCGTCCTCGTTGAAGATATCCGCCCCGGCGGCCCACAGGAAGTTGAGCCAGATGAACAGGTTCTGCCGGTTGCCGTCATTGTTGTAGTAGAGCGCGAGCGGCGCGATGTCGGGGTTGGTTTCCTTCAGCTCCTTGCCGATCCGGATCACGTCCTCCCAGGTCTCGGGCGGCTCGGGGATCAGGTCCTTGCGATAGAACATCAGCTGCGGATGGGCGCGCAGCGGGAAGCCCAGAGTCTCGCCCTCGAACTGCGCCGAGCGGGCGAAGGCCGCGGGGTAGCGGTCCATGGAGATCCCGTCACGGGCCATCAACTCGTCGATCCGCTTGAGCCAGTGGGCGTTGGGCGGTCCCCAGCTGTCGAGGTAGTTGACCACATCGAAGGTGCCGTTGGCGGCGATGCCTTCGGCATTGATCTTCTCCTGCAGGGAGCCGAAGGGGATGAAGGTCCACTCGGTCTCGATGCCGGTCAGCTCGGTGAACTCCTCGTCCCGCAGCATCAGCCCGTCGAATTGCGGGGTGACCACGCTGAGGATGTTGAGGGTGGTGCCTTCGAAGGGCTTGCCCGGCAGCAGGTTGTATTTGCCGAGCTCTTCAGCCGAGACCGTGACCGGGGCCATGGCGACAAGGGCCGCGGTCGCGACCGTGGCCAAAAAGGTTCTCTTGCGCATCTCTTCCTCCCGTTGCGACGCGTTATTGGCTCGACTATACCCATCTTGAATACGCATTCAACAGGCATCTAAATCACGAGTCTGCCAGCCCACGCCGACGCGCGCGCCGGCACGGGGCAGCCACAGGAGACCAGAACCATGAGACCGAACAAGCTGCGAACGCTGCTGGCGCAAGACACGCCGATCGTGAATGCCTGGCTGTCGATCCCGTCGGGATACGTGGCCGAGGGGGCGGGGCACCAGGGGTTCGACAGCGTGACCGTGGACCTGCAACACGGGCTGATCGGGTTCGAGACCGCGGTCAGCATGCTCCAGGCGATTTCGGCCACGGAGGCGGTGCCGCTGGTGCGGTCGCCGTCGAAGGCGCCGGAGGTGATCATGCATCTGCTGGATGCGGGCGCCTACGGGGTGATCTGTCCAATGATCTCCACCCCGGAGGAGGCCGCGGCCTTCGTCGCGGCCTGTCGCTATCCGCCGCAGGGCAGCCGGTCTTTCGGTCCGGCACGCGGCAAGCTCTATGGCGGGCCGGATTACTTCGAGGCGGCCAATGCCGAGATCCTGGCCATTCCGATGATCGAGACCGCCGAGGCCGTGGACAGGATCGAGGCCATCCTCGCCGTGCCCGGTGTCGACATGATCTATGTCGGGCCAAACGACCTGGCGCTCGACCTGGGCGAGGGGCCGGGGGCGGAGTGGCATCCAAGGGCCACCACCGACGCCATTGCCCATGTGCTGGACCGGGCGCGCGCCGCCGGGGTGGCCACGGGTATCTTCTGCGGCGATGGAGCCCTGTCGCGCCAGCGGCTGGCGGAGGGGTTCGACCTGGTCACCCCGGGCAATGATTTCAACCTGCTGATGGGGGCCATGTCGGCCGCGATCGCCGAAACCCGCCGACCCTGATCGGCGCTCTGCGGCCAGGGATATTGCACCCGTGCCGCGCAGGGGTCATAACCCGGGCCACGGTCACCGGAGAGCACCCATGCAGAACTACCTGGATTTCGAGAAACCTCTGGCCGAGATCGAAGGCAAGGCCGAGGAGCTGCGGGCCGTGGCGCGCAAGTCCGGCAAGATGGATATCGAGAAGGAGGTCTCGGCGCTTGACCGCAAGGCGGCGCAGCTTCTGGGGGACCTCTATGCGGACCTGACGCCCTGGCAGAAATGCCTGGTGGCGCGGCATCCCGAGCGGCCCCATTGCAAGGACTATATCGACGGGCTGTTCGAGGAATACACGCCCCTGGCCGGGGATCGGAATTTTGCCGACGATCATGCGGTGATGGGCGGGCTGGCACGGTTCAACGACACGCCGGTGATGGTGATCGGGCATGAGAAGGGCCATGACACCAAGACCCGGATCGAACGGAATTTCGGCATGGCCCGGCCCGAAGGCTATCGCAAGGCGATCCGGCTGATGGACATGGCGCACCGGTTCGGCCTGCCGGTGATCACGCTGGTGGACACGCCCGGGGCCTATCCCGGCAAGGGCGCCGAGGAACGCGGGCAGTCCGAGGCCATCGCGCGCGCCACGGAGAAATGCCTGCAGATCGGCGTACCGCTGATCTCGGTGGTGATTGGCGAGGGCGGATCGGGCGGGGCGGTGGCCTTTGCCACGGCCAACCGGGTCGCGATGCTGGAACACTCGATCTATTCGGTGATCTCGCCCGAGGGCTGTGCGTCGATCCTGTGGAAGGATGCCGACAAGATGAAGGAAGCCGCCGAGGCCCTGCGCCTGACCGCGCAGGATTTGCAGTCGCTTGGCGTGGTGGACCGGGTGGTGCCGGAGCCCGTGGGCGGCGCCCAGCGCAACAAGGACGAGATGATCGCCCGGGTCGGTAAGGCCCTGGCGGGGATGCTGGGCGATCTGCACGGGCGCAGTCCGGCGGAGCTGGTCAGCGACCGGCGCAAGAAATTCCTGGCCATGGGGACCAAGGGCCTGGCGGCCTGAGCCATGGCATTGTTGCACGCAAGGGGAGGTGCTCATGGGACGTCTGATGGCTATGCTGGTGCTGCTCGCGACGGTGATCGCGGTGCCTGATCGCGCGCCCGCGGAGACCGCGACGCTGGAGGTCACCGTCGGCTACCGGGAGCGGATCGCCCTGCCCCCCGGCGCGCAGTTGGAGGTCGAGCTGCTCGACACCTCGCTTATGGATGTGGCGGCCACGCGGATCGCGTCGCAGCGGGTGGTGATGACGGGCGTGCCGATGAGCTTGTCCCTGCCCTATGACCCGGCGGTGATCGACCCGCGGATGACCTATACGGTGTCCGCCCGGCTGTTCAGCGGGCGCGAGGTGATCTTTCGCAGCACCCAGGCCTATCCGGTGCTGACCCGGGGGGCCGGGTCCGAGGTCGAGATCACCTTGGAGCAGGCTCGCAGGGCCGTGCCGGAGCCGACCCTGACCGGGACACTCTGGACCGTGACGGAGGTGGACGGGGCCCCGGCGCGCTTGCCGCGCCCGCCGACGCTGGAGCTGACCGAGGACGGGGCGGCGGCGGTGTTCGCCGGGTGCAACCGGCTGGCGGGCCGCGCCGAGATCGGGCCGGGCACGCTGTCCTTCCCGGGGCCGATGGCGGGCACGATGATGGCCTGTCCGGAGCCCGAATCCCTGTGGGAGCGGGACATGATCGCCGCGCTGGAGGCCGTGCGACGCTACGAGATGGAGGGCGAGATGCTGCGCCTTCTGGATGCCGATGGGGCCGTGCGCATCCGCCTGCGCCCCTAGCCTCAGACGCTGGGCGTGCGCCCGCAAGCCTCGAATTCAGCGACAGCCGGGGCCGCGCCGTCCAGCGAGAAGCCGACGGAGGCGGCGCCGAGCAGCCCTGTCGCCGTGGTGTTTTCCGCAAGGCCGCGCAGCACGTTGCCGAAGCCCCGATCCGTGACCGTGAGCGCGCGGCCTGCCTGTGACAGCACATGGCGATCGGTGGAGATCGTCAGGCCCTGCCCGCCCTCGAACCGCAGGGCGAAGACCGGCCCGCTGGGCCAGGGCTCCGGCGCGGTGAGGGTGATGGTGTAGGTCGGCCCGGCCGGGTCGTAGGTCAGGCGCACCTCCGCCCCGGGTTCGGCATGCTCCAGCGTGCACAGGGGGCCATCGGTTCCGGCCTCCCACCCCAGGGCGGTGGTGGGAAGCAACAAGAGAAGGGGCAGGATCAGGCGCATGGGTATGAGATAGGCGGGATGCCCCGCGCGGCGAGGGGCGGTCATGGGGGTGCGGGGCCGAACAGGGCCGCGCGCGCCCCGGTGATCCGCGCCCACATCTGGTCGCCATGGGAAAAGTGCCACCATTCGGTGGGGTTGTTGGCCAGCCCCTCCCCCGCCATCAGCCAGAAGAGCAGGCGGCGGTTATCGCGGGCCTCCAACGCCGAGAAGGACATCGCGTCGTCGGTCGCCTCGAACGCGTCGGTGTTGGACAGGGCGGTGACGTCGTCGAAGATCGAGCCCATGAAGAGATGCGCGCCGCTGGCGCTGTCCCGCAGGGTCAGGTCCACCGCGCCACCGGTCGCATGGGGCGGGGGCGAGGCCGGGTCGATCCGCCCGCCAGGCGCGCCCTTCGCCCAGTAGCGGGTGACTTCGGCCTGCAGCGCCGCAGCGTCCAACTCGGGCCGCGCCCGGCGCAGGTAATCGGGCATCCAGTGGTCGTGGAAATGGTTTTGCACGGCGATGGGGCGCCAGGCATCGAACACCCAAATCTCCAGCCCGTAGGCCGCAAGGCGGTCGTTCACCCGCGCGAGACGCTGGGCGACGGAGCGCCGGGCGCGCAGGGCCGGGATGCTGCCGGTGATGTCGGCATGGTAGGGCGGGTTATGGGTCGCGTGGTAGTGGTTGGCCCCGGCGACCCCGTACTCCGCCAGATCGACCATCGGGTCGGCATGGAGTGCATGGGCCTGGTCGATCGGATGGGCGCGGTAATCGCCCTTGCGCGCGGTGGCGATGGCGACCTCGGCGGCGAGGGGCCGCGCGCGCAGCGCGGCAAGCGGACCGTCGGAAAGGCGCAGGGGGCGGGCGGGGCTCATGGCGGCCAGACTGGGTGGAGATGCCGCCGATTGCAACTCCGCGCTTGACCCGCCGCGGCGCAGACCGCCATATCCGGGCCAACGCGCGAGACCGGAGGACCCCCATGAGCCGCATCGTCTATGTCAACGGAGACTACCTGCCCGAGGAAGACGCGAAGATCTCGGTCTTCGACCGCGGGTTCCTGTTCGCGGACGGGGTCTATGAAGTGACCAGCGTACTCGGCGGCAAGTTGATCGATTTCGAGGGGCACGCGAAGCGGCTGGAGCGGTCCCTGTCGGAGCTGGACATGCCCGCGCCGGTCACCATGGACGCGTTGCTGGAGATCCACCGGGAGCTGGTCGCGCGCAACGAGGTGCACGAGGGGCTTGTCTACCTTCAGGTGACGCGGGGCGCGGCGGATCGGGATTTCGCCTATCCTGCCGAACCCAAACCATCGCTGGTGCTCTTCACCCAGACCAAGACGCTCGCCGATGCGCCGGTGGCGAAGACCGGGATCAAGGTCATCTCGATCGAGGATCAGCGCTGGGGCCGCCGGGACATCAAGACCGTGCAGCTGCTCTATCCGTCCATGGGCAAGATGATGGCCAAGGCCGCCGGGGTCGATGACGCCTGGATGGTGGAGGACGGCGCCGTGACCGAGGGCACATCCAACAACGCCTATATCGTGACCAAGGCCGGCACCATCGTGACCCGACACCTGGGCAACGAGATCCTGCACGGGATCACCCGCGCCGCCGTGCTGCGGTTTGCCCGCGAGGCGCAGATGGCCGTGGAAGAGCGTTCCTTCACCATCGAGGAGGCCAAGGACGCGGCGGAGGCCTTCATCACTTCGGCTTCGACCTTCGTGATGCCTGTGGTGGAGCTGGACGGGGCGCAGATCGGGGACGGCACGCCCGGCCCGGTCGCCACGCGGCTGCGGGAAATCTATCTCGAAGAGAGCCTGAAGAAGGCGGTCTGACCCACGCTACGCCCCTGTCCAACGGGGGCGCGGTCGTGCCATGACTGAGCCCATGGCGCGATTCACCATCGAACAGATCCGGACCTTCCTCGCGGTCGTGCGGCTGGGCAGCTTGCACCGGGCCGCGGCGGCGGCGGGTCTGACCCAGCCTGCGGTGACCGCGCGGATCAAGAACCTGGAACATGCCCTGTCCTGTGCCCTGTTCGAGCGGACCTCGGGGGGGCTGAAACTGACCAAGCGGGGCGAGTTGCTGGTCGCCCATGCGGAGAAGTTCGAACACCTGGTCGAACTGGTCCAACGCGATGTGGTGGACCCGGCGGGGCTGGAGGGGCGGCTGCGGATCGGTGCGTCGGAAACCGTGGCGGCATGTTGGCTGCCGGAGCTGGTCTCCCGTCTGCACGGGGCCTATCCCAAGCTGGAGATCGAGCTGAAGGTGGACGTGTCCAGCGACCTGCGGGAGGCGTTGATCAATCGCGAGATCGATCTGGCGATCCTGTTGGGCCCGATTTCTGAATACTCGGTCGACAACATCCTGCTGCCCGGCTTCGATCTGGCCTGGTACACCGCCGCCTCCGGGCGCCGGGTGGCGGATGAGACCAGCTACCTGATGCGGCCCGTGCTGACCTATGCCCGCAACACCCGCCCCTACCGGGAGTTGAAGGCGCAGCTCTTCGAGCGGGTGGGGCCGGATGCGTCGCTGTTCCCGTCCTCGTCGCTCTCGGCCTGTTTTCGGCTGGTGGCGGCGGATATGGGGGTCGCGGCCCTGCCCCGGTCCCTGGGCGAGACTCATGTGCGGGCCGGGCGCATCCGGGAGTTCGATCCCGGCTGGGTGCCGAGCCCGTTGCAGTTCACCGCGTCCTTCGTCAGCGAACCCAAGAGCCACCTGACCGAGACCGCCGCGGCCTTGGCGTTGGAGGTGTCGACGGACTACGCCGAGCAACATGGGTAATAAACCAAATTTATCGCCAAGGGTAAAATTATTCGATTTGATTTTATGCCCTGGCCCGCGCACTGTCGTCATGTCACGGGGGAGGTCGGCATTTACCAAACGCTCAAGCACAAGCCCCTCGCCGAGGTCCGGGCCGCGATCCGTGCGGGGCAGTACTGCTCCCACACGGCGGGGCTGGGCAAGGGGTTCCTGCAAGCCAACCTGGCAATCATGCCGGAGGCCTATGCGCTGGACTTCATGCGGTATTGCCAGCGCAACCCGAAACCCTGCCCCCTGAGCGGTGTGTCGGACACCGGCAATCCGATGATGACCACCATGGGCGGGCAGATCGACATCCGCACGGATGTGCCGGCCTACAACATCTATCGCGACGGACGGCTGGCAGGGTCTGTGACGGATATTCGCGACCTCTGGCAAGACGACTTCGTGGCCTTCGCGTTGGGATGCTCGTTCACCTTCGAGCACGCGCTGCAACAGGCGGGCATCGCGCTGTGGCATATCGACAATGACAAGACCGTGCCGATGTACCGCTCGGGCATCGACACGGTGCCCGCGGGCCCGTTCCGGGGCAAGATGGTGGTGTCCATGCGCGCGATCCCCGAGGACCGGGTCGCCGAGGCGGTGGAGATCTCGCGCCGCTTTCCGCTCGCCCATGGCGCACCGGTCCATTGGGGCGATCCCGCGGGGCTGGGCATAACCGATCTGGCCCGCCCAGACTGGGGCGATCCGGTGCCCGTGCCCGAGGGGCATGTGCCGGTCTTCTGGGCCTGCGGCGTGACCCCGCAAGTGGCGCTGGAGGCCGCCTCCATGCCCATCTGCATCACCCACAAACCCGGTCACATGCTGATCAGCGACATCCCCGAGGATGCCGAGATTCCGATCCTGCGACCGCAAGACCAACATACATCTCAGACCCAACAAGGAGAGACCCATGACACGCACGCTTAGCCTTCTGGCCCTCACAACCGCGCTGGCCACGCCGGCCTTCGCCGAAGAACTGTCCGTGGTCGGCAGCTGGTCCGGCCTGCCGCTGCACAAGCAATACGAGGCGCCGTTCTGGGGCGAGACCCTGCCCGCGGCCTCGGGGGGCGAGATCACCGTGGCGTTGACCACGCACAACCAGATGAACCTCGGGGTGGGTGATGTTTTCCGCCTGCTTGGGGACGGAGTGTATGACGTGGCGATGACCGTGGCGGATTATGCCGTGGCCGATGCGCCCGAGCTCGAAGGGCTGGATGTGCCGCTGCTGGCGCTGACGGCGGACGAGGCGCGCGCCATGGTCGACGCGGCCCGCCCGATGGTCGACGACATCTACGCCGCCCGGTTCAACAGCAAGGTTCTGGCCATCGCGCCCTACCCGCCGCAGGTGGTGTTCTGCAACGCCGAGGTGTCGGAGTTGGCGGACCTTGAGGGGCTGAAGGTGCGTGCCTCCGGCCGGATGACGGCGAAATTCCTCGAAGCGCTGGGAGCCGAGGGCGTGAATGTCAGTTTCTCGGAAGTGCCCGGCGCGCTGCAGAAGGGCGTGGTGGATTGTGCCGTGACCGGGGCTGGATCGGGCTATTCGGCGGGCTGGTGGGAAGTGTCCACACACCTGATGGCGATCCCGCTGGGTGGCTGGGACAGCGTGGTGACGGCCATGAACATGGACCGCTGGAACAGCCTGAGCGCCGAGAAGCAGGAGCTGATCATGTCCCAGGTGCAGGCGGAGTTCGAAGCCCCGGCCTGGGCCAGCGCGCAGGATGCCCTGGTCAATGACATCGCCTGCCTGACCGGCAACGGGGAGTGCCCCTCCGGCGAGGCGCGGGACATGACGCTGGTCGAAGTGTCGGATGCGGATTTCGAGAAGGCACGCGGCGTGCTGGTCGGTGAAGTTCTCCCCGACTGGGCGGAGCGTGCGGGCGGCGACTGGGCCGAGCGCTGGAATGCCAGTGTCGGCAGCGTCGTCGGTGTGAGCATCGGCGGCTGAGGCCCGCCCCCCGGGGGATCCCATGGAAGAGAGCCTGCTGCACATTCTGCGCCGCCTGAACCGCGGCATCGCGCTCGCCACGGGCGTGGTGCTGATGGGCTGCGCCGCGATCGTCCTGGCGGATATCGTGCTGCGGCAAATGGGGTCCTCCTTCGGCGGGACGGACGAGATCTCGGGCTACGTGATGGCCATTGCCACCTCCTGGGGGATGGCCTTCACCCTGCTGGAGCTGGGCCATGTGCGCATCGACATCCTGCGCGGCCGCGCGGGCCAGCGCGCCCGCGCCTTTTTCGACCTGTTCTCGATGCTGGTTCTGACGGGCACGGTGACGCTGATCGCGTACAAGTGCTGGCCCGTGGTCGCACGGTCACTGGCCAACGACTCACGGGCCAACACGCCGCTGGAAACCCCGCTGGCCTGGGTGCAGATCCCGTGGTTCGCGGGCTGGGTGTGGTTCGCGATTGTCGCCTGGCTGACCTTTGTCGCGGCGGCCATGCTGGTGATGAAGGGGCGTTTCGAGACCGCGGATGAAGCCATCGGCTGCTTCGGGGAAGAGGATCTGGCGAAATGATCTGGGCCATTTCCGCGGGGCTTCTGGGGCTGCTGGCGCTGTCGATCCCGGTGGGGATCGTGCTGTTCCTGCTGGGCTTCGGGGTGGATGCGTTCTTCAGCCCCTTTCCGCTGATCCGGGGGCTTGGCAACCTGGTCTGGTCGACCTCGAACAATGCCACTCTGATCGCGATCCCGTTCTTCGTGCTTCTGGGCGAGATCCTTGTACGCTCTGGCATCGCGACGCGGACCTATTCCGCGCTGGACCGCTGGGTCAGCTGGCTGCCCGGCGGGCTGGTGCATGCCAACGTGGCCACGGCCACCATGTTCTCGGCCACCTCCGGCTCGTCGGTCGCCACGGCGGCCACGGTCGCCACGGTCGCCATGCCACAGGCGGAGAAGCTGGGGTATGACCCGCGGCTCTTTTCCGGGGCGATCGCGGCGGGCGGCACGCTGGGCATCATGATCCCGCCATCGATCAACCTGATCGTTTACGGGTTCCTGACCCAGACCTCGATCCCGCAGCTATTCCTTGCCGGGCTCGTGCCGGGCATCGCGCTGGCGCTGGGGTTCATGGCGATCACGGTGGTGATCTGCCTGATCCGCCCCGAACTTGGCGGGCTGCGCCGGACCTTTCCCTTCCCCGAGATGCTGCGCGCGCTCTTGCAGCTGATCCCGATCATCCTGCTTTTCACGGTCATCATCGGCACGATCTACAAAGGGTGGGCCACCCCGACCGAGGCCGCCGCCGTGGGCGTGGCCGGCGCGGTGGTGATCGCGGCGCTCTTCGGCGGGGTGAGCGTAAAGATGTTCGCGGACAGTATCCTCGGCACCATCAAGATCACGTCCATGATCATGCTGGTGGTCATCGCCGCCTCGTTCCTGAACTTCACGCTGGCCTCGGCGGGGCTGGGACGGGAGCTGCAATCCCTGCTGGACGGTCTGGGCCTCACGCCCACCGGACTGATCCTGGTGGTGGTGCTGATCTATATCGTGCTGGGTTTCTTCATCGAGACGCTGTCGCTCATGGTGGTGACGATCCCGATCATCGTGCCGCTGGTGGTCGCACAGGGGTTCGATCCGATCTGGTTCGGCATCCTGATGATCGTGCTGATCGAGATGGCCCTGATTACGCCGCCGGTTGGTCTGAACCTCTATGTGGTGCAGGGGGCGCGCAAATCCGGGAAGATGAGCGAAGTGATGGTGGGCGCGATCCCTTACGTGATCGCCATGCTGATCATGGTCGGCCTGTTGATCCTGTTTCCGTCCATCGCCCTTTATCTTCCATCTGTGCTGAGCGGGAGCTGACCCATGCGTTTCGACACCCCCACCGGGCCCCTGGAGGTCACCCTGAGCGCCGCCCACGTGGCGGGCTGGACCGGGCGCGACCGGGCGGCGGTGGACCACCATATCGCCGAGCTGGCCGAGATCGGGGTGCCGCCGCCCTCGGACGTGCCGCTTTACTACCGTGTGGCGCGCGACCTGCTGACCCAGGCGGAGGAGGTTCAGGTGCTGGGCCCCGATACCTCGGGCGAGGTGGAGCCACTGATCCTGCGCGTGGACGGGGCGCTGTGGCTGGGGCTGGCCTCCGACCATACGGACCGGGCGTTAGAGGCGGTTTCGGTCGCCGCGTCGAAGCAGATCTGCGCCAAGCCGGTGGGCCGGGGCCTCTGGCCCCTGGCGGAGGTGGAGAGCCATCTCGACCAGCTACGCCTGACCTGCGACATCGAAGAGGGTGGCGATTGGGTGCGATACCAGGAGGGCACGCTCGCCAGCATCCGCCCCCTGCCCGAGCTGATCGCGGGCGCGGGGCTTGGCGAGGGGGCGGCGATGCTCTGCGGGACGCTGGCGGCCAAGGGCGGTGTGCGCCCGGCGGCACGGTACCGGATGTCTCTGATCGACCCGGTGCGGGACCGCGCGCTGTCGCTGGCCTACGCGGTCACGACCCTGCCGGTGGTGGCCTGACGCCTGCCGCGGGTCCGGCTTGTGGCGGCGGGAGTTCACCGTTACCGTTTTGCACAACGCATTGAAAACCAGCGGGGATCGGTCATGACCTGGAAACTTCACACGCTTGCCATCGCTTCACTCGGACTCAGCGCCTTGGTCACCCCGGCGCTCGCCGCGGATTGGAAGTTCAACAACGGGTTGCCCGAGGGTCGAAGCGAATCCCAGCAGCTCGACCAGTTCGCCGCGGATGTGGCCGAGCTGACCGAGGGCCGGGTCAATATCGACGTGTTCCATGGCGGGTCGCTCAACCTCAAGAACGAGGATGTGGTGCGCTGGCTGCCCCAGGGCGCGGTGGAGATGGGTCTTGTCTGGGCGAATTACCTGGGCCGTGACGCGCCCGCGCTGAACGCGGTGCTGGTGCAGGGGTCGGTCGGCAGCCCGGAGGAGTTGATCACCGTCCTGCCGGAAATCCAGGAGATCTATGCCGAGGAACTGGCGGAATGGGGCATCGTGCCGGCGGGCTACATGGCGTTGCCGCTCTTGCAGGCGTCGATCTTCTGCAAGGGCGAGCCGGTGCGCACCCTCGACGATCTGCGCACCAAGAAGCTGCGCGTCTGGAGCGGCGACCAGGTGGAGACCTTCACCAAGCTTGGCGTGGCGGCCCAGATCGTCGGGCAAACCGAGCTTTACGTGGCACTGCAGACCGGCGTGGTGGACTGCGCGGTGTACCCGGCGCTTTTTGCACACACGATCTCGCTGCATGAGGTGACGGATTATGCCTCCTACCTCTATCCGGTGGCGGGCGTGCCCTATGTGCTGGGTGTGAGCGCGGGTGCCTGGGAAGACCTGAGCGACGCGGATCGCGCGGCGATCACCACCGCCGCGGACCGGGTGTGGGAGCGCACCAACGCCTATGAGGCCGCCGAGGAGAACGAGATGGCCGCGCGGGCCAAGCTGGAAGAACAGGGGCTTGAATTCCTGGAGCCGTTCTCGGACGAGGACCGGGCGGCCTTCCTCGAAGCGGCCTCCGCCACCTGGGCGGAACTGGCCGAAGAGGCGGGCGGAAACGCCCCGGCCTACCGGCAGCGGATGCTCGACGCGCTCGGGCGCTGAGCATGGCCGAGCCGCGCCTGGTGCGCCTGGCCCGGCACCTTGAGCGCGGGGTGACGCCGATCTGCCAGGCACTCGCCCTGCTGGGCGCCGTGGCGGGCAGCGCCATTGTCGGTCTGATCGGCGCCAGCGTGGCCATGCGCCATATCGCCAACGCGCCCTTCCGGTTCACCGAGGAGCTGGTGGGGCTGTTGATGACCGCGGCATTTTTCCTGGTGCTGCCGCTCGTGACATTGAAATCCGAGCATGTGCAGGTGCGCATCCTGCTCAACGCCCTGCCGGAGCGGATCGCGTGGGTCGTGACCGGGCTGGCCGCGCTGTTCGGCATCATTTTCTGTGCGTGGCTGTTCTGGCTCTCGATCCCCTGGTTCGAGTTCGCCTTCGCCCGCACCATCAAGACCGAGGTGGCGCGGCTGCTGCTCTGGCCGTGGATGGCGCTGTTGCCGGTGTCTATGATATTGACTGCGCTGGCCTTCGCGATCCGGGGGGCGGTCCGCGACTGATGGCGGGGTTCTGGAGCGTTTTTCTGGGCGGATTGCTGGCCTTTGCCGGCTCGGGTCTGGCGCTGGGGGCCGCGCTCGGCCTGACGGGGCTTCTGATCCTGCACTTCGTCGCCAACGGCGCCACCTTCGTGGCGGTGGACGCGGTGTGGAATGTGCTGAATTCCTTCACGCTGAGCGCGATACCGCTCTTCATCATCCTCGGCGAGATCATGCTGCGCTCCGGCGTCAGCGCACGGATTTATTCCGCCCTGTCGCCGGTGTTCATGCGGGTGCCGGGCGGGTTGCTGCACACGAATGTGGCGGTCTGTACGCTCTTCGGGGCGGTCAGCGGATCGAGCCTGTCGACCGCCGCCGCCGTGGGGTCGGTCGCCTATCCCGAGATGACGCGGCGGGGCTATGATCGCCGGACGGTGGTGGGGTCGCTGGCGGGGGGCGGGACGCTGGGGCTGCTGATCCCACCGAGCCTGTCGCTGCTGATCTTCGGGGCGCTGACGGAGACGTCCATCGGGCAGCTGTTCCTCGCCGGGCTCGTGCCGGGGCTGCTTTTTGCGGCGATGTTCATGGTCTATATCTACCTTCGCTGCCGGATCACGCCAAGCCTCGCCCCGGCAGAGGCCGCCCGCCCCCCGGGCCGCGAGATCCTGCGCGGGGTGCTGGGTCTGTGGCCCTTCCTGCTGCTGATCCTGTCGATCATGGGCAGCATCACCCTGGGCTTTGCCACGCCGACCGAGGCTGCGGGGATCGGCGTGATCGCCACCATCATCATCGGGCGGCTGTGGGGCACGCTGACCCTGCGGGCGCTGGCCGAGGCGGTTTATGCCGCGATCCGGCTCTATGGTGCCATCGCTTTCGTGGTCATCGGGGCGACGATCCTCGCGCAAGCGGTCAGCCTGCTTGGCGTACCACAAGCGATCCTGGAAACGGTGCGCGCCTCGGATCTGGGCCCGCTCGCGGTTCTGGCGGTCGTGGTGCTGGTCTACCTGGTGCTGGGCTGCTTTTTCGATGGGCTGTCCCTGATGATCATGACATTGCCCATCGTTTTCCCGCTGCTCACGGGTTTGGGGTATGACGCTATCTGGCTCGGGGTGATCATCACCATCCTGATCGAGATCGGCCAAGTCACGCCGCCTGTGGGACTGAACCTGTCGGTGCTGGTCTCGGTCACCAAGAACGCGGTGTCCCTGGGCGAGGCGGCGAAGGCCACGGTGCCCTATTGGCTGATTCTGCTGGCGGGGGTGGCGATCCTGACCGCCCTGCCGGCGCTGGCGCTGTTCCTGCCCGGGGCGCTGATGTAGCTGTGCCGTCCGCTCGGTCGAGGGCAGCGACGGGAAGCGGGTAAGCGTTCGGGATGGCGCGGTCCTGCAAGGTCAGGGGCACGCGCCACTAAGGTATCCCTGGCGAGGGGCGGTCCCGCAGGTTTGCGTCCGTTCGAGCGCAAGATGCCCGAACGGACGCAAGACCCTCGGTCGGAGGGGCGTATCAGACGGTCGCGCCCTTGTTGCGGATCGCGCAGCCCAGGGTGCCGGCGACCATGCCCACCACCACCGCGACGACCGCGTCGAGCAGGTAGATGTTGTCGAGCGTGAAGCCGGCGAAGATCAGGGTCTCGACCACTCCGACAACACCGCCCAAGATCGCAGCGAGCCGCCAGTTCCGGGTCATCATGCCCAGGGCCAGCCCGAGAATTCCGGGCAGGCTGAGGGCGTTTCCGCCGATGGTTCCAAGAAGATCGAGCATCACAATGGCCTCTTGTTACGGGTTTTCCGACAGCTTGCGCCTGCGCGTCAGTCTGCCGGAGCTGTGTCCAGATAGTTGCGCAGACGGGAGGTGTTGCTTGCCAGCGGCTCGTCGGCATGGCTGGCCATCGGCCCTGCCAGTTCGCGGGTGATGCGCTGGTATTCCTCCAGGTGACCGGGCGGCAGGCTGTGCGCGATGCCCTGGTGACAATCGATGCAGGTCATGCCGGTGTCGATGGCCCTCTGGTGTTCAACCGCGGCACGGTTTTCCTGCAGGGTGAAGTCCATGTATTCGAACTCGTGGCAGTTGCGGCACTCCCGGCTGTTGGATTTCTTCATCTTCGTCCAGACGGCCGACGCCATGGCCAGGCGGTGCTCCTCGTAATCCTCGGGGGTCGAGATCGTCCCCACGATTTCGTGGTAGACATCCTTCACCGCGATGATCTTGGCCTTCATCTTGTGGTTCCATTCCTTTGGCACGTGGCAGTCCGCACAGACCGCCCGCACCCCGGAGTGGTTGTTGTAATGGATCGTCTCGCGGTACTCGCCCAGATTGGTTTCCATGGTGTGGCAGGAGACACAGAACTCTTCCTTGTTCGTTGCCTCCAGCGTCCAGTGAAAGCCGCCCCAGAACAGGATACCTGCAACGAAGCCGCCGATCAGGACGAAGCCCACGCTGAAAACCGTGGTGGGGAGCCAGAACCGGTCCCAAAGCCCCATGAGCCCTTTGCGACGCGGATCTTTTTCGGGGGAATCTGCCATTTCGGGTGTTCCTTTCGTGCTCTCGCCTCAGCGAACCGTCGGGGAGGACGGCTCGAACAGGTTTTCGACCAGGGCGGGCGCGTTGGCCTGCGGCACATGGCATTGGTTGCAGAAGTACCGGGTGCCCGCGATGTGATCGAGCTCGTTGCCGTCGCGGTCCAGGTAGTGGGTCATGGACAGGGTGGGCGCACCGCGCTCCCCCGCCTTGGTCCAGTCATGACAGGTCAGGCACTGGTTGGTGCGCAGATCGATCTGGTACTGGCTGATGGTGTGGGGGATCAGGGGCGGCTGCTGGCGGTAGTTCCGCTGCATCCGGGTCTCGATCTGTCCGTGGTTCTTGTCGAGATGGACGGGTTCGTCGACCTCGGCGCCCCGGAGGGTAATCACCTCGGCTTGCTGGGCCATGGCCAGACCGCCGAAAACGAGGATCGTTGTCAGGGCGGCGAGGCCCAGTGTGACCGGCTTTCTCATTGGGGCACTCCTTTGCGTGTCATGCGATGCGCCCCGCGGGCGCAGTCAGGGGGTCAGGGCGGTCGTCGACACGGTCGTCGAACCGGTGAGTGAAATTGAAAACGTCCATGGCGCAGACATCGATGCAGCGGCCACAATTGGTGCAGTCGGGCGACAGGATCAGCGGGCTGGAGCCGGGCTTGCCCTTGAGCGCGGGCGAGATGACCTGCTGTTCCGGGCAGACGGCGTAGCAGTCCATGCAGTCGTCGCAGGCGCTGCGCTGCGCGGCGCTGATGCGCACGACGCTCTTGTGGCCCAACAGCCCGTAGAAGGCACCGACCGGGCAGACATGGCCGCACCAGCCCCGGCGCGACACCACGAGGTCGAAGACGAAGATCGCCGCCACCATGCCCCAGGCCGCGCCCATCCCGAAGACGAGACCGCGATGGACCATGGTCACGGGGTTGACCAGTTCCCAGGCGACCGTTCCGGCGAGGGCCGACACGAGCAGCGCGGTGGCCATGACCCACAGCCGGGTCTGGCGCTTGGGCTGCCAGCCTTTGGAGAGGCCCAGTTTGACGTGCAGCCAATGGGCCGCGTCCGTTACCGGGTTGATCGGGCAGACCCAGGAACAATAGACCCGCCCGCCCAGGACCGCGTAGACCCCCAGAACGATCAGCGCACCGACGAGGGCCGAGGTCGCGGGCAGATGCCCGGCCACGAGGCTTTGCAGCGCGATGAACGGATCGGTCAGCGGCAGCACGCCCAAGGTCAGCGACCCCGCGAGCGTGCCCTGCACGATCCAGATCCCGAACCACGGGCCGAGCAGGAAGAGCATCAGGAAAAACAGCTGGCTCGTCCGACGCAGCAACAGGTAGCGGTTAGCGCCGATCCAGCCCTTCTTCTGCCGGGCCTCCAGCCCGACAGGCATCCGGGTGCGCGCGCTCATTGCCCCGTCCCCGGCAGCTTGAAGGCAGGCTCGAACCCGCCCGGCGTGGCGAGATTGTCGGTGCCCGGTCCGGGCAGACGATCCGGCAGGTCGATGATCCCTTCGACCACCGGGCCGCCCTTGGCGTCCTTTTCCTCCCAGCCCTTGCGGTAATGCTCGGCCGGGGTAGCGCGGGCCATGCGCAGGGGCAGGACCTTGATCGCGGCTTCGGGCAGAACACAGCTTTTCTCGCACATCCCGCAGCCGGTGCAGTGATCCGCGTGGACCGTGGGGATGAACATGGCATGGTGACCGGAGCGCGTGTTGTGCGACACGTCGAGGGTGATCGCCTCGTCGATCACAGGGCAAACCCGGTAGCAGACATCGCAGCGCAACCCCTGGAAGTTGAGGCAGTTTTCCTGATCCACCAGCACGGCCGTGCCCATCCGCGCGTCATCGATATCATCGAGCGCCGGATCGAGCGCCCCGGTGGGACAGGCCGCGACACAGGGAATGTCCTCGCACATCTCGCAGGGCACGTCGCGCGCAATGAAATAAGGCGTGCCGGTTGCCGGGCCGTCGCTGCCGAGCTCGGCGAGGACGAGCGTGTCATAGGGACATTCCCGCACGCAGAGCCCGCAGCGGATGCAGGCCGACAGGAAAGCGGCCTCCGCCAGGGCCCCGGGGGGCCGCAGCGCCTGGGCCGGCAGAGCCCGGGCATCCCGGGCCAGCCAGGCCAGGCCGCCGCCTGCGAGCATGCAGCCGCCTGCCATGCGCGCCGCATCCTTGAGGAAACGACGGCGATCGGGCGATATGTCGGGCACCGACATGGGACCTCTCCGTGACGCGCCTCAGGCCCGTTCCACCTTGCAGGCGCATTTCTTGAAGTCGGTCTCTTTCGAGAGCGGGCAGGTCGCATCGAGCGTCAACTGGTTGATCAGCTGGCCCTCGTCGAACCACGGCACGAACACGAGGCCTTGCGGCACCTTGTTCCGGCCCCGGGTCTCGACCCGGCTGAGCATGTCCCCGCGCCGGGTGGAGATGTTGATCTCCTGTCCGCGCCGCAACCCGCGCGCCTTCGCATCCTCGGGGTGCATGTAGACCACGGCCGCCGGATAGGCCCGGTGCAACTCGGGCACACGCCGAGTCATCGACCCCGAATGCCAGTGCTCCAGCACCCGGCCTGTGCAGAGCCACAGGTCGAACTCGGCATCCGGCACTTCGGGCGCAGGCTCGTAGGGGGCGTAGATGATCTTCGCCTTGCCGTCGCTGTGGCCATAGAACCGGACGCCCTCGCCTTCGGGCACATAGGGGTCGTAGCCCTCGCGGAAGCGGTACAGGGTTTCCTGGCCGTCCACCACGGGCCAACGCAAGCCGCGCGACTGGTGGTAGGTCTCGAAAGACGCCAGGTCATGGGCCTTGCCGCGGCCGAAACCGGCATATTCCTCGAACAGGCCCTTCTGCACGTAATAGCCGAAATGCTCGGACTCGTCGTTGTCGAACCCTTCGGCGGTCTCCGACAGCGGGTACTTGTCCACCTTGCCGTTGGCAAAGAGCACGTCGTACATGGTCTTGCCGCGATGCTCGGGCATCTTGGCGAGCAATTCCTCGCCCCAGACCTCTTCGATGGTGAACCGCTTGGAGAATTCCATCAGTTGCCAGAGGTCGGATTTTGCCTCGCCCGGGGCCTTGACCTGCTGGCGCCAGAACTGGGTCCGGCGCTCCGCATTGCCATAGGCGCCTTCCTTTTCAACCCACATGGCCGTGGGCAGGATCAGGTCGGCCGACATGGTGGTGACGGTCGGATAGGGGTCGGACACGGTGATGAAGTTTTCCGGGTTGCGATAGCCCGGATAGCCTTCTTCGTTCATGTTCGGCGCGGCCTGCATGTTGTTGTTGCACTGCACCCAGTAGGCGTTCAGATCGCCATCCTTGAGCTTGCGGTGCTGCAACACGGCGTGGAAGCCGGGCTTGGCGGGGATGGTCCCCTCGGGCAGGTTCCACTTCTTTTCGGTCAGGGCGCGGTGCGCGTCGTTCATCACGACCATGTCCGCAGGCAGGCGATGGGCAAAGGTGCCGACCTCGCGGGCGGTGCCGCAGGCCGAGGGCTGCCCGGTCAGCGAGAAGGGCGAATTGCCCGGCTCGGAGATTTTGCCCACCAAGAGATGCACGTTGTACATCAGCGAGTTGACCCAGGAGCCGCGAGTGTGCTGGTTGAAGCCCATGGTCCAAAGGCTCATCACCTTGCGGTTGGGGTCGGCGTATTGCTCGGCCAGCTTCTCCAGCTGCGCGGCGGGCACGCCCGAAAGCTCGGAAACCTTGTCGACCGTGTATTCGGCGACGCTGGCGGCGTACTCGTCGAAGCTGATCGGTTCCAGCTTGCCGGAATTGGGATTCTCCGCTTCCTGTTGCAGGGCGTGTTCATCCCGCAAGCCGTACCCGATATCCGTCGCGGTCTTGGTGATGTTGACGTGCTTGGACATGAAGTCCTCGTTCACGCGCCCGGTCGAAATGATGTAGTTCGCGATGTAGTTCAGGATCGCGAGATCGGTCTGCGGCGCGAACACCATGCCGTTATCGGCAAGCTCGAACGAGCGGTGCTCGTAGGTGGACAGCACATGCACCTCGGAGCCCGGCTTGGTCAGGCGGGTGTCGGTGAGGCGCGACCAGAGGATCGGGTGCATCTCGGCCATGTTGGAGCCCCAGAGCACAAAGGTATCCGCATGCTCGAAGTCATCGTAGCAGCCCATCGGCTCGTCGATGCCGAAGGTGCGCATGAAGCCGACCACGGCGGAGGCCATGCAGTGCCGCGCGTTCGGATCGATGTTGTTGGAGCGGAAACCGGCCTTCATCAGCTTGGCGGCGGCATAGCCTTCCCAGACGGTCCACTGGCCCGAGCCGAACATGCCGACACTGGTCGGCCCCTTCTTGGCCAGCGCTTCTTTCCACTTCTGCGCCATCACGTCGAAGGCCTCGTCCCAGGACACCGGCTCGAACGTGCCGTTCTTGTCGTAGACGCCATTGGTCTTGCGCAGCAGGGGCATCGTCAGGCGGTCTTCGCCGTACATGATCTTGGACAGGAAATAGCCCTTGATGCAGTTCAACCCGCGGTTCACCGGGGCGTCCGGGTCACCTTGGGTAGCGACCACGCGGCCTTCCTTGGTGCCCACCAGCACCGAGCAGCCGGTGCCGCAGAACCGGCAGGCTGCCTTGTCCCAGCGGATGCCCGTCGAGATGGCCTGGGCTTCGGCGGCGGTGCCATTGGCCAGCGGGATCCCCGCAGCGGAAGCGGTCGCAGCCGCGGCGCTGGCCTTAAGGAATGTCCGGCGAGAGTCAGAGATGGTCATGGGTCTGGGCTCCGGATTGAGTGGGGCTGGAAAGCGGAGCCTGCGCCGGGGTGTCGGTCAGGTCCTCGAAATGGTGATAGGTCAGGGTGACGGACAGAACGCCGGGGATCTGGTGCAGGGCCATGATCGTCTCGGATGCGCGCAGCGACGGCGTGTCCTCGACGACGACGACGAAGCGGCCTTCGTCAGACCGGCCGTGGATCTCCACGCCATCCATGGCAAGCATGTCCTCGGCACATCCATCGACCCGATCGGGTGCGGCGTGCACAAGGCAACCACAAACATTCATGCGACGTCCTCCCGTCCGTTTTGTTGAGTTTTGGTGAGCTGGAGTGCTCCGACTGGGCAGCTTGCTACGCATTCGCCACAGCCTACACATTGATCGAGATCAATCTCAGCGAGCGCGCGACCTCCTGTCATCAATCGGAAGCTGATCGCGCGCGCATCGCAGCTGTCCTGACAGGCCCGGCAGGACACGCCCTGCTGCGACAGGCAGGCCGAGGATGCCTCGGCGCGCCAGGGCCAGTCGTCCACCCGGGCGAGATCGAGCGCGTCCGTCGGACAGACCTCGGCACAGATCCCGCAGAAGGTGCAGGCGCCTTGCGCGGGCGAAAGTTGCGGTCGCCCGCCCTCGTCCAGAACCAGCACGTTTTCCGGGCAGGCCTTCTGGCAAAGGTCGCAATTCCGACACAGGTCGAGGAAGTGATCCGGGTGCGCGCCGGGGGGGCGGATCGCGTTCGAGTCGTCGCAAAGGGTGGCTCGGCGCAGAAACCCGCGCCGACTGACCTGTTGGGTCATGTCGCTTCCTAGGTATTTTTTCCGTGCGATTCCCGCGCGTTCCGCCCGAGTTATCGCTATCATTCAACCTTAGCGCGTAAAAAACTTCCATGTCGTTGGCGCAAATTGACGCGCAAAGCTGACATTTAATCTGTCAGAAAAATATGACTTTCAAATAAGGGTTTAGGGTCGCCAGAAGGCAGGGCAAATGGGCGGAACCAGGCCGCGGCAGACGGCGTCCCGCATCCACCTGCGCGGGTACTTCCCCGATTCGGGCGAGCAAGGCACCTTGCGCCGGTCGATGGCAAATTCCGCTTTGCGGTCCCGCGGGACACCGGGCGCCCTGCGCCAAAATGCCCACCCGCCCCGCGGCAAAGGAGACACGCTTGACGTTTGTTAAGGACAGATTCGACTTGCCCGGCGAAGCTTCTGAGCATGAAAAACGGAGTGATCTCAGGGCTGACTCGGCGCCGGTTTCTCGCGCTTTCCGCGGGCGCCTTGTGCGGCGCGAGCAGCGTTGCCGCGGCAAGCCGACCCGTGACGCGTTGGCAGGGCACGGCCCTTGGCGCCGATGCCTCCGCGCAACTCGTGGGCCTGGACCCTGCAAGCGCGTCCGACATCCTGGTCGGGCTGCAGCGGGAGTTGCGGCGGCTTGAAACCCTGTTCAGCCTCTACCGGCCCGAATCCCAGGTTTCGCGGCTGAACCGGGAGGGTCGACTGGATGCGCCCGCGCCCGAGCTTCTGGAGGTTCTGGCCCAATGCGATGCGTTGCACCGGGGAACCGGGGGGGCGTTCGATCCGACCACGCAGCCACTTTTCGCGACCTTTGCGCAGGCGGCGGCGGCCGGGCGGACCCCTTCGGGCGACGAGGTCGCACGGGCCCGCGCCGCGGTCGGCTGGCACCATCTGAGGATCGGCACCGACAGCGTAGCGTTCGCAAGGCCCGGCGGGCAGCTGACGCTCAACGGGATCGCGCAGGGCTATATCAGCGACCGAATCGCTGCCTGGCTGCGGGACCGGGGTTTGACCGACATCCTGCTTGAGGCGGGCGAAATCGTCGCCCTGGGCCACGGGCCGGACGCAACGCCCTGGCGCTGCCGTATCGCGGATGCCGCCGGCACCTCGCGCCGCGAGCTCCGCTTGCGGGATCGGGCGATCGCCACATCCGCCCCGGATGCCATGACGCTTGCGGGCGCACGCCACATCTTCGATCCGGCCAGCGGACGCAGTGCCGACAGGGGGCGTATGACTTCCGTGTCGGCCCCGGCCGCGATGCTGGCAGACGGGCTGTCCACGGCCCTGTGCGTTCTGCCGCCGGAGAGCCATGCCACCGTCATCGCCCGGTTTCCCGGTGCGCGTGTCGAGTTTGCCACCTGAAGCCACCACACCCGAGCAATATAGGAGGACCCCATGCTCATCAGAACGATCACAACCACCGCCGTCCTGGCCGTGCTTGCCCTTCCGGCCCTGGCCGAAGGCGACCCGGAAGCCGGAGAGAAGGTGTTCAACAAGTGCAAGGCCTGCCATGCTCTTGGCGCCGATGCCAAGAACAAGGTCGGGCCGGTCCTGAACGGGATCATCGGCGCGCCCGCCGGCCAGGTCCCGGACTTCAAGTATTCCGACGTGTTGTTGGAGATGGCCGCCGACGGGCTGGTCTGGGACGAAGCCAACCTGGCCGCCTACCTGACCAAGCCGCGCGACTTCATGAAAGGCACCAAGATGTCTTTTGCCGGTCTGCGCAAGGAAGCGGATGTCCAGAACGTCCTGGCGTACATCGCAAGCTACGAGTGACCTTGATCCGGGCGGACGCTCAACGGCGTCCGTCCGCCTCGTCCATCAGGCGGCGGATCCATTTGCCCGTGGCCCAGGCCGCGGGAATGCCCAGAAGCAACCCCGCCAGGACAGCGGCCACCGGGGACAATTCCTGGATCCCGAAGACCCGCCCCATCAATGCAAGCATGAAGAGGTTGACCGCGACGGCCCCGGCCGCCAGCGGATAAAGCAGCACGGCCAGTTTCCAGACCGGCCAGGGCGCATCGGAAGAGTTCTGTGCGTTCATGCCGCGACCTCCGCGATCTCGCTGGCCTGCAGTTCGCGCGCGATCAGGTGCACGATACCCGGCGTCGTCCCGACGGTCGGCAGAACCAGCCCGGCGAAATGGCTTTGGGCAATGGCTTCGGGAACATCGCCCATGGCGTGACCGGCGTTGGTGGCGAAGCCCGGCAGGCAGATCGCCGGTCCAGGCACCATCGCCAGCACATCGGCCAGGTAAGGCGCCTGTTCGAGATAGGCGGGAATGACCATGCGCAGGTCGGTCAGATCGGTGATATCGCGCGCCAGCCCCGCCGCCCAAGCCTCGGGGATCGGCCCGCGGGCCGATCCGTGCGCAGCCAGGACCACGGTGGTCTCGGACGGGGTCAGCCCGGCCTCGGCCATCGCCGCGGTCAGCATCTGGGCGCAATGGAACCGGAACCCCGGCACCTGTCCCAAGGGCGTCAGGACGCGGGTTCCGGCGCGGCCGATCGCGGCAAGGCAGTCGGGCAGGATCCGGCGGATGATCCAGCCGTCACACATGAAGACAGGAAAGACCACCGCCTCGGGCGAGAGCCCGTCGAACGCCCGCTCCAGCGCGCCGGGGGCAGCCACGGTCGCCCCCCGCACGCGCCAGCCGGGCAATTCGGCGGCCACGTCGCGGGCGAGCTGCTGCAGCGCCAGCTCCGTGGGTTCGGGGTCGGACGGTGCCCCGTGAGCGATCAGCACGGCCTCCGGCATGTCAGTGGCTCGTGCCTTCGGAGAAGGTGATCTTGTTCCAGACATTGTATTTCCCCGATGGTTTGTTCATGGGCAGGCGCTTGACCTCTTCGAGCGTGGCCGCATCATAGACGATCACCGCGCCGTCTTCTTCCCAGATGCTGACAAGCGCATGGGTTCCGTCGCGGTCGAACTCCACATGGGCAACCGTGGCGCCGGGTTCCGGGCGCAGGGTCTTGACGATCTCCAGGCTCTGCTTGTCGATCACGTGCATCACGTCCTTGTTCGGACCGAAGAACACGTCGGCCCAGACATAGGGCGTGTTCTCATGGCTGCGCAGGAAGAAACCCGGGCCTTCGGTTTCGATCGTGCTCAGGACCTCCCAGCTTTCGATGTCGATCACAGACAGCTTGCCCTCGCGCAGGTGCGGCGTGGCCATGACGCGGGTGTCGCCCCGGATCCAGGAGATGCCGGAGCCGAGATGCGGCATGCCCGGAAGGGGCAGCTTGGCGATCTCGCGCCCGACATTGAGGTTCACGACCACCCCGTGCGCCCCGTCGCGCGCCGCCCCGATCAGGAAGCGGTAATCCGGGGTGAAGAAGAAATCGTCGATCGGCTCGGCGGTCTCGATCCGGCGGCGAGCGAAGAGCCCCTCAGAGGAGGCGATCGCCTCGACCATGTCCTTCTCGCGGCTGTGCACGAAGCCTTCGTAGACCGGGTCGGCTTCCGGGTCCGTGGCCACTTCCCAGATTTCGGGAGCGTCCTTGAGTGCGAGGATGAAGCTCTGCCGCTGGGGTGCCTGGTAGACCGCAGAGACCCGGCTGGTCTGCCCGGATTTCGAGATCACGTCCATCACCCGCGCCACGGAGAGATCTTCGGTCGACAGGATGGTCAGGGTCTGGGGCAGGTAATTGGCCACCGCAAGCCACTTGCCGTCATGGCTCATGGCGATGTTGCGGCTGTTGAGGCCCGCGCGCACGCGCCCGACCTCCTGCAGGGACCACAGGTCGTATTTCTGGACCCAGCCATCGCGGGACATGACGAAGACGAAATGCCCGTCCGGCGTGAATTTCGGGCCGCCATGGACGGCAAAGGGGGTTTCGAATCGGTCGAGCACGTCCCAGCTGTCGCCGTCGAGCACGCTGACATGGTGATCGCCGGTCTCCACGACCAGCGTGATGTTCATCGGGTCCGCGTCCCAGACCGGGGCCGGTGCCGCGACATAGCCCGCGTTCATGGTCGCGCTGGCCGCGATCTGCTCGGGACCCCAGGCGGGGATCTCGTTCAGCGGGGTGTTGAGCCATTCCGCAAGTGCGGCGATCTCGGTCTCGGAGATCACATCCTCGAAACCTGGCATCTGCGTCGCGGCACGGCCATGGGCGATCACATCGTGCAGGTGCGGGCCGCGCATGCGGCTGAGGGTTTCGGGGATCAGCGCGGGGCCGGTGCCGCCAAGACGGTCGCCGCCATGGCACATGGCGCACTCCTCGGCGTAGATTTGCGCAGGATCGGCCAGCGCCGGCGTGGTCAGGGCGACCAGAACCGCGAGGCTAGACAAAAGCCGGCTTGGGGTCATGTCGGTCTCCGATGAAAGGTCTGACGGTCAGGCGGTCGATATCCGTTGCAGTGCCGGTTTCGGCCGCGGTGAGATAGCAGGCAGGGTCTTCGGCCCAGGGGTCGCCGGTCAGCTGAAGCGCGCGAATGCGCGTGTTGCCGCCGCAGACCGCCTGGTGGGCACAGGCTCCGCACCGGCCCTTTAGCGGCCGCGGACGGCGGCGCAGCTCGGCCAGCATCGGGTCGGGCCCGGTCCAGAGCTCGGAAAACGGGGTCTGCTTGACACTGCCGACGGTGTATTCGGACCAGTAGGTGTCAGGGTGCACGTCGCCCTGGGTGTCGATATTGGCAACCCCCACGCCCGAGGCATTTCCGCCCCAGGCCTCCAGGTGCTTGCGCAGATGGGCCACTTGCGCGGCGGGGAAATTGGCTTTTGCCCAGTTCAGGAAATAGACCGCGTCGGCATCGTTGTTGCCGGTCACGATTTCCAGCGGATGGCCCCTGCCCTCGGCACTTTCCAGCGCGCGTGCGATCAGCAGGTCCATGGCGCGGCGGGTGCGGGCATGGTCGGCATCCTCGCCCCGGTTCTTGTTGCCGCGCCCGGCATAGACCAGGTGCGACAGGTAGAACTTGTCCACCCCCTCGTCATCGCAGAGCTTCAGAAGCTCGGGCAGCTGGCTCTCATTCTGTTCGGTGATGGTGAAGCGCAGGCCCACCTTGATCCCGCGCCGCTTGCACGAACGCACGCCGGCCAGCGCCTGTTCATAGGCACCGATCACGCCGCGGAAAGCGTCGTTGGTGGCGCCGATCCCGTCGATCGAGATGCCGACATAGTCGAACCCGATCTCCGCCACGCGGTCGGCCTTGGACCCGATCACGCCGGTACCGTTGGTGGACAGGGCCAGCACGCGGGTCAACGCCCGCGCGCGTTTGGCCAGCGCGAAGAGGTCATCGCGCAGCAAGGGCTCGCCCCCGGACAGGATCAGCGCGGGCACCTTGAAGCGTCCGATATCCTCCAGCGTTTCGCGGGCCTGGGCCGCCGTCAGCTCGCCCGGGAAATCCACATCCGCCGAGACCGTGTAGCAATGCTTGCACTTGAGATTGCAGCGCCGCGTCAGGTTCCAGATCACGACCGGCTTTGGCGTGCCCCTGGCGATACGCGGCGGGGTCGGATGATAGAGCTGGTCGAGATAATGGCTCAGCCGGAACATGTCATTTCCCCTTTGCCAGCCGCAGGCCGGTCTTTTTCAGGATGCGCTTGGAATAGAGGACGTCCGACGCCCGGCAGGCCGCTCCCAGCAGGGTGGCGATCTCGGCGCGCTTGGCCTCGACCTCGTCTCTGGTGTCGCCATGGACCATCGCGAAGAGGTTGTAGGGCCAGTCCGGCAGCGCGCGGGGCCGCTCGTAGCAATGGGAGACAAAGCCGAGCGCGCCGATCCGGGCACCCAGCTCGGCCACATCCGCATCGCGCACGTCCCAGACGGTCATGCCATTTGCGGTCATGCCCAGCTTGTAGTGGTTGGGCGCGATGGCGATCCGGCGCATGATCCCGCGAGCCTTTAGGCTGCGCAGGCGCGCCATGACCTGGTCCTCGGGCATCCCGAGCGCCTCGGCCACGGCGGCATAGGGCTCGGCCACCAGGGGCAACCCGGCCTGGGTTTCGGCGATGAGCGCTCGGTCGATATGATCCATTTTCATGCTGCCACCCGGAACCCGATGAAAAACTCCTGCAATTTCGGAAAGAGTAGAACGGGAAGGCCCGTTTCCGCCTCGATCCGCGCCTGGGCCTCGGTGATGCCATCCTCGGTTTCGGTCGCGAGAACGAACCACATGTTCAGCCGGTGCGTACGTTCATAATTATGCGCCACCTCGGGCAGCGCATTGACTTTGGTTAGGACCGCGTCGAACGCGTCCGCGGGCACCTCCATGGCGCACAGGCACAGGCCGCCCCCCATGGCCGCAGCATCGTAGAACGGGCCGAAGCGGGTGACATAGCCTGCCTCCCGCATCCGGGCGATACGGGCGATCACGTCATCTTCGGTCAGGCCCAGCGCATCGCCCACGACAGCAAAAGGCGAGGCCGCGATCGGAAAGCCGGCCTGCAACTCGTTGAGCAACAGCCGGTCAGTGGCATCAAGGGTCATGCGGGTTCCTTTCGCGGCAGGTCGATCAGGGCGCCGGTCTGCTTGAAGCAGCGCAGCGAGAACAGGATCTCATGCGGCACTCCGCGCAGTTCCGGCAGGGCGCGGGCGCGTTTCAGGACCGCCATCGCGTCCTCGCGGCTGCGCCCGTGGATCATGTTGTAAAGCGTGTAGGGCCAGACACCCGGCACGGCTTTGCGCTGATAGCACAGGGTCACGCCCGGCACTGCGGCAAGCGCCGGACCCGCCTGGGCCACCTGTGCGGGCGGCACCTGCCACACGACCATGGCATTGGCGCGCCATCCAAGGGCCCGGTGACGCACGATCACGCCGAACCGGGTCAGATAGCCCTCCTCCAGAAGCCGGGCGGCGCGGCGCAACGCGCCAGCCTCGTCCAGGTCGCAGACCGGGGCCACCGCGCGAAACGGGCGGGCAACCATCGGCAGGCCGGTGGAGAGGACCTGCATCAGCTTGCGGTCCGTGGCATCGATCGCCCCCAGCGTGGCGACCCGGGACGGTTCGACACCATGGGCGGCCTTGCCGCTCATGTCGAAGCCCAGGTCGATGTTGAACGGCGCCACCAGACGCAGGTCGAGCACCCGCAGGCCCGTCTCTGCCCCAATCTGGGCGAGTGCGGCATCCACATGGGCACGGTCGGGGCCGGTGGCCACGAACCAGATGTTCCAGCGATGCTCGCGCAGGTAGGAATGGTTGACACCGGGTTGCGCATTGATGATGGCCGCGGTCTTTTCCACCTCCCATTCGGGGGCGGAGACGGCCGCGAGGGTGCTGGCCCCGGCGGTGTTGGGTCGGCAGGTCGCGCCGAAGCGGGTGACCGCCCCGCGCGCCACGAGCGCCTGCATCCGGGCGAGGACGGTGTCTTCGGTCGTGCCCACGGACTTGGCGATCTCGGCAAAGGGACGCGCGACCACGGGTACGTTGCGCTGAAACTCGTTCAGTAGCCGATCGTCGAGAGAGATTTCAGCCAGTGTCATAGCATCACAATCCTATCCGGTGAGCGCGCGCGGTGAAGAAGATGCCCGAGGGGCTCTCCGCCGCGATCTCACCCGTCAGCGCAAAGGTCTCGGTGTCGTAGATCAGCACCTTTCCGGCGTCGCGGACGGACACCCACACCTCGTTGCCGCGTGGGGCGAATTCCATGTGCAGGATCGCCGGGCCAGGCTGGAAGCTGTGAATGACGTCGCCGGTCGCGGTATCGAGCACCTGGATCGTGTCGTTGAGCGGATGCGCGAAGTTCACCCAGACCTGCCGCCCTCCGGGGCGTGCGACGGCGAAGACCGGCTGGCCGTGGGTCGCCGTGCGACCGACTTCCTCGAAGCTGCGGGAATCAAGCCAGAGCACCTCGTGACGGCCGACAGCCGGAAGCGCGAAGCGATCCCCGGCAAGTGCCCAGCCTTCGAGATGGGGCATCTTGTAGACCGGCAGCGGTTCCTCGCCGCGACCGTAGCCGGGCAGGATGCGGCGCGGGGTGGGCTCGGCCTCCCACAGGTCCAGCAGGCTCAGCCCGTCTTCGCCGAACAGCCCGGCGATATAGGTGCGGCCATCACCGGTGATCAGCGCGTCATAGGGGTTCTCGCCCATACCGGCTATGATCAGCGGCTCGGGGTCCGGCTGGTTCATGTCCACCAGCCAGGTCTCGCCGCTGTCCCACATGGTGAAGGCAAACCGCCGACCGGGGACATCCACGAGGCCGATGGTCTTGGCCCCGGTGTCGAAACTGGCCACGTGCTCGAGGGTATCCGCGTCGAAGATGCGCACGCCGCCCGGCTCGTAATTGGCCACGGCGACCAGCGTGCCATCATCGGAGATCGCGCCGCCGATGGCATTGCCCGACTGGATCACCCGGCCCACGATCTGTCCGGTCAGCAGGTCGAGCTTGGTCAGACCCCCATCGCGCCCGAAAACGAACGCATACCGCCCGTCATCGGAAAACACGACCGAAGCGTGGGAGAGGTCTCCGAACCCCTCCACCTGGTCGAGCACCGTGTGGGTGCTGCGGTCGACGATCAGGACAGCGCCCGTCGCGCGTTCGATCACCACGCCCAGCCCGGCGGTGCTGCGGGGTTCCGAGGCGAGCGCCTGGTTGAACCAGAACGCAAAGAGCAAAGTCAGGAACAGCAGGGTCGAGGCGATGGGGCGTACCATGGGTCTACTCCGTTGCAAGAAGATAATCGGCGATCCACGCCGCTTCGCGTTCGGTCATCAGCGCGCGCCAGGGGGGCATTGCGGTACCGGGCAAACCGTCGAGGATCATCTGAGCGAGATCTTCGGGCGCCCAATGGGAAAGGGCCTCGGCGCGCAGGTCCGGGCCAAGCCCGCCCTTTCGGGTCAACCCGTGGCAGGACCCGCAATCCTGCAGGACAAGCCTTTCGAGCGCAGCGGTATCCAGCGGTGTCTCGCCGGCCTGCAGCGGCCCCGCGGCACACAGGATCAGACAGAGCGCTGCGACGGTCCTAGACATGGAGCACCTTCACCTTGTCGTTCACGCGCCCGACGGCTTCGGGCATCACGGCGCCGACATCGGTCGCCAATTCGACGACGCGCCCGATGACAAACAGGACCGGGCTGGGAAAGACGCGGGCTTCCACGTCGGTGGCGACACGGCTGAGGTTGGTCAGGCAGCGCTGCTCGCCCGGGGTGGTGGCGCGGGACACGGCCAGCACGGGCAAGTCCACGGGCAGGCCTTGGCCAATCAGGTTGCGGGAGATCTCGGCGATATTGGCGCCGCCCATGTAGACCACGAGGGTGGTGTCGAGATCGGCCAGGCTCGCCCAGTCCAGGTCCAGCGGTTCATCCGCCTTGCGATGGCCGGTCACGTAGCGCACGCCGGTGGCCAGGCCGCGATGGGTCAGGGGCACACCGGTCGAGGCCGCGGTGCCTTGCGCGGCGGTGATGCCGGGCACGATTTCCACGCGGATGCCATGGGCCCGCAACTCGGCGGCTTCTTCCGAGCCCCGCCCGAAGATGAACGGGTCCCCACCCTTCAGGCGGACCACGTCCTGGCCGGTCATGGCGATGTCCACGAGCATGTCGTTGATTTCGGATTGCGGCACCGGATGGAAGCCTGCGCGTTTGCCGACAGAGATCAGCCGCGTGCCTTTCTTGGCGAGATTGACGATCTCGCTGGGGACGAGCCGGTCGTGAACGATGACTTCGGCGTCGAGGATCAGGCGCAGGGCGCGCAGGGTCAGAAATTCCGGATCTCCGGGACCCGCGCCGACGAGGCTGACTTTTCCAAAGGGTCTCATGGGGCGTTCTCCTAGCTGCGGGCTGGGCCTTCTTGAAATTCTGGAGAAGGACCCCGGAGGCGCGGAGCCCCCGGGGTCCAGGACGGCGTCAGTAGACGTCGGCCCTGGTGTTGTAGACGTTGAACTTGCCGGTCGGCGTGATCAGGCGCTCGTCCTTGATCACGTGCTTGGGCTGCAGCGTCTTGTCGTCGACCACCACGATGGCGGAGGTCAGGTCAGCGGCGTTCCAGACAGAGAACCAGATCTCGTTGCCTGCCTTGTTGAACTCGCCCTGCACCACGCGGGGTTGGCCCTCGGTGATACCGGCCCACTCGACGATCGGCAGAACCGTGTATTCCGGCTCTTCCTGGCCAAGCTCGGACACCTTGAAGACCGCGACCGATCCCGACACCTCGGCATCCGGGTTGAGCGGTGCGTCCACATAGAGGTGCTCGGAGGTCGGGTGCGACTTCACGAAGAGCGACCCGCCGCCCATGGCATAGAGCTGCTGGACCACGGTCCAGGCCTCGTCAGGGTGACCCTCGGGGTCGGTGCCGATCAACGCCACCGTCTCGTCGCCGAGGTGCGAGGTTGCCCAGACCGGCCCGTGCACCGGGTGGTTCAGGTTCGCGCCACGCCCCGGGTGGGGGGTCAGGCCATCGGAGTCGAGCAGCGCCGTGAGTTCGCCTTCCTTGGTGTCGATCACCGCGATCTTGTTGCGGGCGTTCGCCGCCGTCAGGAAGTACCGCTTGGTGCTGTCGAGACCGCCGTCGTGCAGGAAGCGCTCGGCCTCGATCTCGGTCACCTTCAGGTTGCGGATGTCCGAGTAGTCGACCAACAGGATCTTGCCCGTCTCCTTGACGTTGACGATGAACTCCGGCCGGTAGTGCGAGGACAGGATCGCCGCCACGCGCGGTTCGGGGTGGTACGTCTGCTCGTCGAAGATCATGCCGCGGGTGGACTGGATCTTGAGCGGCTCCAGGGTGTCGCCGTCCATGATCACGTATTGCGGCGGCCAGTAGGCCCCGGCGATCGCGTACTTGTCTTCGTAGCCTTCCATCTTCGAGGTTTCGACCGACCGCGCTTCGGTGCCGATCTTGATCGTGGCGACCGTTGCGGGCTCTTCCATCCACAGGTCGATCATGTTGATCAGCGCGTCGCGCCCGATCACCATCAGGTACCGTCCCGAGGCCGAAATCCGGCTGATATGAACCGCGTAGCCGGTTTCGATGATGCTGTGGATCTCGTAGGTGGCGCCGTCGATCAGGGCGATCTGGCCCGAATCGCGCAACGTGACAGAGAAGAGATTGTCGATATCGATATCGTTCATCTTCTCTTTCGGGCGGTCCTCCGGTGCCACGAGCACCTTCCAGGTCTCGCGCATCTCGGCCATCCCGAATTCGGGCGGCTGCGCGGGCTCCAGCAGAAGGTAGCGGGCCATCAGGTCCACGTCTTCTTCGGTCATCTCGCCCGAGGTGCCCCAGTTGGGCATGCCCGCCGGGGAGCCATAGGTGATGAAGTCGCGCAGGTACTCGTAGCCGCCTTCGCGGGTGAGGTCAGTCGTCAGCGCCTTGCCGGTCGCGCCCTTGCGCAGAACCCCGTGGCAGCCGGCGCAACGCTCGAAATAGATCGTGTTGGCCTTGTCGTACTCGGCCTGCGAGATCACAGGATCACCGGGCTTGCGGCCGGGAATTTCGATGTTGAGTTGCCCAAGCGTTGTCATGCTGGGCTCATAGGCGCCCGCGGGGCTGTTGGCGTGGTCTTCGGGCTTGTCCTGCGCGATTGCTCCGCCCGCTGTCAGGACTGCGAAAAACGCGGCACTGGCAAGTAGGCTCGTTCGCCGGATTGCGGATCTGGTCATCTCAGGATGTCTCCATTTCGCTGGTGAGGCCCCCCGACCCTGAGCGAGAAACGACTCCCCGGCCTTGACTTTGGTTAAGGGTGGACAGGTGGTCGCGGCAGATACTCTGCACCATGCACAGACTGATCCTTCTCATTCTGGGTCTGGTGCTCTGGCTTGGAGCCGGCGCCACAGCCCCCCTGATGGCCGCTGGCGGCGGCGTACTGCCGGGCGACACGCTGGCCGTGAGCACACCCGACCCCGCCCGGGCCGCCCGCCTGATCGGGGTGGCACCGCCCGTGCGCCTTGTCCGAGAGGATGCCCCGGTTCCCGGCTGGACGGTCCTCGCCAATGGACAGGTGGCCGGGTATATCGGCTCCACCTGGGAGTTGTCGGGGTCCGTCGGATATTCGGGCCGGCCGCTCGACGTGCTCTTCGGGCTGACACCGGATGCGCGCGTCTCGGGGGCCGAACTGGTCCAGCACAACGAGCCCATTCTGACACTCGGCATATCGACCGAGGATATCGAGGCCTTCGTCAGCAGCTTCGCAGGCCTGAACCTGCGCGCCCCGCAGGAGACCCGGCTGGCGCAGATCCCAGACGTGATCTCGCGTGCGACCGTCTCCACCGGGGTGATCCGCGATTCGATGCTGCGCAGCGCGCGCACCCTGGCCCTGGGGCGCGGCGTGATGGCGGGCGATGGCGGGATCGACCGCGTGGCATTCGAGCCGCGCGACTGGGACGCGCTCGCGACCTCGGGCGCCCTCGCCCATACCCTCGTGACGATGACCGAAGCCCATGAGGCCCTCAAGGATGGACGCCTGCCGCCCGAACCGGGACCGGGCGCGTTCCTCGATCTCTGGATCGCAATTCTCGATCCGCCGACCATCGGCCGTAACCTGCTGGGCCAACAGAGCTTCACCAGTGCCGTGGGCGGGCTCGGTCCAAACGAGGTCGCACTCTTCGTGGCGTCCCGCGGGCTGCATTCCCACCGCGGCACGGCCTGGCGGCGCGATGGCGTGTTCGACAGGCTCAGCTTGCGGCAGGGCGAGACGGTCCATGTCTTCACCGAAGACGACTATGTGCGCATCGACCGGCTGGCCGCCGACGGAGCGCCGGAGTTCAAGGAGCGCAGCGTGTTCCGCATCCGCGGCGATTCGGGCTTTGACCCGACCGCGCCCTTCACGCTCGAAGTCCAGGCGACCCGCGCCACCGCTTCGGGCGACGTGGTCTTCACGATTCCGGTCGACTACAGCCTGCCCGCGGCGTTCCTGTTGCCCGACGCGGCACCCGACACGCCGCTGTGGCAAACGGTCTGGCAGGACAAGCGCCCCGAGATCGCAGGCGTGGCCACCATGCTGGCGGTGCTGACCCTGATCCTGTTCGCGCAGGAGAGCTTCGTGTCCCGGCCCCGGCTCTACCGCGCGGGTCGCATCGCATTTCTTGCGACCACGCTGGTCTGGCTCGGCTGGGGCATCAATGGACAGCTCTCGGTGGTGCAGATCGTGGCCTTCCTGCATTCCCTGCTCTCGGGCTTCCGCTGGGAGACCTTCCTGATCGACCCGGTGATCTTCATGCTCTGGAGCTTCGTGGCCCTGGGCCTGCTGTTCTGGGGGCGGGGGGTCTATTGCGGCTGGCTGTGCCCCTTCGGCGCGCTGCAGGAGCTGACGAATCGCGCGGCACAGGCTTTGCGCGTGCCGCAGATCGCGGTGCCGCAGCCGATCCATGAACGGCTCTGGGTGATCAAGTACGTTCTGTTTGTCGGGATCGTTGCGCTGTCCTTCTATTCCATGGAACGCGCCCTGGTCCTCGCCGAGGCCGAACCGTTCAAGACGGCGATCTCCATGCGGATGCTGCGCGCCTGGCCTTTCGTGCTGTTCGTGCTGGCGATCCTGACGGCCGGGTTATTCATCGAGCGGTTCTACTGCCGCTACCTGTGCCCGCTGGGCGCGGGGCTCGCCATTCCCGCAAAACTGAAGATCTTCGACTGGCTGCACCGGCGGCCGCAATGTGGCCGCGAATGCCGCCTGTGCGAGCAGAAATGCACCGTGGGCGCGATCGACCCACTGGGCCGGATCAACCCGAACGAATGCATCCTGTGCCTGAAATGCCAGTGGATCTTCCACGACAAAGACACCTGCACGATCCTGAAACGCCGCGCCCGAAGCACCGCTGCGGCCCCCGGAGGTTCCCCATGAAACAGAGCTTGCACCGCCTTTTCGGCGACGGATTTCGCATCTTCTTCCTCGCGGCGGGCGTGTTCGGCCTGCTGGCGGCGATCTACTGGCAGGCGTGGCTGGGGGTTCATGCCTTCGGCGGCATGGTGACCGAGCACAGCTTCGCGCCGCCGCCGCACCTGTGGCACGCCCATGAGATGATCTTCGGCTATGCCGGTGCGGCCCTGGGCGGTTTCTTCCTGACGGCAGTGCCCAACTGGACCGGGGCCAAGGCCGCGCGGCACGGCTTCATCGTGCTGGTCGCGGGGCTGTGGCTGGCTGGGCGGGTGGCGATCTGGATGTCCGGCAGCCTGCCGCCGGTTCTGGTCGCGGCGGTGGACCTCGCGTTCCTGCCGGTGCTGGCCACCAAGATCCTGACCCAGCTTCTGAACCGCCCGAAGCCACAGAACATGATGTTCCTTGGGCTTCTGACCCTGGTCTGGCTGGCCAATGCGACGGTCCATGCAGACTGGATCGGGCTTGGCGGGCCAGGCGCCGAAGTCGGCCTGCGCGCCGGGCTGCTCGGCATCTGCGCAATGATCGCGGTGCTGGGCGGGCGCGTGACCCCGGCCTTCACCCGCAACGCGATGACCCGCGCCGGACGGGAGACCGACCTGCCCGCGTCGCGCAAGCCGGTCGAGCTGATTGGGATCGCCCTGGCCATCGGGCTGCCTGTGCTCGTGCTCGCCGAAGCCCCCGAGCGGCTCATCGCGGTGCTGGCCGTGATCTGCGGTGCTGCACAACTCGCGCGGCTGGCGGGGTGGCGCACCGGCTGGACCCTGGGACAGCCGATCCTGTGGAGCCTGCACCTGGCCTTCGGAATGCTCGGGGCGGGGTACCTGCTTCTGGGGCTGTCGCTGACCGGCATGGGCAGCGAGGTCGCCGCCTTGCACGTTCTGGGGATCGGAACGGTGGGCGGGATGACCGTCGCGGTGATGTCCCGGGCGATCCTGGGGCATTCCGGACGCGCCCTGGTTGCGCCGCGCCCCGTCGCGCTGGCCTTCGGGCTGATCGGGCTGGCCGCTGTGATCCGATGGGTCGGTTCCTCGGCCCAGATCGACCTCTACTTCGCGGCGATGCTGGTCGCAGGCGCCCTGTGGATCGCGGCTATGGCCTTGTTCGTCCTCAGCCTTTTGCCGGCCATTCTCGGGTCGAGCGCCGCGGAGTAACGCAAGCGGGCGCGGCAACACGCCCCGGTCTTGACGTTGGTTAAGACTCCCGCCGCGCCCGCAAGGCACCCTGAAGAGGTCCTAAACCCTCCGACAAGGAGCACTACCCATGAAAGACGTCATGACGAAAGGCATGGCCCGCAATATCTTCTACGGCGGGTCCCTGTTTTTCCTAGCGATCTTCCTTGGCCTTACTGCACATAGCCATTTCTATATCGTGAACACCTCGACCGCGTCGATGGAGCTCACCGACAGCGTGGTTCTCGGCAAGAAGGTCTGGGAAGACAAAACCTGTGTCAACTGTCACTCCATCCTCGGCGAAGGCGCCTACTTCGCGCCCGAGGTTGGCAACGTGATGACCCGCTGGGGCGTCGTTGACGATCCCGAAGCGGCCTTCGAAACCCTCAAGGGCTGGATCCAGGCAATGCCGACCGGCATCGAGGGCCGTCGCCAGATGCCTTACTTCGAACTCACCGATGAGGAGATCCGCGGTCTGTCGGACTTCCTGATCTGGACCGACAAGATCGACGCCCAGGGCTGGCCGCCGAACGACGCCGGTTAAGGAGAGCAAAGCCATGAAATACGAATCACAGAAAATCGCCTATGCCTATTTCGCAACGGCTCTCGGGCTGTTCGCGATCCAGGTTATCGGCGGATTGCTGGCGGGGTGGGTCTATGTCTCCCCCAACACGCTATCGGAACTGGTGCCTTTCAACACCATTCGCATGTTGCACACCAACAGCCTCATCGTCTGGCTCCTGCTGGGCTTCTTCGGGGCAGCCTATTTCCTCATCCCCGAGGAGGCGGAGCGCGAGATCCATTCGCCCATGCTCGCCTATGTCCAGCTGGCGATCCTGGTCGTCGGCACCCTGGGTGTGGTCGTCACATACCTGTTCAACCCGTTCGAGGGCCACTGGCTGCTCGGCAAGGAAGGACGTGAGTTCATCGAACAACCGAAATGGGTCAAGGCAGGCATCGTCGTGGCGGCGCTGATCTTCCTCTACAACGTCTCCATGACCTCGCTGAAAGGCCGCAAGACCGCGATCACCAACATCCTGTTGCTCGGTCTGTGGGGTCTGGCGCTGCTGTTCCTGTTCTCCTTCTACAACCCGCACAACCTGTCGCTCGACAAGATGTACTGGTGGTACGTCGTGCACCTGTGGGTCGAAGGCGTGTGGGAGCTGATCATGGCCTCCATCCTGGCCTACCTGATGCTCAAGCTCACCGGCGTGGACCGCGAAGTGGTCGAGAAATGGCTCTATGTCATCGTCGCCGCCGCGCTGTTCTCGGGCATCCTGGGGACCGGGCACCACTACTACTGGATCGGCACGCCGGGTTACTGGCAGTGGATCGGATCGATCTTCTCCAGCCTCGAAGTCATCCCCTTCTTCGCCATGATGGCCTTCGCCTTCGTGATGGTCTGGAAGGGCCGCCGGGATCACCCGAACAAGGCCGCGCTGCTGTGGTCGCTCGGGACTGCGACCCTCGCGTTCTTCGGTGCCGGTGTCTGGGGCTTCCTGCACACGCTGCACGGGGTGAACTACTATACCCACGGCACGCAGATCACTGCCGCGCACGGTCACCTGGCCTTCTTCGGAGCCTATGTCGCGCTCAACCTCGCGATCATAAGCTACGCGATGCCGATCCTGAAGGGCCGCGATCCGTACAACCAGGTGCTCAATATGGCATCCTTCTGGATGATGGCCGGCGGCATGACCTTCATGACCTTCGTGCTGACCTTCGCGGGCACCGTGCAGACCCACCTGCAGCGCGTCATGGGCATCGACTACATGAGCGTGCAGGACGATATCACCATCTTCTACTGGATGCGGTTCGGATCCGGTGTGGTCGTGGTGCTCGGGGCGTTGCTGTTCATCTACGCGATCTTCGTGCCCCGCAAGGAGATCATTGAACCCAACGACCGGTCCGTTGCAGCCGAAACACCTGCGGAGTGACTACCATGGATGGATCACACATGAACGGGAATGGGGCTTCGGCCCCGTTCTACCTCGCCCAGGGCGATGAGTGCAGCCTCTTCGAAGCTGCCTATGACAACAACCTGCCGCTGCTGCTCAAGGGCCCGACGGGCTGCGGCAAGACCCGCTTCGTGGCGCATATGGCGGCACGGCTCGGGCGGCCGCTCTACACCGTGGCCTGCCATGACGACCTGACCGCCGCCGACCTGGTGGGACGCTACCTGCTCAAGGGGGGCGAGACGGTCTGGGTCGACGGGCCGCTGACCCGCGCGGTGCGCGAAGGGGCGATCTGCTATCTCGACGAGGTGGTCGAAGCCCGCAAGGACGTCACCGTGGTCCTGCACCCGTTGACCGACGACCGGCGCATCCTGCCGATCGACCGCACCGGCGAAGAACTCGAAGCCACCCCTGGCTTCATGCTCGTGGCCTCCTATAACCCGGGCTACCAGAATATCCTGAAAACCCTGAAACCCTCGACGCGGCAGCGTTTCCTGTCGCTGGAGTTCGGCTTCCCGGCGCCCGCGCATGAGGTCGAGATTGTCGCCAGCGAAAGCGGTCTGTCCGTCGAGCGCGTCAAGCCGCTGGTGCGACTTGCAGGCAAGCTGCGCGATCTCAAGGGCCAGGACATCGAAGAAGGCGTCTCCACCCGGCTGATTGTCTATGCGGCGACACTGATCGCCAAAGGCATGCCGGTGGAGCGCGCCATTCGCACCGCGATGATCGAACCTCTCACAGACGAAGAGGACGTGAAACGCGGACTGACCGATCTTGTAACAGCCGTCTTTGGGTGAGGTATGGTATGAGCAAGATCGAGATCGAGCCATGGGAACCCGAAGAAACCGTCGGGAAGCTGTGGCACGCTCTGGCCAGTCGTCTTGATGCGCCCGAGATTTTCTCGGACGCGGCCGTTGAACTGACGGAGATATCAGGGCGTCTGGCCGTTTTTTTCCGTGGACTTGGCGGCGATCCAGCCGTCGAGTTCCGCGCCGCAGCCGACGAGGCAGTGGGCCACAGGCTCAGTTGGCGGCGTCGGCTGGGCACCGAGACCGAGCGCCATGCGCGCGCCAGTTTCGATGGCGAAGCTTTGCGCCTGCCCGAGCGGCTGGCGGTGTTTCCGATGCGGGAGGCCAATGCGGCGCTCTATCTCTGGCTGACGGCGGCCGCGGCCCATGCGCCGGACCCGGTCGTCCCCGAGGACCCGTTTCACGCCGACATCGCGGGGCTGCAGGCCGCCAAGACCATGCTGACCGCGGCTTGCGCGGAATGCCCGGGCCTGGTGCCGCTCTTCGGCACCCTGGCCGAAGCCGCGCTGCAGATGCGCCGCGATCACAGCCTGCCCCCGCAGGAGGCCGCCACAGAAGCGGTCATCCGGCGCCTGCTCGGCCACCCGGCCCCGCTGCAAGGGCTGGCCGCCGAGATCGACGCGGTGCTCGAGGGCGCACCGCTCGACACCCTGCCGCCCGCCGCGCGACGGTATCGCCCGCACAGGCCGGTGCCGCTCTGGCCCGATCTGCGCCCGGTCGCCTTCAGTGCCCGCAGCGAGGTCGAGACCCGCGACACGGACGGTCCCGCCGAGGAAGGCAGCGAGAAAACCCACCGCGCCCGGCGGCGCAAATCCGAACAGGCAGAGCGTCAGGACAGCCTGATCCTGCACAAGTTCGAGGCGATCCTCAGCTTTGCCGAGTTCCTCAACCTCAACCGCCGCGTGGATGACGACGACAATGACGACGCCAAGAAGGCCGCGGACGATCTCGACGAGATCGGGCTGGGGCAGATTTCCAAGGCGCCGGCCACGAAGTTGAAACTGCACCTGGACCTTGCGCCCGAGGATGCCGACCGCGAGGCGCTGTCGGATGTCCTGACCTACCCGGAATGGGAGGCGCGCAGCGGCAGCTACCTGCCGAACCACGCGCGCGTGCTGGCCAGCTGGGCCGCCCCGGTCCAGACCGACGCCCTGCGCGCCCCCGATGCCCACCGCCGGATCGAGGCCGTGCGCCGCCAGTTCGAGGCTCTGCGCCCCGGCCGCGTGGTCCTGCCCGGCCAACCCGAGGGCGAGGAGCTGGACATGGAGGCCTGCGTGCGCGCGCAGGTGGATCTCGTCACCCGCGGGGCCGGAAGCGAACGCATCTGGCGTCAGACCCGCCCGCAGGCGCGCGACCTCGCGGTTTCGATCCTGCTGGACGTGTCCCGCTCCACCGAAAGTGCCGTGGCGGGCCGCCAGGTGATCGATATCGAACGGGAGGCCCTGACAGCACTGGCCTGGGGCCTGCAGGCCTGCGGCGATGAGTTCGCCATCGATGCGTTCTCGTCCTTGCGACGGGACCGGGTCTACCTGACCCGTTGCAAGGGCTTCGGCACGCCGATGAACACCGGGGTCGAAGCGCGCATCGCCAGCCTGCGCCCCGGCTTCTACACGCGGATGGGGGCGGCGATCCGCCATGCCTCCGCCGGGCTTGCGCGGCAGGCACGCAAACGGCGCCTGCTGCTGGTAATCACCGATGGCAAACCCAACGACCTCGACCATTACGAGGGGCGTCACGGGGTCGAGGACACCCGCATGGCCGTGCGCGAAGCGCGCCGACAGGGCCACGCGGTCTTCGCCATCACCATCGACAGCCGCTCGAAGGCCAGTTTCACCCGGATGTTTGGCGCGGGCGGCTTCTCGGTCGTGCCCGATCCCAACCGCCTGATCCAGGCGCTGCCCGCGATCTATCGTCAACTGATCGGCGCATGAGCGACACATCGCGGGACCCTTTCGACGAGCTGCCGGGTGGCCTGATGATCTGGGTGCTCGTGGTCAGCGAGCTTCTGGTGTTCGGCGCGGGACTTGCGGCCTTTCTCGGGGTCCGGATCACGGATCCCGGCGGGTTCGCCACCGCACAGGAGGCCCTGCACCCCGTCCGGGCGGGCATCAATACGGTCGTTCTGGTCACCAGCGGGCTTTTCGCGGCGCTGGCAACGCAGGCCTGTACGGCTGGACGGACGGCGGCCACGCGCGGCTGGCTTGCGGCGGCCGGGACGCTCGGGCTGGTCTTTCTCGTGATAAAGGGCAGCGAGTTCGCGGATCTCGCGGCGCTGGGGCTGTCGACCGAGACCCACGCCTTCTTCACTTTCTACTTCCTGCTCACCGGGTTTCACGCCGCCCATGTGGTCGCGGGTGTTCTCGTCCTGGCCCTGGTGGCCTGGCGCCCGCGTCCGGCCCCGGTCGAGGCGGCGACGGCGTTCTGGCACATGGTAGACCTGGTCTGGGTGCTGCTCTTTCCCGTGATCTACCTGATGGCATGAGAGCGGCGGCGCATATCGTGAGCCTCCGGGCCTGGGGGGCGCTGCTGGCGTTGACGGTGCTGGGCACGGTTCTGTCGCAGGACGCGGTGTCCTGGCTGCGACCGCAGTATGAAGGGCTGGCGATCCTCGCGGTTGCAATCGCCAAGGCGCGCATCATCCTGCTGGATTATCTTGGCCTGCGTGGCGCGCCCAGCTGGCGGCGGGCCGGTGTCACCTGCCTGGTGTTTGCCGGGCTGCTTCTGGCCGGGCTCTACATGGTTGGCTGACGCTCGCGGGCGCTACATCATGCGCTGGCGCGGCACCTCGCCCGTGCCGTCTTCGTCGGCGAAGTCGCGCAGGGTGTCGATGCAGGCGATCTCCGCATGGTTCTGCTTGATCGTGACGCCCTGGGATTTGAGGCGCGCAAAGGCGCGGCTGAGGCTTTCGGGTTTCATCCCGATGCGCCCCGCGATCAGGATCTTGTCATAGGGCAGCATCACGCGGCAGCTCCCTTCATCGCAGGTCACGAGCGACAACAGGAACTGCGCGACGCGCTGCGCTCCGGAGCGGGCCTTGAGCTGCTCCACCTCCGCCACAAGCGCGTGCAGATGCGCAAAGGTCGAGGACAAGATGGCGATGCAGACCTCCGGATGGGAGCGCATGACATTGAGCACCTCGGCCGATGGCACCTGCACCACACGCACATCCGTGGCAGCCTCGGCCGCGACCGGATAGGTATCGTTGCGCAGCGCCACCGCCTCGCCGAAACTGTGCCCCCGGGTGAAAACGCCGACCACCGCCTCGCTGCCATTGGGGGTGATTCGATACAGCTTCACCCAGCCGTCGATCACGATATAGACCGAGTGCGCATCCTCGCCGTGGGAAAACAGCACCTGGCCGCGGTCATAGCGTTTGACCGACGACCTTTTGAGGATCTTCGTGGCCACCTCGTCCGGGCAGTTCGACAGCAGCAAACTCGCTTTTGCCGTATTGAGATGCGATAAAGCCATGGCCCTACTTGCGCAGCACGCAGCGCTCAAAGCTACATGCTTAATCGTCGCATGAACGAGTCATCTTTGCGCTGCGGCCCTACTGGGCCGCGCGGGGCATCCGGGCGAGCTGGCACCGGGTCCAGAGCGTTTCGAGCGCAGTGCACAAACGGTCGAGATCCGCCGGGTCGTGGACCGGCGACGGGGTGATGCGCAACCGCTCGGTCCCCTTGGGCACGGTCGGGTAATTGATCGGCTGGATATAGATGCCGAACTCGTCCAGCAGCGTGTCCGAGATGAACTTGCACTTCACCGGGTCGCCCACCATCAGCGGAATGATGTGGCTGGGGTTCGGCACATGGGGCAGGCCGATCGCATCGAACCGGGCACGCAACTCGGCCACGCGCTCTTGCTGGATGCGTCGCTCGATACTGCTCTGCTTGAGATGCCGAACAGAGGCGCAGGCCCCGGCCGCCACATGGGGCGGCAGAGCGGTGGTGAAGATGAAACCCGACGCAAAGGACCGCACGAAATCGCACAGGTCCGCGCTCGCCGCGATATAGCCGCCGACCACGCCAAAGGCCTTGCCCAGCGTACCCTCGATCACCGTGATGCGCTCCATCAGCCCTTCGCGCTCGGCCACCCCACCGCCCCGCGGACCATAGAGACCCACCGCGTGCACCTCGTCGAGATAGGTCATGGCATTGTAGCGGTCGGCCAGGTCGCAGATCTCGGCGATCGGGGCGATGTCCCCATCCATGGAATAGACGCTTTCGAAGGCGATGATCTTGGGCCGCTCAAGAGGTTGGGCCGCCAGCTTGGCCTCCAGGTCGGCCATGTCGTTATGGGTCCAGATGACCCGGTCGGCGCGGGAATGGCGGATGCCCTCGATCATCGAGGCATGGTTCAGCGCATCGGAGAGAATCAGACAATCGGGCAACATCGCGCCCAGGGTGCCCAGCGCGGCCCAGTTCGAAACGTAGCCCGAGGTGAACAGAAGCGCCGCCTCCTTGCCGTGGAGGTCCGCCAACTCGGCTTCGAGCGCGACATGGTCATGGGTCGTGCCCGAGATATTGCGCGTCCCGCCCGCGCCTGCGCCGGACCGATCAAGCGCGCCGTGCATCGCGGCTAGGACATCGGGGTGCTGGCCCATGCCGAGATAGTCGTTCGAACACCAGATGGTGACAGGACCACTGCCCGAACCGCTGCGGCGCGTGGCGCGGGGAAACGCCCCCCGGTGACGCTCGAGATCGGCAAAGACCCGATAATTGCCTTCTTCGCGAAGTTGGGCGAGCCGGTCGGCGATATAGCGGTCGATCTGCATGGAGGCCTCCTGGAACTGTCTGCCCCAAGGCTAAAACCGCACTCCGCGCCGTTCCTTAACCAACGTCAAGACATCGCGCCGCGTTTGGTGCGACCAAGCGTTCCCGAGGACTCCTTGCGCGCACTGGGACCGGCGACATGACCTTGAACGATAGCGCCATCGCAAAACAGGCGAAGTTTTTCACCCGGATGGACAAGACCGTCGCGGACAAGATCCTCGCCGGCGCGCGGCCCCTCGCGCTGAACCGCGGTGAGCCCGTGTTCGTTCAGGGCGAGCCGCCGCGGGCGATCTACCTGGTGATCGAAGGGTGGCTGAAACTGTCGCGCCTGTCGTCCAACGGCACGGAGGCGGTGTTCGGCGTGTTCACCCGGGGCGACACCCTCGGGGACCCCTTGCCGTCGAGTGATATGGGCCATCCGGTGAGCTGCCACGCGGTCACCCCCGGGCGCGTGCTGGAAATCCGCGCCGACGCGCTCCTGGCCCGAATGCGGCAGGACCCCGATGTGGCCGAGGCTCTCCTGTCGTCGGCCTTCGATCATGTCACGAACCTCTTTGCCCAAGTGGAGACCCTGGTGGCCCGCAACGGCGCGCAGCGCGTCGCGGAATTCCTTGTCAGCCTGGCACCGGTCCGCGAAGGCGCCTGCACCCTGAGCCTGCCTTATGAAAAGGAACTCGTGGCAGGCAGGCTCGGCCTGAAGCCCGAAAGCCTCAGCCGCATCCTGCGCCAGTTGCGCGCGCAAGGCGTCGTCAACACCCGCGCCTCGGTCCGAATCGAGGACGTCGCGCGTCTGGCCGAATTTGCCGACAACCGTGTCCGCTGAGGTCGCAGGCGCATGCTGAGCCTTTTCGTCGCAACCCTCGGGCGCCGCTCTGCACAGACGCTTGCTGCACACGGCCTGCGCAGGCCTTTTCCCCAAACCCGCACCTGCGGCATGTCTTTTGGTCGCAGCCCCCACTTAACAAAAGTCAAGGAGACGCGTTCGCCGTTCCCGCAGCCTCTTCGCATGATCAAGGGACTGAATCTCTGCCTGCTTTGGCTTTGCATCACGCTGGTGACCGCCCATGGCGCGCTTGCCACCGGCGGGGGTGACAGAACCGGTGGACTCATCCCCATGGTTCTGTGCGCAGGCGACGAGTCCGAGACCGTCTGGATCGATGCCAATGGCAATCCGGTCGATCCGGCGCGGCATTGTATCCAGTGCAAGCACTGCCTCGGCGGGATGGACCTCGCCCATGCGTCGAATGCGACCGCGCCTGGCCTTACGCCTTACCACCTGGTTCCCGTGAACTGGTCCGTCCCGGATCAGTCCGGTCAATCCAGTCAAATCAGAATCCCCATGCCGCGCGCCCCTCCGGGGCCGAACGACGTGACACGCCGCCCCGAAGCCCCTGGCGACGCGGCAATGCTGCAGGCGCACCAGACGATGCTGCCGCGCGGCGCAAGGCTGTCCCTCGTCCTCATCGGCGGCGAACCCGGTCAGGAGCCCCGATGACCCCCCTACGATGGATCGCCCATTTCCTCCTTCTGCTGACCCTGGCGATGCCCGCATGGGCCGACCCCGTTCTGCCCAGATACCTCGCCAAGACCCCCGCAGCCGACCTCGTGCCCGGTGCCGAGGGCTACGGCCCCATCCGCGAGGACGTGCCCGTAGCGCCAATCCTCAAGGATGGCGAGGTCGCCGCCTGGGCTTTCATCACCTCTGATTTCGTCTCCACCACCGGGTATTCGGGAAAGCCCATCGACGTACTCGTCGCGGTCGCCCCGGATGCCACGGTCAGCGCGGTCAGGCTGGTCAAGCATTCCGAACCCATCGTGCTGATCGGTATCCCCGAATCCGAGATGCGTACCCTGATCGAGGCCTATGCCGGGCTCGACCTCGTAGCCGAGGCGGAATCCGGCGGCACGGCCCATGAGCTTGATATCATCTCGGGCGCGACGGTGACGGTGATGGTGATCGACGACTCGATCGTACGCTCCGGCCTGCGGGTGGCTCGCGCGCTTGGCCTCGGCGGGCTGGCCCCGCCCCCGCCCGACACCGGCCCCGCCTTCGAGCTGGATCTCGACGCCCCTGCCGCGCCGGACTGGATGACCCTGGAAGGCGACGGCACCCTACGACGGCTGTCGTTGGACGTGGGCCAGATCAACGCCGCCTTCGCCACCATGGGCGATCCGCGTGCCGCCGAACGCGCCCTGACCCTGCCGCCCGAAACCACTTTCATCGAAATGCAGACCGCGCTCGTCTCCCACCCGGCCATCGCCGCGTCGCTGCTGGGCGAGGCCACGGCGCGCAACGTCGCCGACTGGCTGGAACCGGGCGACCACGCCATCGCGGTCTTCGGCCGCGGGCTCTACAGCTTCAAGGGCTCGGGCTATGTGCGCGGCGGCATCTTCGACCGGATCGTACTGATTCAGGACGAGATCTCGGTCCGCTTCCGCGACCGGATGCACAAGCGCATCGTCTCGGTCGAGGCAGAGGGCGCCCCTGTCTTCGTGGAAGCCGACCTGTTCAAGATCCCGGCCGACAGCGGCTTCGATCCTGCCGAGCCGTTCCGCATCCAGCTGCTGGTGCAGCGCGAGGTTGGCCCGATCGAGAAGGTCTTCACCACGTTCGACCTCGGCTACCAGTTGCCGGCGGGCTACTTGCGCGCCGTGACACCTCCAGCCGCGCCTGCGCCGTCCAACGCAGTCAACGACCTGCTGGCACAGGACGAAGCCGCGGCGCAGCAGGCGCTTTGGAAACGGATCTGGGCGGACAAGACGGTCGAGATCGCCGTGACCGGCGGGCTGCTGGGTCTGCTGACGCTGGTGTTCTTCTTCCAGGGGATGGCGACGCGCAACGCGCGGGCATTCTTCTGGTTCCGGATGACGTTCCTGAGCGTCGTGCTGGTCTATCTCGGCTGGTATGCCAATGCACAGCTGTCGGTGGTCAACCTGATGGCGCTCTTCGGCGCGCTGACCACGGATTTCAGCTGGCAGGCCTTCCTGCTCGATCCGCTGACCTTCATCCTGTGGTTCGCTGTCGCCGCGGCCCTGCTGTTCTGGGGGCGCGGGGCCTATTGCGGCTGGCTCTGCCCGTTCGGCGCCTTGCAGGAGCTGACCAACAAGATCGCGCGCGCCTGCCGCATTCCCCAGTGGGAGTTGCCATGGGGCCTGCACGAGCGTCTCTGGCCGGTCAAATACATGATCTTCCTGGGCCTGTTCGGCGTCAGCCTCGCCAGCCTGGAGCAGGCCGAGCATCTGGCCGAGGTCGAGCCCTTCAAGACCGCCATCATCCTGAACTTCCAGCGGGCCTGGCCCTTCGTGGCCTATGCGCTGGCCTTGCTGGCAGCCGGTCTCTTCGTCGAGCGGTTCTTCTGCCGCTACCTGTGCCCGCTGGGCGCGGCCCTGGCGATCCCGGCCCGGCTGCGCATGTTCGACTGGCTCAAGCGGTACCGCGAATGCGGCAATCCCTGCCAGAGCTGCGCCAACCAATGCCCCGTTCAGGCGATCCACCCCACGGGCGAGATCAACCCGAACGAATGCGTGAACTGCCTGCATTGTCAGGTGCTCTATCAATCCGAAACGACCTGCCCGGTCGTCATCAAGAAACTCAAGCGCCGGCAAACGGTGGGCTCCGTGACCCCGCGCGACCTGACCGGGCATCCAAACGTCAAGACACCTCAACCAGCTGAATGAAGGGACAGACCATGACTGACAAGACACCCAAAGGCGGGATCTCCCGCAGAGGCCTTCTGGGCGCAACCGCCGGAGGCGCGGCTCTGGCCGGAACCTATGGCGGGCGGGCCATGCTTGCCGGCGGCGCCCTCGGTGCGGCGACCGCAGCCTCGACCACCAAGGCCAGCGCGGCCGCCGAGTCCACCCACGTGGCCCCGGGCCAGCTGGACGAATATTACGGCTTCTGGTCCTCGGGCCAGACCGGCGAGGTGCGCATCATCGGCGTGCCCTCCATGCGCGAGCTGATGCGGATCCCTGTTTTCAACATCTGCTCGGCCACCGGCTGGGGCATCACCAACGAGTCCAAGAAGATCCTGACCGAGGGCCTGACGGAGAAAACCAAGAAGTACCTCGCTGCCAACGGGCTGGAATTCCCGCGCAACGGCGATCTGCACCACGTCCACATGTCCTTCACCGAAGGCAAGTATGACGGGCGCTTCCTGTTCATGAACGACAAGGCCAACACCCGCGTGGCCCGGATCCGTTGCGACGTGATGAAATGCGACAAGATCATCGAGATCCCGAACGCCAAGGGTATCCACGGCCTGCGTCCGCAGAAATGGCCGCGCACCAACTACGTGTTCGCCAATGGCGAGGACGAGGTGCCGATCGTCAATGACGGCCAGATCCTGGACAAGCCCGAGGAGTACACCAACTTCTACACCGCCCTGAACGCCGATGAGATGACCGTCGCTTGGCAGGTCATGGTGACCGGCAACCTCGACAACACCGATGCGGATTACGAGGGCAAGTACGCCTTCTCGACCTCCTACAACTCGGAAATGGGCATGACTCTCGCGGACATGACCGAATCCGACATGGACCACGTGGTGGTGTTCAACATCGCCGAGATCGAGAAGGGCATCGCCGAGGGCGACTATATCGAGTTGAACGGCGTCAAGGTCATCGACGGGCGCAAGGGATCGAACAAGAAATACACCCGCTACATCCCGATCCCCAACAACCCCCATGGCTGCAACATGGCGCCGGACAAGGTGCACCTGTGCATCGGCGGCAAGCTGTCGCCCACGGTTTCGGTGATCGACGTGCGCAAGCTCGACGCGCTGTTCGAAGAGGATGCCGATCCGCGCTCGGCAGTCGTGGCAGAGCCGGAGCTGGGCCTCGGCCCGCTTCACACCTGCTTTGACGGGAAGGGCCGGGCCTATACCACGCTCTTCCTCGACAGCCAGGTGGTGCAATGGGACATCGCCAAGGCCGTTGAGGCCTATGGCGGCGCCGACGTGAACCCGATCCTGTCCAAGACGGATGTGCACTACCAGCCGGGCCACAACTCCACCGCCGAGGGCGAAACCCTCGACGCATCGGACAAGTTCTACATCACGATGAACAAGTTCTCGAAGGACCGCTTCCTGAATGTCGGCCCGCTCAAGCCCGAGAACGAGCAGGTCTTCGTGATCGACGACACCAAGCTGACACTGGTCCATGACGGCCCGACCTTCGCCGAGCCCCATGACAGCATCATCGTCCATCCCTCCAAGGTGAACCCGGTTTCGGTCTGGGATCGGAACGACCCGATGTGGGCCGAAACCCGCCGGCAAGCCGAGGCCGATGGAATCGATCTCGATGACTGGCAGGAGGAAGTGATCCGCGACGGCAACAAGGTCCGGGTCTACATGACCAGCCAGGCACCGAACTTCTCGCTGGAAACCTTCACGGTGACCGAGGGCGACGAGGTGACGGTGACGGTCACCAATCTCGACGATATCGACGACCTGACCCACGGCTTCACCATGGGCAACCACGGCGTCGCGATGGAACTCGGGCCCCAGGCGACCGCATCGGTGACCTTCACCGCCGCCCAGCCCGGCGTCTACTGGTACTACTGCCAGTGGTTCTGCCACGCGCTCCACATGGAGATGCGCGGCCGGATGTTCGTCGAACCGCGGGACGCCTGACAATGGTCCGTCTCCTGGTGCTCGCCGTGCTCCTGACCCTGTCGCTGCCCCTGGCCGCGGCAGAGCGACGGCTTGCGCCAGGGGCACCGGGCGACCTGCAAACCGCCATCGCCGGGGCCAGTCCCGGCGATGTGCTCATCCTAGCCCCCGGACGCTATCCCGGGGCACTCCGGATCGACGTGCCCGTTACCCTGACCGCCGAAGGAGGCGAGGCGATCATCGACGGCCTCGGCCAGGGCACCGCCGTGGAGATCGCGGCCGAAGACGTCACGATCCGCGGGCTGACGGTCACCGGCTCCGGCATGAGCAGCAAGGACCTCGACGCCGGGATCAAGATCCTGCGCAAGGCCCACCGCGCCGTGATCACCCATAACCGCGTGCTGGGAAACCTGCACGGCATCGACATTCACGGCGGCCATGACGCCCTCGTCGCCCATAACGAGATCGTCGGCACCCTCCAGCCGCGCCTGAACGATCGCGGCAACGGCATCTATGTCTGGAACAGTCCCGGCGCCGTGGTCGAGGGCAACTCCGTGCGCTACGGGCGCGACGGGATCTTCGCCAATACCTCGAAGAAGAACGTGTTCCGGAACAACATCTTCCGCGACCTGCGCTTTGCGGTACACTACATGCACACCCATAACAGCGAAGTGATCGGCAATGTCAGCATCGGCAATCGGCTGGGCTATGCCATCATGTATTCCAACCGCGTGGTGGTGCGCGACAATCTCAGCCTCGGCGACCGCAACCACGGCGTGATGCTGAACTTCTCCAACAACACCGACGTGGCGAACAACCTGGTGCGCGGCGGGTCCGAAAAATGCCTGTTCATCTATAACGCCCACAAGAACCTGATCTATGACAACCGGTTCGAAGGCTGCGACATCGGCATCCACTTCACCGCCGGCTCCGAGCGCAACGTGCTGACCGGCAATGCGTTCATCGGCAACCGCGAGCAGGTCCGCTATGTCGGCACCAAGACCGTGGAATGGAGCCATGAGGGTGCCGGGAACTACTGGTCCGATCACCCTGCCTATGACCTGAACGGCGATGGCGCAGCCGACAACGTCTTCCGGCCAAACGACCTGATGGATCACATCCTGTGGTCGCAACCGGCCGCGGCCCTCCTGCTGGGCGCGCCCGCGGTGCAGCTCGTGCGCTGGTCGCAATCGTCCTTTCCCGCAACCTTGCCGGGCGGTGTCGTCGACAGCCACCCGGCCATGACGCCCGTAACCATTCCCGTGCCGGACGCGCTGCTGGCGCTCGAAGCCGCCGCCGCCGGACGCTGGGACGAAGGAGACCAGGATGACTTCGATCCTGAAAATTTCAACGCTCACTAAGCGGTACGGCGACGTAACCGCCCTGCGCGATGTCTCGCTGGAGGTCGCCGCCGGGGAGCGTGTCGCCCTGCTGGGCCATAACGGCGCGGGCAAGTCCACGCTGATCAAGATCGTCCTCGGGCTGATCGATGCAAGCGCCGGGCAGGCCTCGGTGCTCGGGGCCGCACCCGGCTCGGCGGCGGCGCGTCGGCAGGTGGCCTACCTGCCGGAAAACGTCGCCTTTCACCCGGCGCTGACCGGGCTGGAGCAGTTGCGCCACTACCTGTCCCTGCGCGGCGCCGATCCGCGGCAGGCGGGCGAACTGCTGGCGCGGGTCGGTCTGGGGGATGCGGGCAAGCGCCGGATCGGCACCTATTCCAAAGGCATGCGGCAGCGCGTCGGCCTCGCCCAGGCCCTGATCGGGCAGCCCAAACTGCTGGTGCTGGACGAGCCGACCTCCGGGCTGGACCCGGTGTCACGACGCAATTTCTACGACCTGATGGACGGGCTGGCCGCCGAGGGTGCCGCGATCCTGCTGTCTTCCCATGCGCTGACCGAGGTCGAGGCGCGCACCGACCGAATCGCGATCCTGTCCGAGGGTCAGTTGATGACCGATGGCAGCCTGCCGCAACTCAGGCGCCGCGCGAACCTGCCGGTCACCATGATCATCACCCCCCATAACGGCTACGGCAGCGACATCGTCGCCGCCCTGCCCAATGCGATCCGGCTCGACACCGGCGTGAAGCTCACCTGCAGCCAGGACGAGAAACTCGCCACGCTCGCCCAGATCGCCGCCCTGGGGTCCAAGGTCGCCGAGCTGGAGGTGATGCCGCCCAGCCTCGAAGACCTCTACAGCCATTTCAGCCGGAGGACCGGAGAATGACACGCATCCTCGCGACGGCAAAAACTGAACTGCGCATCGCCATCCGCAACCGATGGGTGCTGATCGCGCTGATCCTTATGGCGGTGTTCTCGCTGGTCCTCGCCGCGGTGGGGTCCGCCCCCACCAGCGGCGGGCTCGGGGTCGACCGGCTGTCGGTGACGGTGGCGTCGCTGACTTCGCTTTCGGTCTACCTCGTGCCGCTTCTCGCGCTGCTGATGAGCTTCGATGCCATCGCCGGCGAGGTGGAGAGGGGCACGCTGCCGCTTCTGCTGACCTACCCGATCACCCGGCAGGAGGTTCTGCTGGGCAAGCTGCTGGCCCATCTCGCGGTGCTGACCCTCGCGGTGGTCGTGGGCTACGGTCTGGCCGCCGCGATAGCCTTTGCCAGCGATTCCGACGCCGGGGCGGGGCTAGTCGCGTTGTGGCGGCTGACCTGGACCTCGGTGCTCCTGGGGGCGACCTTCCTCGGGGCGGGCTACGGCCTTTCGGCCCTGGCGCGGCGGCCCTCCGGTGCGGCGGGGCTGGCGATCGGGCTCTGGCTCGGGCTGGTGGTGCTTTATGATCTTGCCCTTCTGGCCGCGATCGTAGCCGATGGTGGCGGCTGGTTCACCACCGACGTTTTCCCCTACGCCCTGCTGGCCAACCCGGCGGATGCCTTTCGCCTGTTCAACCTGACCGCCTCCGGCGCCATGGCCGCGGCCAGCGGGATCGGCGGTGCGGCCGGCACGATCCCTGTCTGGCAATCGCTGCTACCGGTGCTGATCTGGCCGATCTGCGCGACCGCCCTGGCCGGACTGGCCTTCCGCAAGGTGACGCCATGAGAGCCCTGCCCCTTATGTTCCTGCTCGCGCTGGCGGCCTGCAAAGACGACGTGCAGCAGCAGATCGTCGATCCCGTGGCGCTGACCCCCGAGGCGACAGGCCATTTCTGCCAGATGAACCTTCTGGAGCATGAAGGTCCCAAGGCCCAGGTCCATCTCGAAGGCCTGCCCGGCGCGCCGCTGTTCTTCAGCCAGGTTCGCGACGCGGTCGCCTACATGCGCCTGCCCGAACAGACCCACCGGATCCTCGCGGTCTGGGTCAATGACATGGGCGCGCCGGGCGCGGACTGGGCCGATCCGGGGGCCGAGAACTGGATCGCGCTGGACTCTGCGCAGTTCGTGATCGGCTCGCGGCGCGACGGCGGCATGGGCGCACCCGAGATCGTGCCCTTCGCCGATACCGCCGCCGCGCAGGCCTTCATGGCCGCGAACGGCGGCACCCTGGTCGCGCTCGACGACATCCCCGACAGCGCCGTGATCGCCCCCGTGCAGATCGGCGACGACACCGAGGACGACGCGGATTTCGACCGTCGCCTGCAATCCCTGTCCAACCGCAATGAAGGATGACCCCATGCTCACCCGTCGCAGAGTTCTGAGCATCGCCGCCGCGGCCTGCGCCTGGCCCGCCGCCGCCCGAACGCCCCTGCACGTGGAAACCGGTTGGGCCTTGGGTACGCAGGTTTCACTGCGGCTGGCCCATCCCGAGGCCCCCGTGATCGCCGCCGCGGCCCTGGCGGAAATATCCCGCCTGGAAGATATCTTCAGCCTCTATCGGCCCGACTCGGCGCTTTCCCGGCTCAACGCCGTGGGTCGGCTGGAGGCCCCGCCGGCGGAGCTTTTGGAATGCCTGTCGCTGGCGGGCGCGGTCTACCACGCCAGCGCGGGGCGTTTCGACCCGACGATTCAGCCACTCTGGCGGGCGCTGGCCACCGCCGCGCAAACGGGCCGCCCACTGTCGAACACCGCTCGGCGCGCAGCGCTGGAGGTGACCGGCTGGCCCAAGGTGACCCTCGAGGCCCGCGCGATTTCCTTGCCTTCCGGCGCGGCGCTGACCCTGAACGGGATCGCGCAGGGCTATGTGGCGGACCGGGTCGCGACGTTCCTTGCGGACCGGGGCCTGACCAACACCCTGATCGACACCGGCGAGTTGCGCGCGCTCGGCCACGACCCGCGGACCGGCGGCCCCTGGCCCGTGCGCTTCGCGGCGGGCGGCGACATTGGCCTCGCCCAGCGCGCCCTTGCGACCTCGGCCCCTCTGGGCATGACCTTCGGCGGCGATGGGGTGCAGGGCCATATCCTCGATCCCCGGACCGGCAGCAGCGCGGCGTCGCCCTGGGCGGCCCTGTCGGTCTCTTCGTCATCGGCGGCCCTGGCTGACGCGGTCTCTACGGCCGCGTGCCTCTGTGACACCCGCGCAGATGTGTTCGGGCTCTGCGACGCCTTCCCGGACACGCGCCTGGAAGCCGCGCATCGCGCTTAGGGGACGGGGTTATCATCCCAAAGCGCCACGGACGGCCAGCGCGCGTGCCATGAGAAACCCGGCCCGCATCGCCGTGACACCGGGGTCGGAAGCCGTTCCAAAGTGACCTGACCGGTCTCGGTGCAAGCACAGGTCCGGCAGGATCGTCTCGTTCCCTCCGAGCACATCACGCCTGATGCTTATCCCGCCTTTACCGATGCTCTCGGGCGGCGCAGAGCCTGCCTCTGCTTGCCCAAGCGCGGTATCCGCCCAAGGCAGACGCCAGAAACCAGGTCGCCTCCGACAAGTACCTTCCGCTTTCCCGAGGCAATGCTCGCAATTATCAAATTTTCCCGAAGGGAGTTGTCGGGCTTTCGAGGGTGTTTGACGGTCAGCGCGACCGCCATACTCGGGCTGAGTCCTCAACTTGCGGAGTGCATATGACACCGAAGTATTTCGCCCCTCGCGGCGGCCATCCCGGACAGGAACAACTGCTCACGGATCGCGCGATCTTCACCGAAGCGTATGCCGTCATTCCGAAGGGAACGATGCGAGATATCGTGACGAGTTTCCTGCCCTTCTGGGACAAGACACGGCTCTGGGTAATCGCGCGGCCCTTGTCTGGCTTTGCCGAAACCTTCTCGCAATACATCATGGAAGTCGCCCCGGGCGGAGGCTCGAACACGCCGGAGCTCGACCCGGGCGCCGAGGGCGTGCTGTTCGTGGTCGAGGGCACGGCGGCGCTGACCCTCGCGGGCACCAAGCACGAGATGGTGGAGGGCGGTTATGCCTATATCCCGCCCGGCGCCGATTGGGCGTTGCACAACAAGAGCGATGACATGCTGCGCTTCCATTGGGTGCGCAAGGCATATGAGGCGGTGCCGGGACTGCCCCTGCCCGACCCGATCGTCGCCAATGAACAGGACATCCCGCCCACCGAGATGCCCGGCACCGATGGCAAATGGGCGACGACCCGGTTCGTGGATCCTGCGGATCTGCGCCACGACATGCATGTGACCATCGTGACCTTCGAGCCCGGCGGCGTCATTCCGTTTCTGGAAACCCATGTGATGGAACACGGACTCTATGTTCTGGAAGGCAAGGCGGTCTACAACCTCAACAACGATTGGGTCGAAGTCGAGGCGGGGGATTACATGTGGCTCCGCGCCTTCTGCCCTCAGGCATGCTATGCGGGCGGTCCCGGCCGGTTCCGGTACCTGCTCTACAAGGACGTGAACCGCCACATGAACGTGTCGGCCTTGTCCGGCGGCGCGCGGATGCCAACACCGTTTCGGACGGCGGCGCAATAAACGCCCGCCCGTGGATGTGCGTTTGGCAGCCCCCTGAAAGCGCGGACCCATGCCACAGCGCATTGCCCCGGTCTCCATGGCCCGGGGCTTTTTTTGTCTGGCATCCGGGTCGGTATGCCGGGCTTCTGACTGTCAGGCGGGGATCATTCTTGATACGCCGCGCCCGACCGACACACATCAAGACACCATCAAGGGAAAGATGACATGATCGAACGCATCGAAACCGGGGAACGGTCCTCGAAGATCGTCAAGCACAATGGCGTGGCCTACCTGACCGGGCAGGTCGCGGAGGGCGAGACCGTTCAGGAGCAGGTCCGCCTCTGCCTCGAGAAGATCGACGCCCTTCTGGAAAAGGCCGGATCGTCGCGCGAGAACATGCTGCGTGTCACGATCTGGCTGGCCGACATGAAGGATTTCGCCGGTCTGAACGAGGTGTGGAACGCCTGGGTTCCGACGGGCCATGCGCCGGCCCGCGCCTGTGGTGAGGCAAAGCTCGCGCGGCCCGAACTGAAAGTCGAATTCATCGTGGACGCGGCTTACGACTGACATCGCGCGACCCGCAACAGAAAAGGCCCGGTCGATGTGACCGGGCCTTTTGCGTTGCTGTGCGTGGGGTGGGATCAGACGTGATCGTCCTTCACAAGCTCCCCGTGACCATGCCCGGCCATGCCGCCGGAGACTTCCTCCGTGGCCTCGTCGCTCAGCTCGTCCGGCAGGATGAGGTTGAGGACGATGGCGATCAGCGCCGCTGGCAGCAGCCCGGAGGTCAGCAGGACCTTGATCGTGCCCTCCAGATGCTGAAGCGCGCCCGGCTCCTGCTGCAGGCCCAGACCGACCGACAGGGAAATCGCGAAGATTACCATGTTGCGGCGATTCCAGCGCACATCCGACAGCATCGAGATACCCGCCGCCACGACCATGCCGAACATGACGATCACGCCGCCGCCCAGCACTTCGATTGGGATCGAGGAGACAACCGCACCCACCTTGGGCACCACGCCCGCCGCGATCAGGAACAGCGCACCGATGGTGACGACATGGCGGCTCATGACGCCGGTCATGGCGATCAGGCCCACATTCTGGCTGAAGGACGTGTTCGGAAGCGCGCCGAAGACCCCCGAAATGGCTGAGCCGACACCGTCGGCATAGGTCGCCCCTTCGATCTCCTTGTCGGTCGCCTCGCGACCCGCGCCGCCCTTGGTGATGCCCGACACGTCGCCGACGGTTTCCACGGCTGACACGAAAGCCATCAGGCAGAAACCGATGATCGCGGCAGCGGTGAACTCCACCCCGAAATGGAACGGGTTCGGCAAGGCGAAGGTGGCGGCGCGGGCGACATTGTCGAGGCTGACCTCGCCCAGCGTGAAGGCATAGACATAACCCGCCAGAAGCCCGATCAGCACCGCCGAGACCGACAGCATGCCCCGGGCGAAGAACTTGAGCCCCAGCGTCACGAAGATCACCACCAGCGCCATCGTCCAGTTGAGAAGCGAGCCGTACTGCTCCGTCCCGATGGCAGGCACGCCGCCGGCTGCGTACTGGATGCCGACCTTGACCAGGGCGAGACCGATCATCGTGACCACCAGGCCGGTGACCAGGGGCGGCAGGGCAAAGCGGATCTTGCCGATGAAAAGCCCCAGGCAGGCATGAAACAGGCCGCCCACGATAACGCCGCCCATGACAACGGCGATAGCGTCGACACCCTTGCCCGCAACGAGCGGGATCATGATCGGAATGAACGCAAAGGACGTGCCCTGAACGATCGGCAAGCGCGCGCCCACCGGGCCGAGTCCGATGGTCTGGAACAGGGTCGCAACCCCCGCAAAGAACATCGACATCTGAATCATGTAGATCATCTGCGGGAAATCGGGGCTGTTCGAGCCGAAGCCGAACCCGGCCGCGCCGCAGATGATGATCGCCGGCGTCACGTTCGACACGAACATGGCCAGCACGTGCTGGATCCCGAGGGGCACCGCCTTGTGAAGCGGCGGTGTGTAATTGGGATCGCGGAGCTGTTCCGGCGTCCCAATGGTTGCATCTGACATGAGTGTCCCTCCCTTTTGATGCTGCGCGACCCTCCAAAGCCGCGCATTTCTTATTTTTCGATGGTGTATGGTTCGTCGAACCAGTGCTCCTCCAGGTTCGGCCCGTCCGTGACGCGGTCCACAACCATGAACAGGGCCGCCTGGGGCGGTGTGTCCGACAAGGGGCACAAGACCCCGTGCCAGACATTGCGCCCGATGTTCACGCCCTGCCCCGGCCCGGCGATGAAGGCGCGCGGGTTGTGCGGTGCGCCGGCCTTGTCCTCGGCCAGCACCACGAGATAGGTACCCTCCTGCATCGGCAGGAACGCCTGGCTGCCGTGGGGGTGACGCTCCATCATCTCCATCCGGTATGGCAGCGAGAACGACGCCGACTTGAATACGCTGATGCCCGCATCCCCCGCGATGTCGAGGGAGGCACGATCATGGAAGCGCCCGCAAAGCCCCTGGTTGATCAGCTTGTCCGCCGCGCCCTCGGCTTCGATCAGCTCGGCCAGGCCCGCGATGGCCGCCTGCGAGATCGGTTCGGCTTTCAAGGTGGGTGTCATGCGCCCAGCTTCTCGATCAGGCGCAGTTCCGCGATACGCTCCACCTGGCGGCAGGCCTCAGCGAACTCGGTCTCCCGGTCGTTTTCGATACGGCGGTGGAACGCGTCGAGGATCGTGGCCTTGGTGTTGTCCTTGACCGCGATGATGAAGGGAAACCCGTGCCGCGCCACGTACTGCGCGTTGAGCTTCTGGAATGTCGCGCGCTCCGCGTCGGTCAGCAGGTCGAGCCCCGCGCCCGCCTGTTCCGCCGTGCTTTCCGCGGTGAGCTTGCCCGCCGCCGCCAGTTTGCCCGCAAGATCCGGGTGCGCGGTCAGAACGCTCAGCCGTTGCGCTTCGGACGCGCCGCGGAAAATCCGGCACAGGGCGTTGTGCACCCCGGCGGCATTGTCATGGGTCGGACCAAGCTCCAGCGCGTGGGCGCCTTCGGCGATCCAGGGGCTGTGCTCAAAAATGCCGCCGAACGCGGCCACGAAGCTGTCGCGATCCATCTCGGAGGGCCGTCGCTGCGCGGCGGGGGGGTGTTGCTGCGCCCAATGGTCGGCGATCTGTTCGCGCGTGGCGAACCAGACGCCCTCGTGTTTGCGGAAATGCTCCAGCGCACGTTTCAGCGCCATGGCCCGCCCGGGCCGCCCGATCAGGCGGCAATGCAGACCGATGGACAGGATCGCCGGATGCCCTGCCTCTCCTTCGGCATAAAGCATGTCGAAACTGTCCTTGAGATAGCTCTCGAACTGGTCGCCATTGGTGTAGCCCGCCTGGATCGCAAAGCGCATGTCGTTGCAATCCATCGTATAGGGCACGATGAGCTGGTCCTTGCCGCCCGCGCGGATCCAGTAGGGCAGATCATCGGCGTAACTGTCCGCGATATAGGCCAAATCGGCCTCTTCGGCCGCCAGGTCGACCGTGTTCATGGAACAGCGCCCGGTATACCACCCGCGCGGCGCGCTGCCGGTCACTTCCGTATGCAGCTGGATGGCCTCGCGGATCTGCGCCCGCTCTTGCTCGGGGTCCATATCCTTGTGCTCGACCCATTTCAGCCCGTGCGAGGCGATCTCCCACCCGCTGGCCTTCATCGCGGCAACCTGCGCCGGGGCCCGCGCCAGGGCGGTGGCCACGCCATACACGGTGACCGGCAGGTCCTTCAGAAGCCGGTGCACACGCCAGAACCCGGCCCGCGCGCCGTATTCATAGATCGATTCCATGTTCCAGTGACGCTGCCCGGGCCAGGGGGCCGCTCCCGTGATCTCGGACAGGAAAGCCTCTGACGCCGCATCCCCGTGGAGGATGTTGTTTTCGCCCCCCTCTTCATAGTTCAGCACGATCTGAACGGCGATCTTCGCCCCACCGGGCCATGTTACGGTCGGCGGGGTCGCGCCATATCCTGTCAAATCTCGGGGATAGCGGTTCACGTTTACATTCCTCAAAAGTTGCCACTACGCAATATAGCAATACAATCGATTTGTTTTTCAAAAAAAAATTGATACAGCCTCTTGTCGATCCGGATTTGAAGCGCGCAGACCAGTCTGTCAGACACTGGGCCCAACGAAAGGGAGGGTTTCATGGGCGGATACTTGACGACACATGTTCTCGACACGGCGCGCGGGTGCCCGGCACAGGGGCTCAAGATCGAGCTCTTTCGCATCGAAGGGGAACGCAGGACGCATCTCAAAACGCTGGTGACCAACGACGACGGCCGTACCGACGAACAGATCCTGCCGACGGATGCGTTCCGGACAGGTGTCTATGAACTGGTTTTCCACGCGGGTGCCTATCTCGATGCGATCGGAACGCCGCCCGAGGCCCCACGCTTTCTCGACGTCATTCCCCTACGGTTCGGAATGTCGGAGGCCTCTCACTACCACGTGCCGCTTCTGCTGTCGCCATTCGGGTATTCGACCTATCGCGGAAGCTAGGCTGACGCGCCCGGTCCGAAGCGGTCTGCGCTGACCACATCCGAGATCTTTTCGATGATGTACTCCATGAAGAGGCGGGTCTTGGGATCCTGCCTCTTTCTGTGGGTGAACAGGCAGGCCATCTGGATCGGTTCCGGCGGCGTGTCCTCGCAGACGGGCACGAGACGACCGTCCTGCAAATGGTCCGTCACCTCGAAAACCGGCTTCATGGCAATGCCGTGGCCTGCCAACGCCCAATCGGTCAACACATCCCCATCATCGGATTCGTAGCGCCCCGCCACACGGAACCGTTTCGGCCCCTGGTCCGTCACCAGGCGCCACTGGAATTCCGTTGCCCCGGGAAACCGCAGGTTGAGGCATTCGTGCCCCTCCGAGACCAGGGCATCACCGTTCTGGGGATGCCCACGGCGCGCGATATAGTCCGGCGATGCGCACAGCACCCGACGCACATCGGCGATCTTGCGGATCCGCAAGTTGCTGTCCTCGGGGTGTCCCAAAAAGAACGCGAGGTCGAGCCCCTCCGTGGTCAGGTCCACCTTGCGATCCGTCATCCTGAGCCGCATCCGGACCTCGGGGTAGAGCTCCAGAAACCCCGGCACCTGCGGCGCGATCAGGCGGCGACCGACACCGAGAGGCGCCGCCACGTAGAGCGACCCCTTCGGATTGTCGGTCATGTTGATCACCTGCGCCTCGGCATTCTCGACGGCTTCCAGCACTTCACAGGCGGCCCCGAAGAACGTCTTGCCCTGATCCGTGGGCGCCAGGCTGCGCGTGGTGCGCTGAAACAGGCGCACCCCAAGATGCTCCTCCAGCTGCGAGATGCGCGACGAGGTGACCGCCGGGGAAATCCGCAGGTCCCGACCGGCCGCCGACATGCTGCCCAACTCGTAGACACGGACAAAGGTGCGGATGTTGTCGAGATAGGACATTATTCTGTTTTTTTTGATGCTGCTTGGCCTTGGGTAGATATAGCGGAACAATCACGCCCCGCATAGAGTGCCTGCAAAGACAGGCTTGGAGAGAGACACATGTATGATTTGGCAATCCTCTGGGATTGGATCGCGTTCTCGGTCCGCTGGTTGCACGTGATCACCGCGATGGCGTGGATCGGTGCCAGCTTCTATTTCATCGCGCTGGATCTGATGCTGAAACCCAACCAGGCCCTGCCCGACGGCGCCTATGGCGAGGAATGGGAAGTGCATGGCGGCGGGTTCTATCACACCGTGAAATATCTGGTGGCCCCTGCGCGGATGCCCGAGCACCTGACCTGGCACAAATGGCAAAGCTACGCGACATGGCTGTCGGGCGCCGCCCTCCTGGCGATCATCTATTGGGTCGGCGGGGAGCTTTACCTGCTCGATCCCACCAAGGCGGACCTGGCCCTTTGGCAGGGCATCGCGATCTCGGCCGGATCGCTGACGATCGGCTGGTTGCTCTACGATGCCATGTGCAAGTCGCGGCTCGCCGATAGCCCGACGCTGTTGATGCTGCTGCTGTTCGTCATCCTCGTCATCATGTCGTGGGGCTACAACCAGATCTTCACCGGGCGCGCGGCGCTGCTGCATCTGGGCGCGTTCACCGCGACGATCATGACCGCGAACGTGTTCTTCCAGATCATGCCGAACCAGCGGATCGTGGTCGAAGACCTCAAGGCCGGTCGCCAGCCGGACCCAAAATACGGCAAGATCGCCAAGGTCCGGTCGACCCATAACAACTATCTCACGCTGCCGGTCGTGTTCCTGATGTTGTCGAACCACTATCCGCTGGCCTTCGCCACGGAGTTTGCCTGGATCATCGCCAGCCTGATCTTCCTGACGGGGGTCACGATCCGCCACTATTTCAACACCATGCACAAGACCGGCAAGGGCCCGATCTGGACCTGGGGCGTGACGGTCGGGCTGATGATCGCGATTGCGTGGCTCTCCACCTTCAGCAGCGGCAACACCTTTGAGGACGCCGAGGCGCGCGCGCTGACCCCCTATGAACAACAATACGCCTCCGCCGCGGGGTTCGACGCCGCCTACGAGGCGGTCCTGGGCAACTGCTCCATGTGCCATGCGCGCGAGCCGCTGTGGGGCAACATGCAATGGGCGCCCAAGGATGTGCACCTGGAGACCCCCGGCGACGTGGCCCGGCAGGCCAGCGCAATCTACCTGCAGGCCGGTGTGAGCCACGCCATGCCCCCGCCCAGCGCCGTCCAGATGGATGATGAGGCGCGGCAGGCCATCGTCGCATGGGTGCGCGAGGTGCGAAGCCAGTAACCCGCCACGCCGCGCACCTCTCCGCACGATCCCACCCGACGGTTTCGCAGCCAAGACGTCGCACAGTTGGCGCAGCGCAGCCAAATCAGGACCGTGCAATGGCCGCGCGCGCGACAGCTCGCCTTGCAGGTCCAAGCATGTTTTTTATGCACTGCGAAAGCCCCCCCGGGAGGCGGGCCCGAACGGGTATCTTTCGGGGCGCTGTCTGGGCATTCTGAGGGCGCCCAACCGCCGATCGGCGACCAGGGACCTTCGCCCCGGAGACGGATCAAGCCATGCTCACGGATGAAAACTTCAACGGCTTTCTCGCCTTTGTCTTTTTCCTGGCTGTGCCGCTCGCGGCGCTGCTCGGGGCGATTATCCGGCGGCGTTACCGCAAGGCCATCGCGCGCGCGATGCGCGCGGGCACACCCAGCCCCGGGGCCGCCTTCGCCGTGCCCGGCCCCAGCCATCCCAACGGCGCCGCCCTGCAGGTCGATGTCGCGCCCCTGTCCCGCGCGCCCCCCCTGCGGCCCGCGCTCGCGCTGCGGTATCTCGCGGCGGGCCTGGCCTTCGCGCTTGTACTGGTGACGGTGATGTTCCTGCTCGACGGGATCGGCTTCGCGCCCCTGCGCTTTGCCGTGGTGGTGGCGGCCTTCCTGCTGCCCGCGCTGATCATGGCGCTCTACGTGGCCGGGCTGCGCTGGTACTGGATGGTGGCGGCGGGAGTGTTCTGGACATGGCTGCTCTATGTCATCGCCCCGGAGAGCAACGACGTCCTCGGCATTCTCGTCGGCCCAGCGCTGATGCTGGCGCTTCTGGTGGGCAACCCGGCCCTGCGCACCACTGCCGTGCCGCTCTTCATGGTGGCGGTCGCGCTGGTCGTCCCGCTCGTCTTCGCGCTCGAAGCGATCTACCTGATGATGTTGGCGGGGGTGCTTGATTTCCTGCTCTTCCTGCTCCCTCCGGGCCTGGTGGCCGCGATCTACGTGATCCTCGGCCTTGCGCTGATGCTCGCGGTCGGGACGGGGCTCGCGCTGCTGGTCGTGCGCGCGGTGGCGCGGCTCACGGCCCGCTCCAGCGAGTTGATGATGCAGCATGACCTGCTGTGGCTCTTCCAATGCGTCTGGGTCATCGGTCTCGGCTGGGGCAGCCACGGCCCGCTGACCCTCGCCTACCTGCTGGCCTTCGCCGCCTACCGGGGCACCCTCGCCCTGCTCCGCCCCCGCGCCCCGGCGCAGGAGACGCATCTGCTGCTGCGGGTCTTCGGCCAGCAGGGCACCCAGACCCGCCTCGCCCGTTCGCTCCTACTGGACTGGCGGCAGCGTGGCCCGGTCCTTATGATCGGCGCCGAGGATCTCGCCACCGAAACCCTCGACGCGCCCGAACTCGCCGCCTTCCTGCGCCGACGCCTGTCGGAGCTCTTCATCGACAGCCCTGTGGACCTGGCGGCGGCCAGCGCCGCCGGCACCGCGCGGCAGGGCGACGGGCTCTTCCCGATGCAGGACTACTATTGCCGCGACAGCACCTGGCAGCCCACGGTCCTGACACTGATGGCTCAGGCCAGGCGCATTCTCGTGGACATGCGCGGCTTCGACCCGGCCAACCAGGGGATCCTGTTCGAGATCGACGCGCTCGCCGCCCGCGTGCCCACCGACCGGCTGCTGGTGGTTTGCGCGCCCGATGCGGTCGAGCAGGTCACCGCGCTCTTTGACGGAGCCTGGGCACGCGCGGGCCGGGAAGGACAAACCGACCGCCTGACCCTGCGGACCGCCTAAACCCCCTGCCCGTCAGGACGCAGCGCGGTCTCGATCCGCTCCAGCGCCTCGCGCGCGGCCTCCTGCCCCTCCAGCCACTGGCGATGCTCGTTCGAGATCTGCTCGTTCACCGCCGCGCCAAAGGCGCTTGCTGCCCCGGTCCGGCCCGCCGCCACCGCCGCGCGCACCTCGTCGAGCTTGGCCGTGATCGCCACCAGCGCCGAATAGGTCCGGTCGTAGCGCTCCGCGTTGCGCCGGTCCTGGGTCATCTGCTCGCGCCCGATGGCATAGGCCCCGATCGCCGCCCCGAACACGCCGAGCGCCGAGATCGCCTGCAGCGACCCATCCGCGCCGACACTGACAAAGCTCGACAGGGTGGCAAGGAATGCGCCTGCCGCCCCGATGGCGAGCGTCCGGTTGGCGCTGGCCTCATGCTGCCGTGCGCGGTGGTCATAATACGTCCGCTGCACATCGAAATGGTACCGGCGCACGTATTCCAGCGCCAACATCGCGCTCTCCTGCGGCCCCTCCGCCGCGCGCGCAAGCAGGCCACTGAAATAGCCTATGCGGTGGGTCTCCGCCTCCGCCCGCTTGCCCATCCAGGTCTCCAGAAGCCGCCCGTGCCGCAACCAGTAAAGCCCCGCGGCCCCTGCCGCAGCACTGATCGCCGCGCCGACGCTGAGCACCGTTGCCCCCGCGCCGTAGCCCGCCAGCGGCCCGCCCGCGCCGGCCAGGATCGTCCAGGCCATGGCCCCGGCCCCGAAGACCGAGGTGAACAGCGCACCGAGATTGGCGCAACTCATAGCCCGCCGGTAGCCCCGCTGTGCCGCGATGGCTGCCGCATCGAACCGGGCATAGGATTGCACCGCACTGCGCGAGGCCGCCGAAACCATCAGATCCGCCAGCACGGGCGCCTTCTCGCGATATCGCGCCTCGTGGGCCGGCAGGTCGAGCAGGTAGTCGCCCTCGTCCTTGCGTCCGATGATCTCCTCCGCCTCGCGCCAGTCCATCGCCCCCTCCTCCGCCAAAGGTGCCCAAACGTCTCATGCCAGCCTGCAACCTGTCCAGTCGCCCCGCGCCTCGGGCAGGGTCGAGGCACGAACCACGCCGGGCCACGCGCGCAGCAGAGGCGTTTGACCAACACGGCAGATTTATGGGATCACGTCGCATGGGCGGTCTGGGTGCTCTCGATCCGACCGCAAACGCAGCAGCCCGAACGAGGCATATCGTGAAAACCTTCTTCCTGATGGCCAGTCTGAGCGTGATGCTTCTGTCCGCTTGCGGACCAGCGGTGCGCACATTCGAGCAGACGCCGTCTTATGCACCGGACCAGCCGACACGCACGCAGCTTGCAAGGGCCGTCAGCCAGCTGGGCGACCCGCGCGATGGCCGGTCCGGTGTCAGATTGATCGGCAACGGAGAAGAGGCGATCGCCGCCCGCCTTGCTCTGGCCGCCGCCGCCGAGCAGACGATCGACGCCCAATACTACCTCTTGCACGATGACCTCACCGGACATGTCTTCGCCTGGAGCCTTCTTCAAGCCGCGGATCGGGGCGTGCGGGTCCGTCTCTTGCTCGATGACATGGACACAGGGGGCTATGACGCTGCCACGGCGGCCCTCGATGCCCATGAAAACGTCGAGATTCGGCTCTTCAATCCGTTCTGGCGGGATCAGAACCTGCTTGCCGCCGGTCTGACCGACTTCAAGCGGATCAACCGGCGGATGCACAACAAGTCGATGACCGCCGACAATGCCATGTCGATTGTCGGGGGGCGGAATATCGGCGACGAGTATTTCCTCGCCAAGCGGGACATGAACTATTCGGATATCGACGTTCTGGTGGCAGGCCCCGTTGTGGACGCGGTGTCCACCAACTTCGATGCATACTGGAACAGCAGGTTCGCGGTGCCCGCCCGCGCCGTGATCGGCGCACCGAAAGACATGAGCCTCGATGCAGCGCGCGACCGTCTCGACGCACTCATCGGGGATGCTCGCGAACTGGAATATGCCAGCGTCATCCGCCGGGCGAGGGCGCAGAACTTCACCGCCTCGACCCTCGCGCTCGAATGGGTGCCTGCAAGGATGTATTCCGACCCGCCGTCGAAGGCGGCAGGTGCAAACGATGACGGGGAAATCCTGGCGTCGCAGCTCGCAAAATACTTCGCCGCGGCGAAATCGGACGTTCAGATCATTTCCGCCTATTTCGTGCCGCGCGACCGCGGCAGCGCCTGGCTGGCCGAGCTCGAGGACAAGGGCGTCGAGGTTTCCGTAGTCACCAACTCACTGGCTTCCAACGATGTGAAACCGGTTTATGCGCATTATGCCAAGGACAGACGACGGCTTCTGGAAAGCGGGGTCAGCCTTTATGAGCTGCGACCCGATGCGGACCGCGCGCAGCGGCGGGGCGTGAACTGGGGTCAATCGCAATCCGGTTTGCACGCCAAGGCCTTCACCATCGATGATCGGTACCTTTTCGTGGGGTCGTTCAACTGGGACCCGCGTTCGGTGAACATCAACACCGAGATGGGCATCCTGATCGACTCGCCCACGTTCACCGCCAACGCCTCGGAAGCTCTGTCAGAGGCCCTGGAGGCCGAGGCATTTGCCGTTCGGCTCGAAGAGGACAATCGGATCTCGTGGACCGAGACCGACCCGGATGGCACCCAAAGGATCTATTATCATGAGCCGACCGGGTCCCCCTGGGACCACTTCGTCGCGGGGCTCTATGCTCTGCTGCCCATCGGCTCGCAACTCTGAGGCTGCCTGTTCCCAGCGGTTTCTGCGGGCACCGCGTCAGGCAAAGAGCACGGTACAAGAAGATGAGGGGTGCTGCGAAAACGGTGTCGTGGTGATCCGGTCGCGCCGGAGCCGTGTACTCGCACCGACCCACCCTCCGTTACGGGATCGTGTCCACGACGCCCCGCGCGGCCTCCGGGCCTGTTTCGGCGGCGGCCGAGCACAAAGGCCCCGCCACTGCCTGGCACAGACACAAACCGACTTGCGCAGGCGTCAGCCCTCGTCCGCCATGGCGACCGTCCCGATCGGGTCGCACCCCTCCATGCAGCGCTCGTTCATCGTGTCGGGCCGTGTGTCGGTGATGAATGCGTCCCGGTTCGGCATCTGGATCTCCGGCATGGTCTCGGCATTCATGACGAAATCCTCCGGGATCAGGCCATTGAGATGATAGAGATAGGCAGATACCGCGTAGACCTCGTCATTGGTCATGGAGTGCGGATTGTCCAAGGGCATCGCCCGGCGGACATAGTCGAACAGGATCGGCGCATAGGGATACATGCTGCCCGGGGTCAGGACGCGGCGGCTTTCGGTCATGGTGCCGATGCCCCCCACCATGGAGCCGTACATCAGATCCGCACCGCCCTCCGCATTCTCGCCGTGGCAAGCGACGCAGAGCTCGTCGTAGACCGCCGCGCCTTCGGCCACGGTGCCCTGTCCTTCGGGAAGGTTACCCCCCGACGGGGTCGCAATCGCGATATCCCACAAAACAAGGTCCGCCTCCGAGATCGGCGTGCCAAAAGCGGCGTCCGGCCGGTCCCAGTCGGAGGCGAACACCGGAAACGCGGTTGCCGCGAGAAACACCCCCGCCGCACGGATCAAGTTACGCGATTGCATTGCCGACCTCCCCGTTGGAAGCGATCGTCCATGGGAAGATCGCATTGTTGTGCTGCACGAAGCCCGAGATCTCCCGGACTCGCGCCAGTTGCTCGGCGGTGGGCTGCACGTATCCCGTGCTGTCGACGGCGCGACTGGCAATCTTCGCCGGCGTTCCGTCCCAGTTCCACCGGAACCGGAAGCGCGTCAGGCACTTCTCCATCACCGGGCCTTCGAGTTGCGCTTCGACCCAGCTGCGCCCACCATCGACGGTCACGTCCACATGGCTGATCGTGCCGTTTCCGGACCACGCAAAGCCGGACAGCTCCACCGGGCCCGGTCCGGGCAGGCGCATGCCCCCGGACGGGTTGGTGATGACCGATTTCGCCTCCATCTCCATGGAGAACTGCCGCCATTTGCCATCCGGCATGGGGTCGGTATAGCGCGCGGTCTCGCCCCGAACGTGCAACGGTTCGTTTGTCACATAGATCCGGCGCAGCCATTTGACGTTGGTGTTTCCTTCCCAGCCGGGAAGGATCGCACGCACCGGATAGCCCTGCTCCGCCCGCAGCATCTCACCATTCTGACCATAGGCCAGCAGCGCATCATCCATGATCTTGTCGATCGGGATCGATCGCAGGTGCCCGGACCCATCGGCGCCCTCCAGAACGACCCAGCTCGCGCCGTCCTGCAGGCCCGCTTCATCCAGAAGCCATGACAGGGGGATGCCGGTCCATTGCGCGCAGGACAGAAGGCCATGGCTTTGTTGCACGGTGGTCGAACGTGCCTCGCGCCAATCCGTCAGCCCGTTGCCGGAGCACTCCAGAAAATGAAACCGCGAGACCGAAGGATACCGCATCAGGTCGTCCATCGAGAACAGGAGCGGCTGCCGCACCATTCCGTGGATCGCGACCCGGTGCACATCCGGGTCAATCCGGGCAACGCCGTTATGGTGGCGCTCGAAGAACAGCCCGTTGGGCGTCGCGATGCCCAACTGTTGATGCAGGGGGGTCATGCTCCAGTCAGAATAGTTCTGCCGATTGACGAAAACATCCGTGCGCCTGCGCCGGACGTGGTCCTCGTACTCGATCGGCATACCGTAATCCGTCTCCGGGATCGGATCGCCCATGGTCCGGTTGCTTTCGGGTACGGCAAGCGGCGCGGCCCTGGCCGCAAGCCCGGCGACGGCAGCAGCCCCAAGCCCGGCGCTGGCCCCCAGAAAAGCGCGGCGACCAGAAGATGCCAGCAGGCGCGATGAAGACTTCTCAGGTTGGTCCATGAAAGCTCTCCCAATGCAAGTAAGGTTCGATCATTGCCCAGTAAAACGATTCGAGGCAATTTTATTATCTTACATTCAATAATTTGATTTTATTATTTCGATCGAGCGGAATTGGTCGTTCGTCCAGCTTGGGCAGGGACAGGATGCGCCAGCACTCCGCCTCCATGGCCCCCAAGGCGCATGCCGAAATCAGGTTCCGCGTTTCGCCCCTTGAAACCGCGCGATACCGACCTTGGCTGAGGCCCCCCTGATTTCGGGCGCATGGCACATGTGACCGGCCGAAAACCATGCCTGGCCTTGCGTCTCGAAAAGACCGTTACAGCCACCGCGCAGGCTCAACGCACAAGACCCGCCGATACCAACCCACCCAAAAAGCAGATCACGCACGGATCGATCATTTGATGAAACAGTGGTGAGCCGTGCAGGATTCGAACCTGCGACCCGCTGATTAAGAGTCGTGAGGTCAGATTTTCTATAGATCTCTGGTTGCTTCGTTACTTCTATTTTTTATTATATTTCACAAGGCCTTGAGTAGATTCCACCCTTTCCATATTACTTTGCACTACTTGCCAACTCGCTCCCTTACGCTTACCCAGTGCTTACCCAAGAGAAGCATTTACCCATGCCCAAAGTAAAACTGAGCAAGAAACTCGTCGAGAGTGCAGCCGCGGGTGACGGCGACGAGGTGTTCTGGGACACCGCTCTGCCCGGCTTTGGTTTGCGCGTCAAAAGCAGCGGGTCGAAAAGTTACGTGGTCCAGTATCGCAACCGTCAGACCGGGCGCTCACGGCGCAAGACGATCGGCCAGCACGGTCCGCTGATGACCCTGTACCAGGCGCGCGAGATCGCGCGTGGATATCTTGCGGACGCGCTGCGCGGCGGCGACCCCGTCATGGAGGCGCAGGCGCGGCGGAAGGCGAAGTCGATGCGAGACCTCGCGGATGACTACATGACCAACCATGCGCTCCCCAAGAAGCGGCCCCGCAGTGCGGCCATGGATCGATCTTTGCTGGATCGCGTGGTCCTTCCCGCATTCGGTCGACAATCGGTGGATGAGGTGAGCCACAAGGACATTCAGCGGCTCCACAACAGCCTCCGTGACACGCCCTACCAGGCCAATCGCGTCCTCGCGTTACTGTCCAAGATGTTCGAACTGGCGATCCGGTGGGGTCTGCGCGGCGACAACCCGGTGAAGGGCGTCCCGCGGTTCGCGGAGGAGAAGCGGTATCGATGGCTGTCCGATAATGAACTGGACCGCCTGCGTGAAGCCTTGGATGCGCACCCAAATCAGCGCGCCGCGAATGCCATACGTCTTCAATTGCTGACCGGCGCCCGTACCGGCGAGGTTCTCACATCACAGTGGTCAGACTTCGATCTTGACCGCGGTGTCTGGGTGAAGCCCTCTCATCACACGAAACAGAAGCGCACGGAGCACCTGCCATTGTCGGCAGCGACCGTGGCGCTCCTGCGATCCATTGCGCATGGACGGACCGACGACAGCCCTTTCGTTTTCCCGGGCCGGAAGCCCGGTCATCCCATCAAGGACCTGAAGCGCTTCTGGACATCGGTCACCAGCACTGCCGGGCTCAAAGACTATCGCCTCCACGACAACCGGCACACCCACGCGTCCCATTTGGTCTCTAGTGGGCATAGCTTGCCCATTGTTGGGCGCCTTCTTGGCCACACCAACCCTATGACGACACAGCGCTATGCGCATCTGGCAGATGATCCTTTGCGGCAGGCGGCCGAAGTGATGGGTCAGAAGCTGACGAACACGGAAAAAAAATGAAGAGGCGACCCACGAGCTTCACGCTCGCCGGCTCATTTTTCGTCAACCCGCAAAACTAGCCTTCGGAAACCGTTGGTCAGGATGCAGCCTCCTGCAGCATCGTCGGCGAGAAGACTATCAGAGTCGAGAAAACAGCCAGATCTCTTTGCTCAAACTATGCGGCGGCCTCGATACTGCCCAGATCGTCCATGCGAGAGCAAATGCGGGTTCGTGTGGAGACAGGAGCTTGGAAAAGCTGCGCAGCGAAACGACAAGTCTAGCCAGAGAACCCTAAGAATCATGCGCCGAATCCGGAAAACCACGTGATATTAAGGCATTAACGTTGTCAAATGCGGGTTGGACAATTGATTCCTACTCTTCTGAGGTCTCCGCCCTGCCACGGTTTTTTTCTCCCCTCAGCGCCCAAGTGAGACATTTCTACCTCGTTGCAACAATGAGCCTGCATAAAGAGCACGCAGCACCGAAGTGCGGCTTCTATGAAAACCATAGAGTTATCCAAGTGGTCGCCGAGGCGCGCGTGCGCGTGACAGCCCCGAGCGATCATAGAGAAATTCGTTATCGCCAATGGTCAGACGAATCCCAGTCTCTCCTTGTGTCACGTTCACGGGCTCTTCTCCGGTCAGGCCGACGCACCAGTGGGCCGGGGGAGCGATCACAGAGATTGGCGTGCCGAAGGGGCCGACGGTGCCAGTGGGCAATGCGAAACTCGGGCCGCGCGCGCCCAGCCGGGTCTGCACCGCTTCGTCAGCGCCCGGGAAAGCCGTGGGGAACGGCGCGCCCCGATCAAGGGACAAAAGCCCGCCCGCGCGCCCTTCTGCGAGGGACTTTGCATCGATGCGATGGCCATACTCGTCCCAGTCCAGCGCGGCTTCGACAGAAGCCAAGGCATCGGGATGCGTCGCAGCCTCCACAAGGGTCCGGTTGTCCTCGGGGATCTGCCAAACAGGCCGGTCGGCAATGCAGCGTCGGGTGAGTTCGAGGCCGCGCAGGTCAAGATAGATCCCTGCGTAACCACCGGCGGTCTGCCACGCGCCCAGCCCGTTCTCGAAACGCGGACCATCGGCCAAGGCGGCCAGCCCGCACTCGGGGACCATAATGGACGCGACGGCTGCTTCGAAACCTGCGGGCCGGGTGCGATCCGCGTGGCGGTGCAGGCGACCAATACGTTGCAACAAGACATCCATGGGGCAGAGGTCCGTGATCAGGAAATCCGCATCGATGTCGAGAGATTGTTCCAGGGTTTGCGTACCCAAGACCACTATTCCCGTTGTCACTCCCGCACGCCCAAGAGCCTGCTCGACCGCTGCATCCAGCTTTCGCCGATCCTCCGCCGCGAACCGGGCGTGATGCAGGGCTGGCTGGCCCAAAACTGAGAGGCACAAATCGGCGCGCGCACGCGTCGCCGCCCGCCAAGTCGCCACAGCCGCCTCCACCGTGTTGCGCAGTACCAGAACCCGGGCGCCCTTCTCAGCCGCCGCAACGGCTTTGTGCGCGGCGGCCTCCGCGTCCATCGTGCCGACAAGACGGGGATGTACCGACTTGGCGTAGCCAACTGGATCGGGCCGCAGGGGGTCCGCAGGAGCTGCATCGTGCCAGATCGCGGGGTATGGAAGCCCGCTCGCAGCCCTTTGCGACGGGGCGGGCTGCCCGAGCCAGGCTGCCCGTTGCCCCGCGCCGAGCGTCGCCGACATCAAGAGCGTATGGCCCCCCAGCGCGGTATGCCCAGCCACCAGAGGTCTGGCGACCGCGTTCATGTAGGCGTCCGAAGCATGGACCTCGTCGATCACCAGAAGGCTCCGCGACAGCGCGGCGGCCCGCAAGGGTGCGTGCTTCACCTGCAAGCCCGCCAGAAGTGCTTGGTCGATCGTTCCGACCGCCACAGGGGCAGCGAGAAACCGCGTGGGGTGCTCCGCCGCCCAATGGACGCGATCATCGTCCCACAGCACGCGAAAGCCGGGCAGCTTGCGTCCCTCCGCCAGCCCGGCGCGAAGCATTCCTGGCACAGCGAGCACCGCCTCCGGGCCGCCGATGCGCGCCATCGCCTCCTGTATGCGGCGGTGCAACTGTCCCGCAGCAGCCCTTGTCGGAACCGCGAAATAAAGTGCATCGACCCGCCCCTCGGACCGCAACCGCGCGAAATGGGCCAGCGCCGCCTCGGTCTTGCCCGAGCCGGTTTCTGCCTCGATGATCACCAGGCGGGCCTCGAGGGGAATATCTGCGATCGTTTGTTGCACGCCGCGCGGCACCGGGTGGCCTGTCAAATCCCGGAAACTGGGCGCGGTCCCCGGCCAAGCAGGGTTCGACAGGCCGATGGCCACAAGCGCCGCCGCGGCGCGCGCGCGGGCGGATGCGCCATAGTCAGGGTCAAAGTCGCGGCGCTGGGGAAACGCCCCGTCGTCGGAGCCGATCCAGTCCGCGAGCGCCAGCAGACCCGCGAAGAGGTGCACCAGGCGGTGGGATCTCAGGACCGCCAGATCGATGGCGATCTCAGGGAACCACTGGCGCAGAGCCGCACCCATCCGGCGATCCTCGGCCCGCCAGTCGTAGCCCGGCACGTCTCGAAAGACGTCCCGCGGGTTGGGCGGATAAACAAAGCTGTCGAACGCCATCGGGCGACCGTGATGGGCCAGCAACGCGCCAAACCACGCCTTTTCCATACCGCCGGCGACCAGCGGCGCAACGAGCGGACCGGCCGCCCCGTCCAGAAGCGGCTGACCGTCTAGCAGCCGATCCGCCCAGATCAGCCCCTCGCTGAGGTGACTGGCCGTTCCGCCCGCGATGCCATCGGGCCAGACCTTGGCCTGAAAGCGCGGGGACAGCTTGCCGATGTCGTGGAGAAAGGCAAAGGCGCTTAACCAGGCGACAGCCTCCGGCTTAAGGTAAATGCCCGCCGCCGCGGCTGCGCGCGCCGAGATCACCGGATGGCGAAGCAACCCCTCCAGCACCGCGGCCACATCCATCGAATGGTGGGCCAGGTGATGCGAGGGGCGTCCGGCCGCGTCGGTCTTTCCCCAGGCCGGGTTGTGTGTAATGCGCGCGTCCACGTTGTACTTGACCCTTCGCAAATAGCTGGCATCATCTTGCTACGTTTCGCGTGCAAGTTGAAGGTTCCTTGGTATGGCCTGTTCTCCCCATCGCGGCACGCCTGTTCCCAAGAATGGATCATCGCTCGCGCACAGCGCGCCAGGTCGCGGTCTTCGGGCTCGGCCCTCGGGGCTATCGCGGTGCAGGAAAGCATGCCGGTGAACCTTCTTTCCGATCCGATCTTTTCCGCCGAAGGGGGCAGGCGTCTTAACCTACCCGGCCTCTTCGCGGCGCTCGCCTGTGATGAGGTCCGCGGTTTCCCCCGCCTGCGCGCCCATCAGCGCGCCGCCTGGCACATGTTCCGCGTTCAGCTTGCCGCTCTGGCCCTAGACAAGGCCGGGCGCGCGGAGCCCCCTCAGGATGAGGCCGACTGGCACGCCCTGTTGGTCGCGCTGACAGAAGGTGTCGCTGGGCCATGGGATCTGACCGGGCCTGATCGCACCAAGCCGGCCTTTCTCCAGCCACCGGATCCGGGTGGGCTGAAATGGGAGCCGGTTGCGACGCCGGACGCGCTGGACCTGCTGATCACATCGCGGAACCACGACCTGAAATCGGAGATTGCGGCGCAGGCGGCGCCAGAGGACTGGGTGTACGCGTTGATCTCCCTCCAGACCTCCGAGGGCTATGGAGGGCGCGGCAACTTTGGGATTGCGCGGATGAATGGCGGCTCATCCAGCCGTGCGATGTTGGGTCTTGCTCCGGCCGGTCCGGACGGACGGCCGGACCCGGCATCCTGGTGGCGGCGCGACCTGGCGCTGGTGTTGCGCAATCGCAATGCGCCAACCCTGCTGACCCGCGGCGGCAAAGCCCTGCTCTGGACGCTGCCCTGGCCTGAGGGGCGTCAGATCCCAGCGCTCGAGATGGACCCACTCGCCATCGAGGTCTGCCGCCGCATCCGGCTGGTTGCGCGGGACGGCACCGTCGTCGCCGAACGCGCGGCATCAAAAGCGGCACGGGTGGAGGCGAAAGCCTTCAACGGGGTGCTCGACGATCCCTGGGCGCCGGTGAATGTCAAGGACGCGACCCCGAAAACCCTGACGCTTGGTGAGGGGGGGCGGTTTCACTACCGACGCATGGTCGATCTGCTGACCGGAGGCTACTGGCAACTGCCGCTGGCGGCCCGCCTCGATGAAGGGGAGGTCGCCGGGAACATGGTGCTGGTCGCCGAGGCACTAGCGCGGGGTAACTCCAAGACGGACGGCTTGCAGTCGCGGAATGTGCCGATGCCGAAACGGGTGCGTGGTCTTGCGGACATACGCAACCGAATCGCGCGGGCCGCGCAGGAGCAGATGGCCGAAATCGCCGCGGCCGATGCAGCTCTGCGCGAAGCGGTTGCGCTTTATGCGGCCCGCGGCGATTTCGAGACTGTGGGGAAACCGCAGCGTCAGCGGGCGGCGGCGGCCCGCGAGCGCCTGGATGCCACCGCTGACCGGATTTTCTTCGACCATCTCTGGGCGCGTATCGCCGGGATGGATGAGGGCGATGATGCACTGGCCGAAGCCCGGGCCAACTTCCGTGCCGTACTAGTGACGACCGCCCGCGACGAGCTAACCCGGGCCTTCGACGCGATCCCCTGCGCGCGCATCCACGCCCCCCGCGCCCGCATCCGCGCCCGGGGCCGACTGGAGGGCGCGCTGCGCAAAGCCAACCTGTTGGAGGTCACCCATGCCTGACGACCGCGACCACGGCGCGACGGCCCTGTCCATCGCCGCCGCCCTTCGCCCTCTCGACCCAGGGGCCCTGGCCGCCCTGCGCCGGATGACCGGGGACGGATCGGTGCCCGCCTATTGGCGTCTCGCCGCGTCGCGCCCGATGCTGTCGGACGCGCCGGAGAAATGGGTGCCCATCGTCCGCGCGATTGGCATCCTGACACCAAAGGGCGCCCCCGAGGATCGCAGCGACCTGCATGACGCAGCGCGGCCCCTCGGCAAGGTGCTCTGTGACGGGGGCGATCCCGATTGGCCGGGCAAGCTCGGACCGGGGCAGAAACCGAAGCCAAAGCTGAGCGAACGCCGTCTGGCGCAGCTTCTGGCCGCACGCGGAGCACAAAGAACCATCCTGCTGACCCGCGCGATCCGTGCGCTTGCCGCCTCGCGCTCCGGGAAAATGGGGGTGCACGTGCCCGACATTGCCTGGGCTTTCCTGCGCGCCGATCCGTCGGACATGCTTGCCCGCCCATACTACCAATGCCTCGACCGCGCCGAACGCGCCGCCCACACGGAGACCCGAGCTGATGCCTGAGCCCCGCTTTCTGCAGATCCACACGCTGACCTCATACACGGCGGCCCTGCTCAACCGCGACGACAGCGGGCTGGCCAAGCGGCTGACCTATGGCGGCGCGCCGCGCACCCGGATCTCGTCCCAATGCCTCAAGCGGCATTGGCGGATCGCCGAGGATCCCCATGCTCTGCACGCAATCGACGGCGCCGACGCGGCCTCTCGGTCGCGCGAGCTGGTGACGCGCAAGGTGCTCGGCGGCCTCGGCCCCGAACCGGTGGTGGCCGCGATCGAGCCGGTGTTCCAAAAGGCCGTCTACGGGGACAAGGGCACCAGCAAAACCGCGCGACAGACGCTCCTGTTCGGGGACCGGGAAATCGCCTGGCTGCGCGGCGAGGCCGAGCGCCTGGTCGCCGAAGCGGGCGGCGATGCCGGGGCGGCGGCCAAGACCGCTGAAGCCTGGGCCAAGGACTTCAAGAAGAACATCGCCGCGATGCGCGACGCGGTCGCCTTGCCCGGCGGTCTGACGGCCGCGCTCTTCGGGCGGATGGTGACCTCGGACACCTCGGCCAACATCACCGCGCCGGTCCATGTGGCCCATGCCTTTACCGTTCATGGCGAGGAAAGTGAGTCAGACTATTTCACGGCTGTGGATGACCTCTCGGAGGACGAGCCAGGCGCAGACACGATCCAGGAAACCGAGCTGACCTGCGGTCTCTACTACGGCTACGTGGTCGTCGACCTGCCCGGGCTTGCGAAAAACCTCGGTCCTGCCGCGGCCGATCTGTCGGGGCCGATCCTGCACAACCTCGTCCACTTGGTCGCCGAGGTCTCCCCGGGGGCCAAGCTGGGCTCGACCGCGCCCTATGGTCGAGCGGGTCTGATGCTGCTGGAGGCCGGCGATCGCCAGCCCCGCTCCCTCGCCGAAGCGTTCCGTGATCCAGTTCCGGCCGCGGCAGGCATGGCAGGGGCGACCGACGCACTCACGGAGCATCTGGCGGAGATGGATGCCGCCTACTCGACGGGCGAAGATCGGCGCTTCCTGTCGCTGCGGAATACCGATCTGCCCGGTGCGGCGCGCGGAACGCTCAAGGAGTTGGCCGATTGGGCCGCCGCCCTGCCCGCCCAACTGTCATGAGCGGGACCGACACACGCTGGCTCGTTTTACGCTTGAGCGCGCCGATGTTGTCCTTCGGGAGGGTCTCTATCGACCAGGTCGGCCCCACCGCGCGCTGGCCTGGGTCGTCAATGCTGACAGGGCTTCTCGCCAATGCGCTCGGCTGGGACTGGGACGACAGAGCTCGACTCCAGGCGCTGCAGGACCGGCTGCGCTTTGGCGCGCTGATCCTGCGCGAGGGCGACACCCTGACCGACAGCCAGAACGCTCAGCTCGCCAAGGCCGATCGGGGCTGGACAACGCGCGGCGCGCCGGAGGGCCGGGCCGGGGCAAGCTACGACGCGCCTCACAGGCGGCGGCGCGATTTCCTCATGGATGCGGAGTATAGGGTCGTCCTGACGCTTGCCCTCGCCGAAGCCGAGCCGACCCTCGACCGTATCGGCGCCGCGCTGGACCGACCCGCGCGGCCGCTCTTTCTTGGGCGCAAGCCATGCCTGCCGACACGACCCCTGCGCGCGGGCGAGGTCCGGGGCGCAACCGTATATGCGGCGCTCGCCGAACTGAACTGCGCAACGCCCTGCCCAGCTGCCTGGCCCAAGGACGACGGCCCGGACGGGCACCGCGTGCACGACGTGGCCGACACACGGGTCTGGTCCAGCGGGCTGCATGGCGGCACTCGCGCCTTGGTGGAGGGGACACTGTGACGCTCTATCTCGCGCGTCTGCCGGTCGATCTGCCCGCACTTGCGCGGGCTGCGGGAGAGCGCGGCTGGACCCGCGGCCGACGTGCGGCGTTTGATGAGGGCCGGGCGTTGCATCACCTGCTGGCAGAGACCTTCGGCCCCGGCGCCCTGCAACCGTTCCGACTGGTGGTCGCCCCGCGGGCAAAGTCCGGCACGCTCTGGGCCTACACTGACGTGGATGCGACCGCTCTACGCGAGATCGCAGCGCCCGTCCCGCTGTCCGAGGCGATGGTGACCGCACTCTCCCCCGACCGGATCGAGACCAAGCCGATGCCAGAGCTTGCCGTGCCCGGGCGCAGGCTCGGCTTCGACATCCGTCTTCGCCCGGTCGTGCGCCTCGCCTCCGCCATCCCCGCGCCTGCCGATCGCGCCGCCGGAAGGGATCACGGGTTTAAGGCCGGCGCCGAAGTCGATGCCTTTCTCGCCGAAGCTCTGCGCCAGCCCGACCGGGAGGCCATGCACACCGCCGAACGCAGCCGCGAGACGGTCTATGCCGCCTGGCTCGCCGACCGCTTCGGCCCCGCCGCCGAACTGGAGCAAGTCACCCTCGCCGCGTTCCGCCGCAGCTTCGCCGCCCGCAAGGACGGCCGGGGGTGCGAAGGTCCGGATGCGACCCTGCACGGCACGTTGACGGTAGGCGACGCGAAAGCGTTCGCGGAACGACTGCACCGGGGGGTCGGACGCCACAAAGCCTATGGCTACGGCATGTTGCTGATCCGCCCGCCCGGGCGCCCGGTGCCGAAAGGATAGGGCAATGCTCAAGGGGCGGCTCGGTCTCGACAGTGCGAAGGTCCCCCACGGGGACCGCGCAGGGCTACTCTATCTCGCGCGCGGGGCGCTGACCGCCCGCGATGGCACACTTGCCTTCCAGCGCGGGTCCGCCGAAGGTCCCGACGCCCTCGCGCAGGGGGACCATGCGATCCCGCTCCAGGGCGTGTCGATGATCCTGCTTGGACCCGGCTCCACCGTCAGCCACGACGCCCTGCGCCTGCTCGCCCATGCCCGTACGGCCCTCGCCGCCGTGGGCGAGGACGGCGTGCGCCTCTACACCGCACCGCCACTGATCCCCGACCGCTCCGGCCTCGCCCGGCTTCAGGCCCGGCTCTGGGCCGATGACGACATGCGTATCATGATCGCGCGGCGCATGTACGCGCTCCGGCTTGGCGAGGTCCTGCCACACCGCACGCTGGATGTCCTGCGCGGGATCGAAGGCGCCCGGGTCAAGGAAAGCTATAAGATCACCGCAGAGCGCTTCGGCGTGCCCTGGCGCGGCCGGCGCTACGACCGGGCCGACCCGCTAGCCGCCGACCTGCCCAACCAGGCCCTCAACCACGCCGCCAGCGCCGTCGAGGCCGCTGCGGCCATCGCCGTGAGCGCAACCGCGACCGTGCCACAACTGGGCTTCATCCACGAGGATCCCGGCCAGTCCTTCGTCCTCGATATCGCCGACCTCTGGCGCGAAACTGTGACACTGCCCTGCGCCTTCCGCGCCGCCAAACGCGCGGCCGAGCGCCCGGACATGCCCGTCGAGCGTATCGCGCGCCGCCTGACCGGCGAGACGCTGGCGAAGGAGCAGGTCATCCCCGCGATGATCGACCGGATCAAGACCCTGATCGAAGAGGGCCCATGAGCCGCGAGCCACGGCCGGAGACAGCCGCGCCATGCCCATGACGATGGTCGTCACCCGCGATGTCGAGGCCCGCTACCGTGGATTTCTCACCTCCGTCATGCTTGAGGTCGCACCGGGGGTCTACGTCGCCCCGGATCTGTCCGCGGGCGTGCGGCAACGGGTCTGGGCGGTCCTGTCGGACTGGTACGAAACCCTGGGCCGCGGTGCGATCGTCATGGTCTGGCGGGACCCGGCCGCCACAGGCAGTCTCGGGATGGAGATGCTGGGCACACCTCCGAAGGAAATCGTGGACGCGGACGGAATTTTGCTCGTAAAACGAAAGTGAAGCGCGACCCGCTCAACCCGGCCCTTTGACATCGCGAGCAATTTCAAGGAAATGGCTCCAAGAGGCTCCCCCGCCCCCGCGGGGATAGACCCGGCATCGCCCCGGCGGCCACCGACACCACCAGGGCTCCCCCGCCCCCGCGGGGATAGACCCTGGTCGGGCTGGACGTATCTCGCGGAGACGCTGGCTCCCCCGCCCCCGCGGGGATAGACCCTTTCCAGACAACGGGCCTGGCCCTGAATGCCGGGCTCCCCCGCCCCCGCGGGGATAGACCCGACACCGGGGCGATCCGGTCGCCGGGGTTCATGGCTCCCCCGCCCCCGCGGGGATAGACCCCTGGAGGGAGCTGTGGTTGGACCTGACCCGCTGGCTCCCCCGCCCCCGCGGGGATAGACCCCTGCTGACGCGCCTGGCCGGGGCGCTGGATGCGGCTCCCCCGCCCCCGCGGGGATAGACCCGGGAAGGTGCTTGGACTTGCGCCGCCGAGGTTGGCTCCCCCGCCCCCGCGGGGATAGACCCTTGGACAGCACCTCGGGATCGTTGGGCAGCGTGGCTCCCCCGCCCCCGCGGGGATAGACCCTCTTGGACAGCACGAGGGGGGAGGTGATTCTGGGCTCCCCCGCCCCCGCGGGGATAGACCCCCGTCCTGGTCCTCGAACACCCCCGCGCCGGGGGCTCCCCCGCCCCCGCGGGGATAGACCCTGTCCTATGCCGTCGAAAAAGCCGCCAAAGCCGGCTCCCCCGCCCCCGCGGGGATAGACCCACTCACCTATGACGAAGACCGGACGCTCAGCGGGCTCCCCCGCCCCCGCGGGGATAGACCCCCGGAGGGAGCTGTGGTTGGACCTGACCCGCTGGCTCCCCCGCCCCCGCGGGGATAGACCCCGACCACACGTCGCGAAGTCAAGATCCCGACCGGCTCCCCCGCCCCCGCGGGGATAGACCCGAGACTGATAGCGTCGCGGTTGAGACGTTCAAGGCTCCCCCGCCCCCGCGGGGATAGACCCTTGAACCCCTCGGCCCACCCGACGGGCAAGGGGCTCCCCCGCCCCCGCGGGGATAGACCCCCACCCGAAACCAGCGGCCTGGATGAATTCACGGCTCCCCCGCCCCCGCGGGGATAGACCCGTAGTAAATCATGTTCGGGCGCAGCTTCATATGGCTCCCCCGCCCCCGCGGGGATAGACCCAGTGGGATCGCTTGATCCGCGACCGTTTCACCGGCTCCCCCGCCCCCGCGGGGATAGACCCATCCGCATCATCGCCACGGAGTCCGGCGCCGCGGCTCCCCCGCCCCCGCGGGGATAGACCCCGCCGAGCGTTTTGGCGTGACGGTTAGTGATCGGCTCCCCCGCCCCCGCGGGGATAGACCCTTTGGTGACGACCTATTCTTGAAGATCAACGCGGCTCCCCCGCCCCCGCGGGGATAGACCCGGCGCGCTCCTGCTGGCTGTGGTGGCGTTCCTGGCTCCCCCGCCCCCGCGGGGATAGACCCGGCGGCAAGGGTGACACTATCGAGGATCTGGTGGCTCCCCCGCCCCCGCGGGGATAGACCCGCGATTACGAAAAGCACCTGACCTATATCGAGGGCTCCCCCGCCCCCGCGGGGATAGACCCGCAATGGCCGATATGCTCGATCCCCAAAAGGTGTCTCCCCCGCCCCCGCGGGGATAGACCGTGGAACACGTGCACGTCGATAATCCTGGGCCGGGCTCCCCCGCCCCCGCGGGGATAGACCCAGCGAGGGCACTGCGACCGCCACCAGCGCCGAGGCTCCCCCGCCCCCGCGGGGATAGACCCTCGGCTCGCGTCGTCAACTGAAACCGCATCACGGCTCCCCCGCCCCCGCGGGGATAGACCCGTAGCGATTGGGGTGTCGCCTCCTTCGAGGTAGGCTCCCCCGCCCCCGCGGGGATAGACCCTACGACCGCCAGCGGTATATTATTGGTGTGGAGGCTCCCCCGCCCCCGCGGGGATAGACCCAAGGCCCCGCTCGGGCCGGACTACGTGCGTCAGGCTCCCCCGCCCCCGCGGGGATAGACCCGGCGCGAGCGCTTCCTGCACATCGCTGGGTGGGGCTCCCCCGCCCCTGTGGGGATAGACCCCCGCAGGCTTCGGTCGCGGCTGGATGAAAGTTCAGTGGCAGGTCACGTGCTTTCCAGGATAGCCACGACTTCAAGCTTTCGCCCTAGATATTTCAGTAGCTTACCACAGAAACCGTCACAACTTTTGCGACTCTGTCCACATCTTTCCTCCCCGTAGAAGCACATCTTTTCCTCTAGAAGCGCACCGCATCCTGGCGGTCCGCATTGAGGTGAAGAGGAAAGCAAATGGCAAAGCTCACGCAGGCGCAACTGGCGGCGCGGTGGTATGTGTCGCCGCGGACACTGGAGCAGTGGCGGTGGTTGGGGAAGGGACCACGGTTTCTCAAGATCGGGGCGCGGGTACTCTATGACGAGGCCGAGATCGAGGCCTATGAGGCCGGGCAGGTTTGCCAGAACACCCACGGCCCGCTCGATCCGGGGCGCGGCTGATGGCGAAGCGGTTCCCCGCCAATCGGATCAAGACCCACCGCATCTACACGGTCTGGGAGGTTTCCGACGCGCTCGGGTGCCACAAGCAGACGGTCGGGCGCTGGATCAGGTCCGGGGCGCTTGCAGCGGACATGCGCAAGCGTCCTTGGCTCATCGACGGGCGCGATCTGAAGGCGTTTCTGGGCCAACGGGTCGCTCGGCTCCGCTGCAAACTGGCGCTGCATCACTGCTACTGCCTTGGCTGCAAGGCACCTCAGGAACCCGACGGCCGGATGGCGGACTACGTCCAGCAGACCACGGAAACCGGGCAGCTCACAGGGATCTGCCCGGCCTGTGGCGCCCTCATGAACAAGATGGTTAGGCGCGCCGATCTGGAGGCCATCCGGGCCAAACTGGAGGTCACAATCCAACAGGCCTCGCCAAGATTAGTGTCCCTTGAAGATCCCCGTTCAAATGTCACCTCCACTAGGGAGCGCCGGACCCATGGCAAGACGCAACAGCGATAACCAGCGCATCAAGCGCAAATACCTCGTCTGGCTCAAGGACGCCCGCGGTTTGTCCGAGGCATCGATCGACAAGACAGCGGCCGCGATAACCGGCTACGACGATTGGCTCGGCGGGAAGGACTTTCGCGCTTTTCACAGCGAACGCGCCCGATCCTTCAAGCGCCATCTCGGCGGTCTCAGGAACGCGCGCACCGGGTCACCGCTGTCGGCCTCGACGGTGAACAGCATCCTACGGGAACTCAAGGCGTTTTATTATTGGCTTGCCGATCAACCAGGTTACAAATCGCGCATCAGCCGGTCGGATGCCGATTACTTGAGCCCGGATCGCAAGTCCGATCAGGCGCGCCGCGGGTCGCTCTGGAAGCCGCATCCCTCGCCAGACCAAGCCCGCCACGTCATCACCAATATGGCCGTCGGCTCTATCATCGAGCGCCGAAACCGCGCTTTCCTGGCATTTCTGTTCCTCACCGGCTCCCGCGAGGGGGCGGCCATTTCCGTGCAAGTTCGCCATGTCGACAAGATCCATCGCTGCGTGCAATTCGACGGGCGCGACGTGTACACCAAGTTCGGCAAATCCTTCACCACGGGCTTCTATCCGATGGGCGCAGCGCTCGAGAAGATCCTCTTCGGCTGGATCAATGAGCTGAAGCGTGACCATCTCTTTTCCGGTGGCGATCCTCTCTTTCCCAAGACCCGGGTGGGTGTTGGCCCGGATCGCCGGTTCCAAGCTCTCGGCATTGCGCGAGCCCCTTGGGCCAGTCCGTCAAGCGCTGCGAAGATCTTCAAAAGGGCCTTTGTCGATGCGGGGCTGCCGCCCTTCTCGCCGCACCGCGTTCGCGACACCATCGCCGAACTGGCGAGTGCGCATTGCCGCACACCGGAGGAGTTCAAGGCATGGTCACAGAACATGGGCCACGACGACGTTCTCACCACCTTCCGCTCCTACGGATCGGTCGCACCTGGCCGCCAGATGGAACTGATGACCCGCTTCCGCGAACGCGCGGCTATCGACGACGACCTTGACGTGATCGAGTAAAGCCTAGCCTTTGTCCACGCGACGACGGACCGTCACCCGGTCCGGAGCAAGGCGATAGCCCTGCCACGGCACGTTCTCGATGATTTCCCTCGTCGCATCCGCGTCCAATCCAGACGACGCGAACTTTTTTTGCAAGGCGTTTCTCGCTCTCAGAACCCGGCGTCGCAGCGCCTCTTCACTTTCCAGTCCGAGCCGCCTGGCGAGCTCCGGCGCAGAGATACAAGGGTAGTCGAGGGGAGTGAGGCCCTGCCCTGCCCCGGACAACCAGCTCTCTGCAAGGACAAGGAGCAGGTCTGCATTGGCATCGCGCTGGAACGTGATATGCGGTCCTACTCGTACCCATCGCGCGGCGCCATCGATCTCGACCGCGATTGTCTCCGGCTCGGCGCGTCCAGCCGGTGCTGCAGCGACGGCTACGGTCGGCAACAAAACCTGTGTCTGCATCTCACCGTACAGTCGGGGCAGGCTATGCGCAGGAAAGCTCCCCGCGGCGCGCTGATCGAGGGCCTTGCGCATGACGCCTGCAACGCTTGACCCGTGGCGCGCCAGAAGGCCGCGGATCATGTCCAGGGCGGTTTCGGGTGGCTGCTGCACATGCATCACGGCATCGAGCACCGCAGGCAAGGATCTCTCGAGATCCTCCGGCGTCATATACTCGAAGGCCTGGGCATTGCGCACATATGACAGCGCAATCTCGCGGTCGCGAACATCAGTTCTGCTGCCTTCGAGACGATCGATGCACTGGGAACACCGGCCGCAATGCGGATGTTGCCGGGTCTGGTTGTGGACGTCGGCGCAACTGCGCGAAACAGCGATCTGTTCAGCCATGTTCAGGCGCGCGATCGTCTCGACCACCTCTTTCTTCGTCCGCCAGAAATACGGGTTATCAACGCGCATCGCGCCTTGGAAAACCTGCCCCAGCAGCGCGGTGAACCGGGAGAGCGTCTGTGGGTGCGTCGTCCGTGTGGCCCTTGTACCAAGGACGTTTCCGACCGGCGGGAGGTTCAGGCTCACCACACCGTTCTCATGAAAGGACACCCGGTTCAGGTCGAAGGCCTCCGCCGTGATCGCTCCCAAGGCTGCAAACAGGAACGACCGGCTGCGATGCGTGCCTTCCTTCAGTGAGCGCCCCATCATCTGAACCTGCACAGGGACATGCTGGCACGTGTTGGCGCCGAACGCGTCCGCGAGACTCCTTTGCATGTATCGCTGTACCGGCGCGATCTTTGTCGCGGAGAAATGGCTGACAAGTGCCACCCGTTGGCCATGCTCGGCGATCTCCTCCACAGCCCCGGAGAGGGAATCGAGACCACCCGAGAACATCAGCACCCGCGTTGCCTGCCAGGAGCTTTCCTTGTCGAACTTGAAGAAAGGCGATCTCGGCGCCTTTGCGGAGGGCGCTTCGGTGAACGTGAAGGCGAACCGATCTCCGGTCAGGAACATGAGCGTCTCTTCCAGTGCATGCGTGACCTCTGGCGCGCTTCAAAACGCCGCGTCGCGCACCAGGACCGTCACCGAGAACCGGCGGTGCCACTTCGCGCCCATGTGCTGATCCGCGGACCCGCCCCGGCTGACGGCGGCGTCCGCGCCATAAACCAGCGCCGCGATCTCAAGCAGGTCCAGCGCCCGATCGGGCAGATCGGCCACCAGCCGGGCACTGAGCCTACCGATGCTGAGCTTCATGGTGACAGGCGCGCCGTCGATCGTCAGGCGCAGCAGATCATCGCCGTCGCGCGCGCTCTCATGGGGCAGGCACACGACCTCATGCACCGGCGGCTCAGCGGCGGCGGCCAAGCTCTTGTCTCAACTTCTTGAAGGCATAGTCCGTGAACCGGTCGATGGCGGGCTGATCCAGCGCCTGCTTCTGCCACACGGTCTTGCCATACCATCCGCCGGCAAACTCCTCGACGATGCGCGACGCCTCGAACGTGTGCCGCGCCAGCGCCTGCTGGAAGGCGACGCGCTGGCTATCATCAGCGAAGCGGGCACCCTGGCCTGTATGGTTGGCCAACTCCCGGCTCAGATAATAATCAAGCGACCGCTGGGTCAGACGTGCAAAGAAATCCCGCGCCAACCCCGCAAAGCGATCACCCGAGGCAAAGCTGCCAAGCGCGGCGCGGATCTCCTGGGGCGTGGGCTCGAAGAGCGTGGGCAACCGGTCGCGCAGTTGAACCGATAACGACTCCAGAAAGGCGGATTTGGCCAACTCACCAGCATCGGACGACACGCCTGTCTCGAAGGTGTTGCGATCGATCGCTAGCTCCAGCCCTGCAAGCAGCCCCGTGACGGATCCCGGTGCGGTCTCGCCAACGCCCAGATCAGCCAGCGCCGCCTCGAAGCCAGGCGCGCGCGCCAGAAGCGGCAGGCGCACGAGTAAGGATGCAACGAACTGAAACCGGGGGTCTTGGCTGGCCTTCGAGAGGTCGCGCTCGGATGCCTTGGCCGCTGCCTCCGCGACAGCCTCCAGGGGCGCGTCCGAGCCGATCAGAGAAATGACCTCGCGCCACTTCCTGGACCGCGGCAACGTGCCCAGCCTTATATGGCCCATGGCATCCTCCCGTTAGGAAAGACGCTCGCCGATGCAGCCACCAAAATCAAAGGCCAAAACGACGCACAAAGCTTACCTGGCGCTTACCCGGCACTAGCACCCAGATCTGCATCTGTACGTAAGATATTGAAAACAGTGGTGAGCCGTGCAGGATTCGAACCTGCGACCCACTGATTAAAAGTCAGTTGCTCTACCAACTGAGCTAACGGCCCACTCTGGCGGCCCGTTTAGCCAGTGGGTTCAAGACGGTCAAGGGTGGAATCTCCACAAATCCGCAGCTTCTGGATTATGCCGCGGATCACGCGTATATGCCCGCCATGACCGATACCGCACCAGACGGCCTGCCCTTCTTCAAGATGCACGGGCTTGGCAACGACTTCGTCGTGATCGACGCGCGCGCCGCACCCCGGCCCGTGTCGGACCGTCTGGTCGCGGCCCTGGCCGACCGGCACCGGGGCGTCGGGTTCGACCAGTTGGCCGTGATCGCGCCCGCCCCCGAAGCGGACGCCCACCTGACCTTCTACAACGCCGACGGCTCGACCTCCGCGGCTTGCGGCAACGCCACCCGCTGCATCGCGCGGATGATCCTGGACGAGACCGGCGCGACAGCCCTGCGCCTGTCCACCGACCGGGGCCTGCTGCTGGCCGAGGACGCGGGCGACGGCCTCACCCGCGTCAACATGGGCCAGCCCCAGACGCTCTGGTCCGAGGTGCCCCTGGCCGAGGCGATGGACACGCTCGAACTGCCGATCGAAGGCACCCCCACCGCCACGGGCATGGGCAACCCCCATTGCACCTTCTTCGTCGCCGATGCCGAGGCGATCCCGCTGGACACCTTCGGACCGCGCTACGAACACCACCCGCTCTATCCCCAGCGCACCAATGTGCAGGTGGCCCAGATCGTCGGCCCCGACCATATCCGCATGCGCGTCTGGGAACGGGGCGTGGGCGTGACGCTGGCCTCGGGCTCGTCCTCCTGCGCCACCGGTGTCGCGGCTGCCCGGCGCGGGCTGACCGGGCGCAAGACGCGGATCGACCTTGATGGCGGCACGCTCTGGATCGACTGGCGCGAGGACGGGGTCTGGATGACCGGCCCGAACATGACCGTGTTCGAGGGCCGCCTGACACCGCAATTCCTGGCCGAGACCGCCCGATGACCGCCCCGCGTTTCACCACTTTGGGCTGCCGCCTCAATGCCTACGAGTCCGAAGCCATGCGCGAGATGGCCGAGGCCGCGGGCCTGTCGGACGCGCTGGTGGTCAACACCTGTGCGGTGACCGCCGAAGCCGTGCGCAAATCCCGGCAGGAGATCCGCCGCCTGCGCCGCGACAACCCCGACGCCCCGATCATTGTCACCGGCTGCGCCGCCCAGACCGAGCCCGAAACCTTCGCCGCCATGCCCGAGGTCACCCGCGTCCTCGGCAATACCGAGAAGATGCAGCCCGAGACCTGGGCGGCGCTGGTCCCCGACCTCATTGGCCGGACCGAGCGCGTGCAGGTCGACGACATCATGTCGGTGCGCGAGACCGCCGGGCATCTGATCGACGGGTTCGGCCGCCACCGCGCCTATGTGCAGGTCCAGAACGGCTGCGATCACCGCTGCACCTTCTGCATCATCCCCTACGGGCGCGGCAATTCCCGCTCCGTGCCAGCCGGCGTGGTGGTGGACCAGATCAAGCGGCTGGTGGACCGGGGCTTCAACGAGGTGGTGCTGACCGGCGTGGACCTGACAAGCTGGGGCGCGGACCTGCCCGGCACCCCGCGGCTGGGCGATCTGGTGATGCGCATCCTGCGCCTGGTGCCGGACCTGCCGCGCCTCAGGATCAGCTCCATCGACAGTATCGAGGCGGACGAGAACCTGATGCGCGCCATCGCGACCGAACCGCGCCTGATGCCCCATCTGCACCTGAGCCTGCAGGCCGGGGACGACCTGATCCTCAAACGGATGAAACGCCGCCACCTGCGCGACGACGCCATCGCCTTCTGCGAAGAGGCCCGCCGCCTGCGCCCCGAGATGACCTTCGGCGCCGACATCATCGCGGGCTTTCCGACCGAGACCGAGGCGATGTTCGAAAACTCGCTTCGGCTGGTCACCGACTGCGACCTGACCTGGCTGCACGTCTTTCCCTATTCACCGCGCAAGGGCACCCCCGCCGCCCGGATGCCCGCCGTCCCGGGTGCTGCGATCAAGGACCGCGCCGCCCGCCTGCGGGCCCTGGGCGCCACCCAGGTCGCGCGCCACCTGGCCGCACAACAGGGCCGAACCCACAAGATCCTGATCGAATCTCCCCGCCTGGGCCGGACAGAGCAGTTCACCGAGGTCGCCTTCGCCGAGGACCACCCCGAGGGCCAGATCGTCGAAGCCCGGATCACCGGCATCGCAGGACAGCGGCTGGCGGCCTGACCGGGCACCCTCTCGGAGCGTCCTTGAAACAGCATCAAGGTTACCCGCCGCGCCGCTCCGCGATCCTGCCTCCCTCGTTAACCGGCACGACGCGCCCGAGCCCTTCTTTTGTGCGAAAATACTCCGGGGGAGTCACCGCAGGTGACGGGGGCAGCGCCCCCGCAGGTCACGCAAGCCTCCCCTCCCCGCCGACGGCCTTAACCTTTGTAAACGCCGCCGCGCAGACCCCGCGAAATCCGCCGACAAATTTTTCCGGCGAATCCGGTTAGATCAAGGACTTCCAGAGATTTGTTTCGCGTGCGAAACATTCGTTTTTCTGCATGTGTTTACCCGCAGGTCCCAAATCCGCACCCGCATCTTCATCTTCATCTTTGCCCAAATACTCACGACCCCACACCCGCCAAAAATGACCCGTCAGACAAGATCGACTCCGGCCGCAACTCGCCCTATAACGTGAACAAAAAAAGAACATCTGGATTCATGTCACCGGCACGCCGTATCCTCGCCCTGTGGTTTCCCCGTCTCGGGGCCGAACGCGCCCTGCGCATCGCCCGCCTGATCGAACCGGGCCCGTTCGCCACGGTCGCCGAACAGGGGGCAGCCCAGGTGCTCGACAGCCTCTCGATCGCGGCCAGCGAGAGGGGGTTGCAGCCGGGCCAACCCCTGCGCGACGCCCAGGCGATCTGCCCCGCCCTGCTGACCCGCCCCGCCGACCCGCCGGGGGAGGCCGCGTTTCTCGCCGCCCTGCGCCGCTGGGCGGGCAAGGTCTCCCCCTGGGTGGCGGCGCAACCGGACAACACCCTGGTGATCGACCTGACCGGCTGCGCCCATCTCTTTGGCGGCGAGGCCGAGGTGATCGCGCTGATGGAACGGGACTGCGCCGATATGGGGCTGAGCGTGCGCGCCGGGCTCGCCGACAGCCTCGGCGGGGCCTGGGCGCTGGCCCATTACGCGGGCCGCCGCCTCGACCCGGTGCGCAGCGGCGACGCCATCGACCAGGAGGCGCGCGCGACCCGCTCCCGCGCGACCAAGCGGCGGCACTGGACCCGGGGCGGCACCGCCCCGCGCGCCGACCTCGCCCCGGCAGAAGTCGCTCGCATCGCGCCGCCCGGGCGCATCCGGCAGGCCCTGAACCCCCTGCCCGTGGCCGCCCTGCGGCTCGCACCGGAGACCGAGACCGGGCTGGCGCGGGTCGGATTGCGCCGGATCGAGGACCTGACCGGCCTGCCGCGCGCGGCCCTGGCCCGCCGCTTCGGGCTGCAGGTCGCCCGACGGCTCGACCAGGCCCTCGGGCTGGAGCCCGAGCCCGTCTCCCCCGCCGCGCCGGATGCGGTCTTTGCGGTGCGCCTGACCCTGCCCGATCCCATCGGGCTGATCGAGGACCTGACCGCAGGAATCGACCGGCTGCTGCCGCCCCTGGGGGACAAGCTGGCCGCGGCGGGGCGCGGGGCGCGGCGGCTGCGGCTGGAGCTGTTGCGCTGCGATCAGACCCGGCAGAGCTTCGATCTGGGCCTGGCGCACCCCTCGGCGGACCCGGCGCGGCTGCGCCCCCTGATCCTGCAGAAACTGGACGAGGCCGAGGCCGGGTTCGGCATCGACGTGATCCGGCTGGAGGCGGTGCAGACCGAGCCGGTCCAGGCCGCCCAGCATGCGGGGCACCTGGAAGCCACCCGCGCCGCCAAGGCCGGACGGACGCGCACGGCGCTGGACGACCTGCTCGGCACGCTGGGCGCCCGGATCGGGCTGGAGGCGATCACCCGCTGGCACCCCGCCGACAGCCATATCCCCGAAAAAGGCGCCACGGTGCTCTCGGCGGCCTGGTCCGCGGCCCATGACGGCGACTGGCCGGGCAGCGACCGGCCCCGGCCCCTGACCCTGTTTGCCCCCGAGCCCGTCCATGCCCCCCAGGACCCGACCCCGCCCGCCCGGTTCCGCTGGCGCGGCCAGACACTGGAGCTGGGCCGGGCCGAGGGGCCCGAACGGCTGGCCCCGGAATGGTGGCTGGACGATCCCAACTGGCGCAGCGGCGTGCGCGACTACTGGCGGGTGGAGACCGGCGACGGACGACGGCTGTGGCTGTTCTACGCCCATGGCGGCGCCCTGTCCGCGGGCTGGTTCTGCCAGGGGCAGTTCGCCTGACGGGCCCACACAGGGGCGCAAGCCAGCCTGCCGCCGCCGCGCGGGCAGGCCGACCGGCGGGATGGCGGTGCGGCGCAATGGCCGCAGGCACAGACGCACGCGGACCGCGGAACTCGCACAGAAAACGCCCCGCACGAAACGAGCGGGGCGTTTTCAATCGGAAAAGGGATCTCCCGGGACGGTGTGCTGGGTGGGGGCAATGAAGAACACCGGCCCGGGAGATCGGAGCGTTGCCGCTCTCGACCAGATCACTTTGCGCTGATCCCGTGGCGCTTGTGCGGGCACGGGCGGGCCGGGCCGGGGTGATTTCATGGCAATTCCGGGGCGGATGCGAAATCCGCGTCAGGCCTTGATCTGCGGCGGAATCAGGATCACCATCCCCCCATGGTGGTGCAAGATCCGATCCCGTTCCGCAAACCCCAGACGCCGGTGCCCGAACAGGTTGCGTTCGATCGCCGCGAGCTTGGGGTGATCCTGTCGCTTTACGGGCGCATGGTCGCCGCGGGGGAGTGGCGCGACTACGGCATTTCCTGCCTGCGGGACGTGGCGATCTTCGCGGTGTTCCGGCGCACGGCGGAGCATCCGCTCTACCGGATCGAGAAACGCCCCAAACTGGCGAACCGGCAGGGCATGTATGCCGTGATCGGTGCCGAGGGGCAGATCCTCAAGCGCGGGCACGACCTGCGCACGGTGCTGCGGGTGCTGGAGAAAAAGCTGATCCGCGCGGTGGACTGAGGCTCAGGCCCACTCCGGCAGGCGGCGGCGGTCGGTGATCGCGCCGAACTCATTCGCGGCGATCCGGGCGGCGGCCTCAGACAGCGGCTCTTGCGCCACGGCCATGTGATGGGCGTTGGCATGGATGAGGTCGGTCGCGCTGGCCATCATCCCCACATGGCCTTTCCAGAACACGAGGTCCCCGGCCTGCAGGGCGGCATCGGGGGGCAGCGGCGTGCCCAGCTCCGCCGCCTGCTGATCGCTGTCGCGCGGCGCAACAATGCCCGCAAGGCGGCAAGCCAGTTGCACGAGGCCCGAGCAGTCGATGCCCGTCCCGCTGTTCCCGCCCCAGAGATAGGGCGTGCCGCGCAGCCGACGGGCAGTTTCGGGCGGCGGCAGGCGTGTGGGCAGCGCGGCCGCGTGCTGGACCGGCAGGAAGCCGTGGGGCGTCTCGAGGAACCCGTCGGTCTGCCCGGTGACGGAATGCGCCGTGCCGAGGGAGACCGCGAACCGCGGCGGCGATTTGAAATCCGGCTCTGTGTAAAGATGGCTGCCGCGCGCGGTCGCCACATGGGTCGCGGCACGGGCAGGGCCAAGCGCGGCAGGATCCGCATAGCCCACATAACCGTCCCAGCCCGACTGGACGAAGGCCGCGCCCGCGCCCTCGGAAATCACGGTGACCGGCTCCCCCATCAGCAGGGTCTTGTCGATCGCGCCTCCGGGGCGGCGCAGCAGCGGGGTCTCGGGCCACACGACCTGCGCCGCCCTGCCGGGCGTGAACCGGGCCGCGGGCACCGCGCCGCGCAAGACCTCCAGCGCGGTGGTGCCGTCAAAGGGCGTCCGGCGCGGGTCGGGGCCCGTCACAGGCCCAGAAGCTCCGGCAGCGCCTCCAGCACCGCGCGGGCGCCCTGCCCCGCCCCGCCCTTGGGCCGGGCCGGCGCCGCACTGGGTTGCCAGCCGTAGATGTCGAAATGCAGGTAACGCGGTGCCTCCACGAACCGGCGCAGGAAGAGCGCCGCGGTGATCGAGCCTGCGAACCCGCCCGAGGGCGCGTTGTCGAGATCGGCGATGCCCGGTTCGATCATCTTCTCGTAAGGCGCGTGGAAGGGCATCTCCCAGACCGGATCGGCGGCACGGACCGCCCCGGCGCGCAGGGCCGCGGCATCCTCAGGCCGCGTGGCATAGAAGGGCGCGAGGTCCGGGCCGACCGCCACCCGCGCGGCCCCGGTCAGGGTGGCCATGGACAGGATCAGGTCCGGCGACTCCTCGTCCGCGAGCGCCAGGGCATCGGCGAGCACCAGCCGCCCCTCGGCATCGGTATTGTTGATCTCCACCGTCAGCCCCTTGCGCGACGGCAGGATGTCACCGGGGCGAAACGCGCCGCCTGCAACGCTGTTCTCCACCGCCGGGATCAGGACGCGCAGGCGCAGGCGCAGGCCCAGCGCCATGATCATCTGCGCCAGGCCCAGCACCGTGGCCGCGCCGCCCATGTCCTTCTTCATCAGGGCCATGGACACCCCCGGTTTCAGGTTCAGCCCGCCCGTGTCGAAACACACCCCCTTGCCCACCAGCGTCAGGGCCGGCCCCGCATCGCCCCAGCGCAGGTCGATCAGCCGTGGGCGCCGGTCGGAGGCATGGCCCACCGTGTGGATCAGCGGGAAGTTCTGCGCCAGCAGGTCCTGATCGCGGATCACGGTGATGTCCGCGGCGAAACGGCTGGCAAGGCTGCGCGCGGCGGCCTCCAACTCCTCCGGCCCCATGTCGTTGGCGGGCGTGTTGATCAGGTCGCGGGTCAGCGCCTCGCCCGCGGCACAGGCGATCAGGCGCGCGGCGTCGAGGCCCGGCGCCAGCTGCAATCGCGCGGGCGTGGCGGGCGTGCCCTTGTAGCGGGTAAACCCGTAGCCTGCGAGCAGCCAGCCGAGGCTCTGCTCGGCCAGCGCCGCGGGATCGTCGAGCCCGTGGAACGCATAGTCCCCCGCGGGCAGTGCGGTGGCGAGCGGGGCGAGCGCGAAGCGCTGTCGCGCGCGGCTCTCGGCGGTGCCGTAGCCTGCGAGCACGGCGACCGGCGCGCCCTCCGGGTCCGGCAGGATCACGTGACTGCCAAGCTTGCCGGTAAAGCCCTGCGCCTCGGCCCAGCGGCGCTGGGGGCCGGACAGGGATGCGAGGGCCGTGTCGGTCTCCCCTTCCGGCACGACGTGGATCGGGCGGGCGGGGACACCGGGGGGGGCGAAGGAGTAGAGCGGGTCTGACATGGACGGCCTGTGGGCTGGACCGGGATTACCGGCGGGGTGCGCGCAGGTTAGAGGCACCGCCTGCAGGTGCAAGGGGGCGCGCGCAGTCCGGGCAAGCCAGCCTGCCTCCGGCACGCGGGCGGGAGGGCGGCGGGATGGCACGCGCGGTTTGCCGGAAACCAGTATGCGCGGCGCCGGGGGGCGCCGGCGGCGACGTGGTGCCCGGCATGCGCAAATTGCGATCGTCTGCGTTGTAGATGCGGCCAGGCGTATGCCCCGCAAGGGGCACAAGCCAGCCTGCGACCGGCGCGCAGCGCAGGCAACCCGGCGGGATGGCAAGGCTGCGCGCAAACAACAGGCGCCGATCCCGAGGTCGGGTTTCGCCGCGCAACGGAACATCGCGCCGCCATGCCGCGCGCGCCGATCCTGTCGCGGCGGGCACCGGGCCTTCCGTCGATCTCGCCGCGACGCCGCAGCCCCGGACCTGCATCCGGAGCGCGCCCGTGCCATCCCGCCGGTGGCCAACACGCCTCAACGGGAGCAGGCTGGCTTGCCCTGCCCCGCGCCCGGGTCAGTTCAGCACTTCGGCCGACCCCCAGGCCTTGGGGCCGGGCATCGCACAGACCCGATCGAGCCGGGCGATCACCGGCGGCATGTCGTTGGCCTTGTGCCCACGGGCGCAGGCCGCCACCTGTCGCGCGGCATGTTCGCAGGATACGAACCCGATCGACCTCGCCAGTGCCATGATTTCCTGCGCCAGACCTTCGAGCCCGTCCCAGGTCCCGCGAGCGAACTCGATAGGCAGCAGGCCCACCCGGTCGCGGATGTCGGTCAGGGTTTCGGAGACGGTGCTTTGCGCGCCGATCTCGCCCAGGTCCACGAACAGCTCCACCACCCGGTCCTGGTCCAGCACCACCGGTTCGTGGGGCCGGAGCACGACCACGTTCGGCTCGCCACTCAGCTTGTGTTGTATTGATGCGGTTTGTCGGAGCATCTTACCCTCGTGTCTTGTCGTCCACCTCGGGCAGGACCATGGCCCCGACACTATGAACACTCCGTTGCCCCGCGCCAATTTACTCCATCGTTTTTTAGTGAAACCCGCGCTATAGGGGAGGCCCCGGATGACGAAACGAGGCGCCCATGACCCCGGCCAAGCCTTTGCCGTCGTACCTCGCCCAGCGCTACCATGGCTGGCGAGCGACGACCTATGATGAAAACAAGTTCTGGTACCGGCGCCTGGCCGAGGAAGGCCAGCGGCCCCGCGCCATGCTGATCGCCTGCTGCGACAGCCGGGTGCATGTCACCAACATCTTCGGCGCCGACAGCGGCGAGATGTTCATTCACCGCAACATCGCGAACCTCGTGCCGCCCTACGCGCCCTCGGGCGCGCATCACGGCACCTCGGCGGCCATCGAATACGCGGTCACCCAGCTGAAGGTGGCCCATGTGATCGTGATGGGCCATTCCGATTGCGGCGGGGTGCGCGGATGCCTGGACATGTGCGGCGGACATGCGGCGGAGCTGGAGGAAGAGACCAGTTTCATCGGCCGCTGGCTCGACATCCTGCGCCCTGGCTATGCCCGGATCGACACCGGACCGGAGAACAACAATCCAGCCCAGAGCCTCGAGAAAGAGGGGGTTCTGATCTCGCTGGAGAACCTGATGAGTTTTCCCTGCGTCCGTGCGGCGGTCGAGCGGGACGAACTGTCCCTGCACGGGTTGTGGAACGATATCGGCGATGGTCGGCTCTATGCCTTCCATGGCGACACCGAAGCCTTCGAGGCCGTTTAGGGTGGAATTGACACAAGGTCGCGTCTAGTGTGCCGCGGCGCAGCGACAGCGCGCATCGAGCAAGACGGGCAGGCTTCGGAGACCCATGGAAAACATTCTAGCGCTGGCAGCCGACAATCTCGGCTCGCCCATCATCCTGTCCTTTGCCCTCGGCCTGGCGGCGGCGTTTGCCCGGTCGGACCTGACCGTGCCCGAAGCGGTGGCCAAGGGGCTGTCGATCTACCTGCTTTTTGCAATCGGCTTCAAGGGCGGTGCGGCGGTGGCGGCCCACGGGCTCGACACCACGCTGGTGCTGGCCCTGCTGTCGGGCGGGGTGCTGTCCTTCGCGATTCCGTTCATCGCCTTCGGGCTCTTGCGGGTGATGACCAATCTCAGCACCCTCGATGCCGCCGCGGTGGCCGGGCATTACGGCTCGATCTCGATCGTGACCTTCGTGGCCGCGACCTCGGTGCTCAACAGCCAGGGGATCGCCTCGGAGGGGTACATGGTCGCCGTGGCCGCGGTGATGGAGGCGCCGGCGATCCTCGCCGCGCTGTTCCTGGTCAGCCGCACCGCCGGGGGCGGCGACCGGATGGACAGCGAGTTGTGGCGCGAGATCCTGCTGAACGGGTCGATCGTGCTGTTGGTGGGGGCGTTCGCGATCGGCTGGATCACCGGCGAAGAGGGGCTCGCCTCGATCTCCAGCTTCATCGTGGCGCCGTTCCAGGGGGTTTTGTGCCTGTTTTTGCTGGATATGGGGCTGGTGGCCGGGCGGGGTCTGCGCCAAGCGCGCGGGGTGATGACCGCGCCGGTCTTTGCCTTCGGGGTGGTGATGCCGCTGGTCGGCGGCACGCTGGGTCTCGCGGCGGGGCTTCTGCTGGGCCTGTCGACGGGGGGCGTGGTGCTGTTCACGACCCTGGCTGCCTCGGCCTCCTATATCGCGGTGCCGGCGGCGATGCGGGTGGCGCTGCCGGAGGCGAACCCGTCGATCTACCTGACCCTGTCACTGGGGGTGACCTTCCCCTTCAACCTGACACTTGGAATCCCGATCTACGTCGCCGTGGCATCGGTCCTGACATAAGGATAGGCGCATGGAAACGCACAAGGCCAAACGGGTCGCCATCATCATCGAAGCACCCATGGAGCGGCGCTTGACCGACGCGCTGACCGGGGCGGGGGTGACCGGCTTCTCGATCCTGCCGGTGCTGGGCGGGTCGGGTCGGTCGGGCCTCTGGAGCCGGGAGGGACAGGTGGGGCGCGCGGGCGGCATGATCCAGGTCGTCTGCATCATCCGGCCGGATCGTCTGGACACGCTGCTGGATGCGGCCTTCAAGGTGGTGGAGCGTCATATCGGCGTCGTCACCGTGAGCGACTGCGAAGTGCTGCGGGCGGAGCGGTTCTGAGCCGGTGAGAAACCCTTAACCAATACGTGACAGGGTGCGGTATGGCCGACACCCGCATCGAAATCCGACTGCCCGACCCGCTGCGCACAGCCGCCGAAACGGTCGCGTCCGCGGAAGACATCTCGCTGGGGCAATTGATCCGTGACGCGTTGCGCGCGGAAATTGCGCGGCGAAACCGAAAACACGCGAAGACGCCCACAAGGGCGGATGAGCGGCTCCTCGCACCCTTGCGGGTGCTCCTCGCCAATGACCTTGCCGAAGCGCGGGGATGGGAAGAGCTGCAAAACCGGCTTCGGGCGAAGGGATACAGCTTGCAGGAAGCCGGGGGCGGACTGGCCCTGCACAGCTGGCCCGACGGCGCGCGCCAGTGCAAAGGCTCCGATCTGGGCTACAGCTATGCAACCCTGATGCGCCGTTTCGGCCAGCCCTTCCCGAGCCACAGCCACCGGTGGCCGGCCGAGCGGGTGATGAGGCGTGCCGAGCAGGACATGCCATCCGCGCGCCCGGGGCGCTGATCCGGATCAACCCTTCTTCAGGACCCGGTTTCCGAGGGTTTCGGCGATCTGCACCGCGTTCAGGGCCGCGCCCTTGCGCAGGTTGTCGGACACGCACCACAGGTTTATGCCATTGTCGATCGTGCTGTCCTGGCGGATGCGGCTGATGAAGGTTGCGAAGTCGCCGACGCATTCCACCGGGGTGACGTAGCCGCCGTCTTCGCGCTTGTCGACGACCATGATGCCCGGCGCTTCGCGGAGGATGTCGCGGACCTCGTCTTCGTCGATGAACTCTTCGAACTCGATATTGATCGCCTCGGAATGGCCCACGAAAACAGGTACGCGGACGCAGGTTGCCGTGACCTTGATCGCCGGGTCGACGATCTTCTTGGTCTCGGCGACCATCTTCCATTCTTCCTTGGTGGAGCCGTCCTCCAGGAACACGTCGATATGGGGGATGACGTTGAAGGCGATCTGCTTGGGGTAGACCGACGGCGCCTTTTCCTGGCCGGGGACGTACATGCCCTTGGTCTGGTCCCAAAGCTCGTCGATCGCCTCCTTGCCGGTACCGGAGACGGACTGGTAAGTGCTTACAACAACACGTTTAATCCGGGCGCGGTCGTGCAGCGGCTTGAGGGCGACGACCATCTGCGCGGTGGAGCAGTTGGGGTTCGCGATGATGTATTTGTTCTTGTAATCCTCGACCGCCTCGGGGTTCACCTCGGGCACCACCAGCGGGATCTGCGGGTCGTAGCGATAGAGCGAGGAGTTGTCGATCACCACGCATTTCGCTGCGGCCGCCCTGGGGGCGTATTCCTTGGTCGCGGTGGAGCCCACGGCGAAGAACGCGATGTCCCAGCCGGTGAAGTCGAACGTGTCGAGATCCTTTGTTTTCAAGGTCTTGTCGCCAAAGCTCACCTCGGTGCCCAGGGATTTGCGAGACGCCAGAACGGCGATCTCGTCCACCGGGAACTGGCGCTCGGCCAGGATGTTCAGCATTTCGCGGCCCACGTTTCCCGTGGCCCCGACGACGACGACTTTGTAGCCCATTTTCGGGTCTCCTTTGGGGTTCGAAGCGCTCTCTATCGCAAGCCTCTGCGCGGCGAAAGGGGGGCGTGGTCGCAGGGCGCGCGCAGCCCCTGCCGGGCCCGTCCGGCACCGGTCGGATCGCCGTCGGACATCTGTCGGGCAAGTGTCGGGCAAGTGTCGGGCACATTGTCTGACAATCCTGCCGCAGCGCAGCAGGCCGCCCGGCGCGCGGGCGGGGTCAGGGCCGGGAGAGCAGGTCGCGGTAGACGGCGATCAGGGCCTCGGCCTCGCGGCTGAGGGAGAACTCCGCCTCCATCTTCGCGCGGGCCTTCGCACCCTCGGCGGCGAGATCGCGGTCCAGCATCTCGTCGGTGGCGGCGGTGAGCGCAGCAAGGTCGTCGTGGGGCACGAGCAAGCCGATCTCGGGCGGGTCGAGTTGTTCGGAGAACGCGCCCACATCCGCGGCGACCACGGGCACGGCGCAGGCCATCGCCTCCAGCGGGGTGAGGCCGAAGCCTTCCCACCGCTGCGGCGCGACATAGAGGTCGAGCGCCTGGTACCAGGCGGCGACCTGGTCCGGGGGCACCTCGTCGGGGAAATGGATGCGGTCGGACAATCCGGCGGCGGCGATGCGCGATTGAAGGCCCGCAAGGAACTCCTTGTGCGCCTCGGTGGCACGGCCGAGCACGATGGCCTGGGCGCCGGGACGGTCGGGCAGAAGGCGCAGCATGGCATCGACGAAGAGATCGGTGCCCTTCTGCGCTCGGATCCGCCCGATACAGCCGATCAGCGTGGCCTTCGGATCGAGGCCGAGGCGGGCGCGCAGGGCGGGCTTGTCGGCGGGCGGGGTGAAGTCGTCGAGGTCGATCCCGTGCAGGATCACCGTGGCGGGCCGGTCGAGATAGGCCGCGGATTTCCGCGACACCGCGACGACCCCGTCCATCTGCCGGATCAGCCACTTGGTATAGGCCGAATGCTGCCGCTGGGAGGCGGTGGTGAAGAGCAGCCGCAGCTTGCGGCGGAACACGTGACGCAGCACCAGCCCCAGCAGCATCTCGGTATTGCGGCGCGCGTGCCAGACCCGCCAGCGGTCCCGCGGCAGGGTGACGAGCGCCGAGAGCGGGATATGGGGGACATGGTCGGGCAGGCCCGGCCCGGTCGCGGCGATGGCGATCTGGCGCGCCTGCAGCGGCACCAGCCGGATGATCGTGGAGGTCACGCCCGAGAGCCGCTGCTTGAGGTTGGGCGCGATGACATCGAGGTCGCGGGGGGACGGGCGCGTGGACATGAGGTCGTCTAGGACAGGGCGGGCGCCATTGCAATCGGCCAGGCGCACACCCGGGCTGCACAGCAATGCGGCAAGGCGCACAGAAGGACAGCGCCCGATTTCGAGGCATGTGCGGGAACTTTCCCCGCCCGAGGCGCGTTCACCTAGCCATTGCAGTGGGGGCTGAAATCGCTAGCGTGGAATTCATGAAGATAAAGCAGCCCTTTGACGAGATGACGGGCATGGGGGACGGCGCGATCCGGTCCCCGTATGCAGATTTTGACACCTGGTTCAGCGGCGAGGACCCCGCCCGCCTGCGCAAGAAGGCCCGCGAAGCCGAAGACGTTTTCCGGCTGACGGGGATCACCTTCAACGTCTATGGGCGCGAAGAGGCGGCCGAACGGCTCATTCCCTTCGACATCGTGCCGCGCATCATCTCGGCCCGGGAATGGACCCGGCTGGCCAAGGGGATCGAGCAGCGGGTGCGCGCGATCAACGCCTTTCTGCACGACATCTATCACCGGCAGGAGATCATCCGCGCGGGCCGCATACCCGCCGAGATGATCGCCAATAACGAGGCGTTCCTGCCCCAGATGATCGGCATGACGCCGCCGGGCAATGTCTATACCCATATCGTCGGCATCGACCTGGTGCGCACCGGCGAGGACGAGTTCTACGTGCTGGAGGACAATGCGCGTACGCCTTCGGGGGTCTCCTACATGCTGGAGAACCGGGAGACGATGCTGCAGATGTTCCCGGAGCTGTTCGCGCGCAACCGGGTGCGGTCGGTCAGCGAGTACCCGCAAAACCTGCGCCGGTCGTTGAGCGACTGTTTCCCGCCGGCCTGTACCGGCAAGCCGGTGGTGGGGGTTCTGACCCCGGGGATCCACAACTCGGCCTATTACGAGCATGCGTTTCTCGCCGACAAGATGGGCGCGGCACTGGTGGAGGGGCATGACCTGAAGGTGGTGGACGGGCGCGTGGCGATGCGGACCACCCGCGGCTTCACCCCGATCGACGTGCTCTACCGGCGGGTGGATGACGATTTCCTCGACCCGATGAATTTCAGGCCCGAGAGCCTGCTGGGCGTGCCGGGTATCATGGATGTCTACCGCGCGGGCGGGATCACCATCGCCAACGCCCCGGGCACCGGGATCGCGGACGACAAGGCGATCTATTCCTACATGCCGGAGATCGTCGAGTTCTATACCGGCGAGCAGGCGATCCTGAAGAACGTGCCGACCCATCGCTGCAACGACCCCGACACGCTGGCCTATGTTCTGGACAATCTGGCCGACTTGGTGGTCAAGGAGGTGCATGGCTCGGGCGGCTACGGGATGCTGGTGGGGCCTGCGGCCTCGAAAAAGGAGATCGCCGCCTTCCGCGAGAAGCTGATCGCCAAGCCCGACAGCTATATCGCCCAGCCGACGCTGAGCCTGAGCACGGTGCCGATTTTCGCGCGTTCGGGGCTGGCGCCGCGGCATGTGGATTTGCGGCCCTTCGTGCTGGTCTCGCCAAAGAAGATCCATATCACGCCCGGCGGGCTGACGCGGGTGGCGTTGCAGAAGGGGTCGCTGGTGGTCAATTCGAGCCAGGGAGGCGGCACCAAGGACACCTGGGTGCTGGAGGAGTAGGGTCATGCTGGGCAAGACAGCCGGGGGCCTGTTCTGGATGTTTCGGTATCTGGAGCGGTCGGAAAACATCGCGCGGCTCGTGGATGCCGGGCAGCGGATCGCGCTGACCCGCTCGGACGCGGCGGCGAGCGAGTGGGGCTCGATCCTGGCGACGGCGGGGGCGCGCGATGCCTATTTGCAGAAATACGATGCGTTCGAGGGCGCGAACGCGGTGGATTTCCTGCTTCGCGACAAGGACAACCCGTCCAGCGTGATGTCGGTGATCTCGTCGGCGCGGGACAATGCACGGCTGGTGCGGACCGCGCTGACCCGGGAGGTCTGGGAGGCGGTGAACGAATGCTACCTGACCTTGAAAAAGCTGCTTGCGCGGAAGATATCGGAGCGCGATCTGCCGGACGTTCTGGGCATCATCCGGCAGCGCAGCGTCTATGTGCGCGGCGCGCTGCACGGCACGATGATGCGCAACGACATCTACGATTTCGCCCGGATCGGGACCTTCCTGGAGCGGGCGGACAACACCGCGCGGATCCTCGACGTGAAGTATTACGTGCTGCTGCCTTCGGCGAATTTCGTGGGCAGTTCGCTCGACAACGTGCAGTGGGAGACGATCCTGCGCTCGGTCTCGGGCGAAGGGGCGTTTCGGCACAATTACGGCTCCGACAGCACGCCGGCGGATATTGCCGAGTTCCTGATCCTGGATCGCCGGATGCCGCGATCGCTGGCGTTCTGCTATTCCAAGATCTCGGCCAACCTGGGCTACCTGGAGGCGGATTACGGGGACCGGCACCCCTGCCACGATACGGCCGACGCGGTGAATGCGCGGATCCGGGCGAGTACGGTGGACCTGATCTTCGAGGGGGGCTTGCACGAGTTCATCCAGGATTTCCTGCGGTTCAACGCCATGCTCGGTCAGCAGATCGAGCAGGATTACAGGTTTTACGGATAGGCGCATGATACTGAAGATCACCCACAGGACGACCTACAGCTACGACACGCCCATCCCTTACGGGTTGCAGCAGGTGCGTCTGACGCCGAAGTCGCGCGATACCCAGAAGGTGCTGAACTGGACCATGAGCTTCGAGGGCGCCCAGCCCCAGGTGAGCTACGAGGACGAGCACAAGAACGAGACCAACCTGATCAGCTTCGATCCCGGGGTCACCGGGGTGACGATCCATTGCGAGGGCGAGGTCGATGTGACCGACACCAGCGGCGTGACCGGCAAGCATTCGGGGTTCATGCCGTTGTGGATGTTTTTGCGGACCACGCCGCTGACCAAGGCCGGGCCGGGGCTGCGCAAGCTGATGCGGGAGTTCGACGCGGGAGGCACGCCGCTGGATCAGTTGCACGGGTTGATGGCCCATATCGCGGGCGCGGTGGCGTATGCCCCGGGCGAGACCCATGTGGGCACCACGGTCGAGGAGGCGGTCGCCGCGGGCAAGGGGGTGTGCCAGGACCACACCCATATCTTCATCACCGCGGCGCGCGCGCTCGGGGTGCCGGCGCGGTATGTCTCGGGCTATCTGATGATGGAGGACCGGGTGGAGCAGGACGCCACCCATGCCTGGGCCGAGGCCCATGTGGACGGGATCGGCTGGATCGGGTTCGACGTGTCGAACGCGATCTGCCCGGATGCACGCTATGTCCGGGTGGCGACGGGGCTGGATTACACCGATGCCGCCCCGGTCTCGGGGATGCGGTTCGGGGACGGGGCCGAGCGGCTGGACGTGACCTTGCAGGTGCAGTCCCAGGGCGCGCAGACGCAATCCCAGAGCCAGGGCCAGGCATAACCCCCCCGGCAGTGCCACACCCCAATGCGGCACGTGCCCCAACGGGCATCATGGCGGATGACAGCGCCTGCAATCCTCTGTATGCGGAAGCGTTGGCCGTTGGCCGGGGCGCGAGTCCCTGCCCCCGGCGGGGCTTTGATGGCGCTGCCGGAGCATGGCAGCCGGGAACGTGAAATGACTTATTGTGTGGGGCTGAAAATGGCCCGCGGCATGGTGTTCATGTCGGATACGCGCACCAATGCGGGCGTCGACAACATCTCGACCTTCCGCAAGATGGCAAGCTGGGAGCAGCCGGGCGAGCGGGTCATCACCCTGATGACCGCGGGCAACCTGGCCACGACCCAGTCGGTGGTCAGCCTGCTGGAGGAGCGGATGAAGGCCCCGGGGGAACGCAGCCCCTCGGTCTTCGAGGCGCCGTCGATGTTCCAGGTGGCGCGGATGGTCGGTGCGACCCTGCGCGAGGTGATCCAGTCGAACGCCAATACCGGCGCGCGGGCCGACAGCACGTTCAACGCGACGCTGCTTCTGGGTGGGCAGGTCAAGGGCAGCGCGCCGCGGCTGTTCATGATCTATCCGGAGGGGAATTTCATTGAGGCCTCGGACGACACGCCGTTCTTCCAGATCGGGGAGACGAAATACGGCCGGCCCATCCTGGTGCGCGCCTTCGATCCGGAGATGAGTTTCGAGGACGCGATCAAGCTCTTGCTGGTGAGTTTCGATTCGACCATCAAGGCGAACCTGTCGGTGGATCTGCCGCTGGACGTGCAGGTGATCGAGACCGATGCGCTGCGTCTGGGCTATGCCGCCCGGATCACCGCCGATGACAGCTATTTCCAGACGATTTCCAGCGGCTGGGGCGAGGCCTTGAAGATGGCTTTCGACAGCCTGCCGAAATTCCGCATGGACGACAGCCGGGAGACCTGAGCCGCGCCGGGGCGGCCCCGACCGCCGCGTGTGCGGTGGCGGGTCGGCCCGGGGCGCGGGCCGGGGAAGATCCCCGGCCTACCGGTCGCGACGGGCGCGGGGCTAGATCGCACCCGGGTCTTGCGGTTGCGGCGCCACGCCTGCGCGCCGGAGTGCCTGGGCGAGATGCTCGAAACTGTCGGCGGCGGTGCCGGTCTCGACCCGCGCGAGGAAGCCCTCGAGCTCCCGGTGCGCGGTGATGGCCGCGTCGATCTCCGCGTCGCTGCCCTGGGTGTAGAGGCCGGACTGGATCATCAGGCGGGAGCGTTCATAGATGCCCATGGTCCGGCGGGCGAGTTGCAGAAGCTCGTTTTCCGCGGCGCTGGCGGCGTCGGGCAGGCTGCGGGAGACCGATTGCAGCACGTCGACCGCGGGGAAGCGGCCCCGCTCGGCGATCTCGCGCGACAGGACCACGTGACCGTCGAGCACCCCGCGCAGGATGTCGGCCACCGGTTCGTCCATGTCCGAGCCGGCCACCAGGACGCTGAAGATGCCGGTGATGTCGCCCTTGCCCTCGGGCCCCGGGCCGGCGCGTTCGGCCAGGTCCATGATCATCTGGCCCGTCGACGGGGGAAAGCCGCGCATCGAGGGCGCCTCGCCCGCGGTCAGCGCGACCTCGCGATGGGCTTCGGCAAAGCGCGTGACGCTGTCGGTCAGGAACAGGACATGGCCGCCGAGGTCGCGGAAATATTCGGCGATGGACATGGCCAGCCAGGCCGCGCGGCGTTTCAGGAGCGGCGCCTGATCGGAGGTGGCGGCCACGACGATGGCGCGCTTCATCCCGTCCGCGCCGAGGGTGCGGTCGACGAATTCGCGCACCTCGCGCCCACGTTCGCCGATCAGGGCGACCACGGCGATGTCGGCCTGCACGGAACGGGTGAGCTTGCCCAGCAGGGTGGATTTGCCCACCCCGGAGCCCGCGAAAAGGCCCAGACGCTGGCCGCGCACCAAGGGCAGGAAGGTGTTGAAGACCGCCGTGCCGGTTTCCAGCCGGTGGCCCAGGGGTTTGCGGGTGATGGCCGAGGGCGGTGTGCCGCGCAGGGGATAGGCGGTCGGGCCGGGGGCGGGAATGGTGCCGTCATGGCAGCGGCCGAACGGGTCGATCACCTTGCCGATCCAGTCCTCGGACGGCCGCACCTCGGACCGGCCCTGGAAATAGGCGCGGTCGCGGAGCGCGAATCCTTCGAGCCGGGCCTCCGGCAGAACCTCGATATGGGAGCCGGAGAGGGTGACGACCTCCCCGCCCACTTCGGCCCCGGTGGCGCCGGTGAGCACCACGCGGTCCCCCAGCCGGGCATGGCGGTTGAGGCCGGTCACCTCGACCACCGCTTCGCTCAGGGCCGAGACATGCCCGGAGATGCGATGGAACGAGGCGCCTTCGATCTGCGCGGCGAGGCTTGAGAAGTCAGGGGTCATCGTCGGCCTTTCTGGTCCGTTGGATGTTCACTTACTGTTTCTAAAGGAATCGGGGTTAAGCGTTGGTTGAAACCATCGTGGGAGAAGCCCCGATATGAAAAATTTGACGATTCTCAATACCGCGAGTGCCATGGTCGCCCATGCCAACGAGCGGCACGGCGTGATCGCCCGGAATATCGCCCATGCGGATACGCCCGGGTACCGCACGCAGGATCTGAAGGATTTCACCGACAGCTACCGTGAGATGACCTCCTCCGGGCTGCGGGCCACGCGCGACGACCATGCCTTCGGTGCCCATCGCGGGCTCGACCTGTCGGTGCAGACGGTGCTGGATACCCCCGTGGCACCCAATGGCAACTCGGTCTCCCTTGAACACGAGATGATCCGCATGGCGGAGAACCGGCACCAGCACGAGCTGGCCCTGTCGGTCTACAAGACCTCCATGAGCATCCTGCGCACGAGCCTGGGGAGGTGACGGGCGATGGGTGATCTACTCAAATCCATGACCGTGTCGGCCAGCGGGCTGATGGCCCAGGCCCAGCGGCTCAACGTGGTCTCGCAGAACATCGCGAATGTGGACACGCCCGGCTATCAGCGCAAGCAGGCCGAGTTCCAGCAGATGTTCGACACATTCGACGGCACCGACGGTGTCGCGGTGCTGCGGGTCTCGCTCGACGACTCGGCGCTGAAGCGGATCTACGACCCGTCCCATCCGCTGGCGGACCCCACTGGGTATTACGAAGGATCGAACGTGAGCACGATGGTGGAGGTCGCTGACGCCCGGGAAGCCCAGCGCAGCTACGAAGCGAACCTGCGCAGCTTCGACAATGCCCGGCAGATGTCGCGCTCCCTGCTCGAACTACTCAAACGCTAAGATCGGAGTTTAGAATGGATATCCGTTCCAGCACGGCGGCACAGCTCTACACACGTTCCAAGGAGCTGACCGCGCCGAAACACGAAGGGCCCGACATTGCCGGTGCGGCGCGGAGCTTTGCCGAAACGCTCCAGAACGGCGAGGCCGTCACGCAAGCGGCGATGACCGGCGGGGCGGATCCCCATGCCCTGGTCGAGGCACTAGCCCAGACCGAGCTGGCCGTGGAGACCGCGGTGACCGTGCGCAACAAGGTGGTCGAGGCCTACCAGGAAATCCTGAGGATGCCGGTCTGATGACGGAGATCATCTTCTTCGACACCCTGCGGCAGGGGCTTTGGGTATCGGTCCTGATGTCGGCGCCGATCCTGACCGTGGCGCTGGTGGCGGGGGTGATCGTGGGTCTGTTCCAGGCCCTGACCTCGGTGCAGGAGATGACATTGACCTTCGTGCCCAAGGCGGCGCTGATGCTGGCGGTGTTCTGGGTGAGCATGAGCTTCATGACCGAAACCCTCACGGACTTCTTCCAGGCGGAAATCCTGCCGACGATCGAGAGGTTCTGACCCGCCATGGACGCCACACAATACACCGCCCTGTCCCGCCAGAACGCGCTGAAACGCGAGATGACGGTGATCGCCAACAATATCGCCAACATCTCGACCACAGGCTACCGGGCCGAGGGGCTGGTGTTCTCGGAATACGTGCAGGCCACGGGCCATGGGCAGGCGTCGATCTCGATGACCGACAGTGGCGCGAAGATCACCAATTACAGCCAGGGCATGCTGCGCCAGACCGGCGGATCCTTCGACATGGCGATCGAGGGGGACGGGTTTTTCCAGGTCGCGGCCCCCGAGGGGGTACGGCTGACCCGGGCCGGGGCGTTCGAGCCCGATGCCAACGGGTTGCTGGTCACGCCGGATGGCTACCAGCTGCTCGATGCCGGGGGGGCGCCAGTGTTCATTCCGCCCGATGCCCGCAGCATCGCGGTGGCCGCCGACGGCACCCTGAGCGCCGATGGCCGGCCGTTGACCAATATCGGGCTGGTCGTGCCCGAGGACCCGCTGCTGATGGAGCGCGCACCCGGTGCGTCCTTCATCCCCAATGGCGGGGTTTTGCCGGCGGAGAATGCCAGCGTGCACCAGGGCTTCATCGAAGGCTCCAACGTCAACCCCATCGTGGAGGTGGCGCGCATGATCGAGGTTCAGCGCCGCTACGAATCCGCGAAGTCCTTCATCGATAAGGAAGATGACCGGATCAAGACCGTCATCCAGACCCTTGGCCGCTAACCGGCCGGAAAGAGAGGCAGAATGCGTGCTCTGACAATCGCCGCCACGGGCATGAGCGCCCAGCAGATGCGGGTCGAGGTGATCTCGAACAACCTCGCGAACATGAACACCACCGGCTACAACGCGCGCCGGGCGGAGTTCGCCGACCTGCATTACCAGCAGGTGAAGGCGCCGGGAACGATCAATGCCTCCGACGGGACCGCCCTGCCCACGGGGGTCCAGCTGGGTCTCGGGGTGCGGGCGGCCGCGGTCACCGTGGAGCTGAGCCAGGGCTCGCTGTCGCAGACCGGGGGCGACCTGGACCTGGCGATCGAGGGCAAGGGGTATCTGGAGGTCACGTTGCCCTCCGGGGCCTCGGCCTATACCCGAGACGGGTCGCTCAAACGCTCGGCCGAGGGGCTGATCGTGACCTCGGACGGCTATCCGGTGGTGCCGGAGATCGTCATTCCCGAGGGCACCATGCGGATCTCCGTGGATGCGGAGGGCGAGGTCTATGCCTATTTCCGCGACACGGTCGAGCCGGAGCTTCTGGGGCAGTTTTCGCTGGCCGGGTTCACCAATGCCAAGGGACTGGAGGCCATCGGGAGCAACCTGTTCATGGAATCCAACGCCTCCGGCCCGCCGCTGATCGGGGTGCCGGGCGAGGATGGGCTGGGCACCTTCCGGCAGGGGTACCTCGAGGCCTCCTCGGTGGATGCGGTGCGCGAGGTGACCGAGCTGATCGAGGCGCAGCGCGGATACGAGTTGAATTCCAAGGTGATGACCGCCGCCGACCAGATGATGGGGGCGACGTCGCAGATCCGATGACCCGTTGGCTGATTCTCTCCCTCGCTGTCCTGATGGGCGTGCCGGCCGCCGCAGAGACCCTGGTGGCCGCGCGGACCATCCGGGCCCAGGCCATCCTGACGGCGGAGGACCTGAACCTGACCCCGGGCAGCACGCCGGGGGCGCTGAGCCGTCCCGAAGAGGCGATCGGGCTGGAGAGTCGCGTGATCCTTTATGCCGGGCGCCCGATCCTGGCCGACCAGGTCGGTCCCCCGGCCCTGGTGGAGCGCAACGAGCTCGTCTCGCTGGTCTACGCCACGCCCTTCATGCGGATCGCGACCGAGGGGCGGGCCCTGGGGCGCGCGGGGCTCGGAGAGTCCCTGCGGGTGCTGAACATTTCCTCCAAGACCACTGTCCGCGCCCGGGTCACCGGGCCCGGCCAAGCCATTGTCGAAACCCCCTGAGCGGAGTGACCCATGCGCATTTTTGTTCCTTTCGTCGCCTGTCTTGTCGTGCTGAGCGCGTGCGGGCGGATCGCAGATGTGGGTCAGGCCCCTGACTTCACGGCGTCGTCCTCGGGCAGCGAATACCAGGCCATGATCTCGGCCCCGATTGCCAGTGACCGGACGATCGACCGGGCCCCGGAGCGCGCCTCGCTCTGGAGCGGGACGCGCAACTCGCTGCTGGGGGACCGGCGGGCGGGTCAGAACGGCGATATCCTGACCGTGGTGATCGAGATCGACGATCGTGCCGAGATTTCCAACAGTTCCGAACGCTCGCGCTCGGGCAGCGAAACCCTGGCCATCGACGATTTCTTCGGCCTGCCCCAGCGGATCGATCCCCGGTTGCCCGAGGGGGCGAGCCTGGGATCGGCGGTCGGGGTTTCGTCGAACGGGTCATCCTCCGGCGACGGGTCGGTCTCGCGGCGCGAGAAACTGACCTTGCGGGTCGCGGCCACGGTCGTCGGCGTGATGCCGAACGGGGTGTTCGAGATCCAGGGCACCCAGGAGGTGCGCGTCAATTTCGAACTGCGCGAGCTGATCGTGACCGGGTTCGTGCGGCCCGAGGACATCTCGCGGCAGAACGAGATCACCTATGACAAGATCGCCTCGGCGCGGATCTCTTATGCCGGACGCGGTCAGATCACGGACGTTCAGCAGCCGCGCTACGGCCAGCAGATCGCCGACATCATTCTGCCGTTCTGAGGCGTACCATGAAAAAGATCCTTCCGATCCTGTTGTTGATTGTCGGCCTTGGCGGCGGCGGGGCTGCGGGGTATTTCCTGCGCCCGCCCCCGCCGGAGCCGGAGGTGACCGAGACGCCGGAAGTGGTGGAAGAGCCCGATATCTCCACCGAGGAGTCTTTCGATCCCAGCGGCAATTTCGAGTATGTGAAGCTCAACAACCAGTTCGTGGTCCCGGTGGTACGGGACGGCCGGGTGGCATCTCTGGTGGTGCTGTCGATCACGCTCGAGGTGACGAACGGGCTGCGCGAAGAGGTCTATGCCAAGGAGCCGCGGATCCGCGACACGCTGCTGGCGGTCCTGTTCGATCATTCGAATTCGGGCGGGTTCGACGGGGTGTTCACGGAGAGCTTCACGCTCAAGACACTGCGGCTGGCCATGCGCGAGGCGACCCGGTCGCTCATGGGCGATGACATCAAGGATGTTCTGGTGATGGATATCGTCCGTCAGGACGTGAGCTGAGTGTTGCGCGCCAGCTGCAGGGCGGCGGCGCGTTTCTTCTGAGCCTTGCGGGCATCGGTTTCCAGTTTTTCAGCCACGTCCAGCCGCGCGGTGGCCCGGGCCAGCGCCGGGGAGGCCTGGGCGATCAGCGCCTCCAGCCGGCTGAGGGCTTGCAGTTTTTCACGCAGCTTCTTGTCGAGTACCGCACGATGCTCGGAGGCGCGCAGCAGCGCGCCGGGATCTTCGGGGCTGGCGGGCGGAGCGGCAAGACGGGTGCGCAGGCCCGCGATCTCCTCGGTCAGGGCCTGCCGCGCGGCCAGGAGCGGATGCAGGCGCGCGAGTTCCTGTTGTTTCTTTACTTCGGCCAACATGGCGAGGGCAGCGAGTTCATCGGGGGTCATAGCGGTTTCTTCCGGGCTTTGGCGCGCATCGCCTCGGCGAAGCGGATCGCGGCGGCCACCGCCTTGAACTGGGCGCGCGGGATTTCCTGACCCAGCTTGCAGGTCGCGTAGAGCGCCCGGGCCGTGGGCGGGTCGCGGTGGATCGGGACCCCGGCTTCCTGGGCGCGTTGGCGAATGGCCGCGGCCACGTGGTCGACGCCCGAGGCCACCACGATGGGCGCGGTGGGGGAGAACCGGTCCCATTTCAGGGCCACGGCATAATGGGTCGGGTTGACCACCACGACACTGGCATCGGGCACATCGGCCAGCATCTGCTGGGTCGCGATCTCGATCGCACGCTGACGGCGGTACTGTTTGGAGTGCGGGTCGCCCTCGGCGGATTTGGTTTCGTCCACCACCTCCTGCCGGGACATGCGATTCTTGCGCAGGTGTTGCGCGCGTTGCCAGATGTAATCCACACCACCGATCAGCAGGGTGGCCAGGAAGACAAGGGCGAGAAATTCGATCAGCAGGTAGAAGACGAACCCGATGATCGCGCTGACCGGCTGGGCGGCGAGGCTGATCATGGTGTCAAGCTCGTACATGAAGAGCAGCCCGAGCAGGATCGAGAACACGACGAGTTTGAAGGTGCTTTTCAGGAATTCGAACAGCCCCTCGCGGCCGAACTTGTTCTTGGCGTTGGACAGGATGGAGATCCGGTTGAGCTTCGGCTCCAGCTTGGTCGGGGCGAAGACCAGCGCCCGTTGCAGCACGAGGCTGGCGATGGCGCCGAGCATGGGCAGGAAGAACCACAGCGACAGGGCACCGACCGTGCCGAGGATCAGGGTGAGCGAGATGCTGGAGGCGCCGCCGGCGAACAGCTCGGGCGCAAGGGTGTCGGCCTCGCGCAACAGGCCCTGCATGGTGGCGGCGGAGATCGTCAGGGTGCCCGCCCCGGCGAAGACGAGGCCGAGGATCAGGCCACCATAGCTGCCGGTGGCGATGAGGTCGGTCGATTTGACCAACTCGCCCTTCTTGCGCGCGTCGAGCAGCTTTTTTTCGGACGCCTCGAACGGCTTGTCGTCGGGGGATTCGTCTTCGCTCATCTCACGGGTCCGAAGGGCGCGAAGATTGACGCCTCGAAAAGGTACCACCAGTGGGTCAGCAGGAAGGGGACGCTGAGGGCGGCGAGAGCCAGGCCGCCCAGGGTCAGGGCCGGGGCGCCGACGAAGGCCACCATCAGTTGCGGCATGGCCCGATTGATCGCCCCGAGCGCAAGGTTGTAGAGCATCGCGGCCGCCACGAACGGAGCCGAGAGCGTGAAGCCGACGACGAACATCCGGCTGACATCGGCGATGGCCCAGGCGCTGATGATGTCGGAATTGGGAAAATTGCCGACCGGCAGCAGCAGGAAGGACAGAAGGAAGGCCTCGGTCAGGTGGACGTGGAGCCCCGAAAGCGCGGCGAGCGCCAGTCCGGCCATCAGGAAGATATTGCCCAGCGCCGGTTGCGGATCCGGTGTCACCGCACCGCCGAAAACCTGGGCAAGCGAGGTGGACTGGGCCGCGATCGTGCCGGCGACCTGCAGCGCGAAGACCATCAGCCGGAAGGTGAAGCCGAGAAACAGGCCGCTCACGACCTCGGCGCCGCCCGCCAGGACCCAGTCCGCCGGGCGCTCCAGCGGCGGTGCGCCGGTGGCCAGCAGCGTGGGCAGGACAAGCGCCGTGAGCGCGAGGGTGAGCACCAGCTTGATGCGGAGCGGGACCGCGCGCTCGCCGAAGGCGGGCAGGAAGGCCATGGCCGCGCCGATCCGCAGAAGTGCCAGGATGAAAACCGGAAACACATCGCCGGCGATTTCTGCCAGGGTCCAGGTCACGCGGAGACCACCCCGACCAGGGAGGGCCGGTTGGTTTTCCCGAGCTCTTCGAAGGACAATACGGGCACCTGCAAGCCCTTGCTCGCCAGCACCGTGGAGAGGAAGCGGCGCCGCCGGACGGAGGTCACGATCGCCGGGTTCACGCCGCTTTCATTGGCCTTGACCACCTTTTCGGACGCGTTCTGGATCAGCTTCTGAAACAGATCGGGCGGCAGGGCCACGTCCGCGGCACCGTCCTCGCGGCCGATGGAGTTGGCGGCGAAGATCTGCTCCCATTCCTGGGCGAGCTGGATCAGGGGGATGGTGCCATCGCTGCGCTTGAGGTCGGAGACAATCTGAAACGAGAGCCGTTGCCGGACATATTCGTGGATACCGTCGATGGCGGAGCTGATCTGCTTGGCCTCGGCGATGGCCTCGAGGATGAGGGGCAGGTTGCGGATCGAGACCCGCTCTTCCAGCAGCAGGCGCAGGATCGCGATCAACGTGTCGTTGGTGACGCGGTCGGGGATCAGTTCTTCGACGAGCAGGCGATTGGCCTCGTTGCGGGCGGCGTCGGCGGTGTTGGTCAGCTCTCCGATCAGTTTGCGCAGGGCCTTGAGCGTCATCAGCCGCGCCAGGTTGCCCTTCACCACTTCGAGCAGGTGGGTGGCCAGAACTTCGGTCGAGGCGACGGTGGTCATGCCGAGCAGCGAAACCTCGTCGCGCTCGGACTTCTCGATCCAGCGGGCGGGGGCGCCGTAGACCGGCTCCTTGACGTCGTACTCGGTCGGCTCGCGGAAACCTTCTTCGGGCAAAAGCAGCAAGATGCGATCGGGGTAGAGCTGTCCGCGGGCCTCTTCGACGCCATGCAGGAAAATGGCGTAGCTGGCATCCGGCAGGCCGGCATCGTCGGTCAGGCGGATCTCGGGCAGGATGACGCCGAACTCGCTGGCGATATGGTTGCGCATGCTCTGGATCCGGGTGTCGAGGCCACCCGCGGCGTCGAGGATCGAGGAGACAAGGTCGGTCGAGAAGGTGACGTGGATTTCGTCCACGTCGAGGATATCGCCCATGGTCGCCTCGCGCGGGCGGTCGGTTTGTGCGGCGGGCTTGTCCTCCCCCTCCGGGCTGTCGGGGGTCTTGCGGTAGAGATAGAGCGCCGCCCCCCCGAGCACCATCGCCCCAAGTGTGAAGGGGATGAAGGGCAGTCCGGGGATCAGGGCGAAGAGGAACATCATGAAGCCGACCGTGGCCAGCGCGGCCGGGTGGCGTCCGAATTGCGCACTGATGGCGATGTCGGCCTTTTCGTCCGAGCCGCCCTTGGCCAGCAGCAGGGCGGCCGCGATCGAGATGATGACCGCGGGGATCTGGGTCACGAGCCCGTCGCCCACGGTCAGGATGGAGTAGGTGCGAAACGCCTCCCCCAGGGGCATGTCATGGAGGGTCATGCCGATCACAAGGCCCATGATCAGGTTCAGCGCGGTGATCAGAAGCCCCGCGACCGCGTCGCCCTTGACGAATTTCGACGCCCCGTCGAGCGAGCCGAAGAAGGTGGTTTCGGCCTGTTCGGTTTCGCGGCGGCGCTTCGCCTCGGCGTGGTCGATGGCCCCGGCGGACATGTCGGCGTCGATCGCGAGCTGTTTGCCCGGCATCCCGTCGAGGGCGAAGCGGGCGCCCACCTCGGCCATGCGCGAGGCGCCCTTGGTGATGACGATGAAGTTCACGATCAGCAGCACGAGGAACACCACGAGGCCGAGAAAGATGCTGCCGCCCATGACGAAATTGGCGAAGCCTTCGATCACGCCGCCGGCAGCATGGGTGCCCTCGTGCCCCTGCCCGATGATCAGCTTGGTCGACGAGACGTTCAGGGACAGCCGCAGCATCAGCGACGCGAGCAGCACCGTGGGGAAGGCCGAGAAATCGAGGGGCCGGTTGATGAAGAGCGTGACCGTGAAGATCAGGATCGAGAGCGAGAAGGACAGCGCCAGCCCGATATCGAGCACGATCGAGGGCATGGGCAGGATCATCATGACGATGATGCCCAGCAGCATGATCACGAAGAAGACGGTGGGCTGCAGGAAGTGTCGGCTGCTGACGACGTTCTCTTTGATCACGACGTTTCCCTTACCGTCCGTCCAGCGCCAGCAGGACGCGCGCCTGGCGGTCCGCATGCAGGGCCAGGAGACGCTCTGTGAGCTCGGGCGGTTTCTGTTGGGCTTCGTCCAGGAGGTGCTGGGCCAATTCGAGCAGGCCTGCGTCGATCACGCGGGTCAGGAGGGTTTCGAACAGCTCCTTGGAGATGTCGCGGGAAGTGACGAAGGCCATGCGGTCCATGACGAAGCGCGCAAAGCCGACATCGTTCGGCACATTCAGGCTGGCCTGCAGAAGCTGGGTCGTCTCGCTGGACGAGAGGGTCCGCTCGCCTTCTTCGATCCGGGCCACGATCTCGAGCGCGCGTGGCGCCGCATCGTTGCGCAGGAGCATCTCGACTTCGAGGATCGCGAGATTATGACCGAGCTCGGAGCCTTGCAACTCGAAGCTGTAGCTCGACAGGAGTTCTCGAAACTGTTCCGGGGGTGCCATGCCTTCGGCGAAATAGGCGCGGAACAGACGTGCGAGGGCACCGGGGCTTTCATCGCCGCGGGAGAGCACGAGTTCTTCGAGATGCCGGATCGCGCCGAGCGGGTTGTCGGTTTCGAGGTCCATGGACGCGTCGAGGTTGCGAAGCGCCGGGAAATCCTCGCTTTCGGCGCGCACCAGGCTGTTGCGGATGACCTGGGCCACTTCGACATAGCCGGCATCGGCGAGTTTCATGCCCAGCTCGGGACCGATGCGGCGGCGCAACTGCTTGGGCAGCTCAAGAAAATGGAGCTGGATGCCGCGCAGATGCTCTTCGTCGAGACGGCTGGCGATGTTGCGCGAAAGCACCTCCCAGATCACGTAGCCGCCGCGGCATTCGATCTGGCCCCAGAACGGGTTTTCCGTCTGGATGGATTGCTGTTCGAGAATGGCCGCGATGGCCTGGTAGGCCGCGGTTCTGGGATCGTCCTGGTCCACGAGCTGCAGTATTTCGAGCGCCTCGGCCCCGAAGCCCAGCGAAAGATACGCAACCGCAAGATCGAATGCGACAGAGGGAGACAAGCGGCCCATGGGATCGAAGAGCGCCGCCCGGTCGTGGCGCACCTTGGCCAGGGGGTCGGAGGCGTCAAGAGCCAGGTCGAGATCGGCAAGCTTGGCGCATTGCTGCGCTTCGCTCACGGGATCGTTCAGGAACCTGCGCAGCCGGTCGATCTCGACCTGGGTCATGGTGCTGAGCCCGATCTCGCCCGGCGCGTCCCGCTCGGGTTCCGGGTCGGCCGTCTGGACCGGCGGTTCCGGCTCGACCGGCGTCGGATCGGGCGCCGGGAGCAGGTCATCGAGCGACAGGCCCGACCCAACCAGGCCCTGGGTCATCGCGCGCGACAGCCCGCGGACCAATTCATCCCGGAAGGCCGAGGTTTCGAACTGAGCCGGCGCCGCGCGCGTTGCCACCGGCACCGGAGTGTCCACCAAATCCTCGGGTGGGGTGGACGACGGGACGGGCACCGGGGCGGCGGACCCGGTCAGCACGGTTTCGAACGGGCTGTTTTCGGGCGCCTTTCCATCCTTGATGTCGATCACGACACGTCCGGCGCGGATCTCGAACGCATCGCCATGGCAGTCGCAGCCAAGGGTGATCTGGAACTCCGCGCCATCCCGGTCATGCACAATCCGCGCAATCCGGTCGCGCGGGATCAGGGTGAAGACGCGAGACGTGTCGAGGGCCGCCTCGAGCCCCTCCGATCTCAGGACGTAGCCATCCGCGGACCGGCCGAACTCCCAGTCGAACGTGCCGTCGAACTGGATCACGAGGCGGGAGAAATCCGCGTGCTCCCCGGAACGGATCTCGGCCGCAAAGGCAGGCGGGACAAGCCCGGCAACCAGCAGCGCAAGCGGAAGGGCGCGGATCATGCGGCCTCCTGCTTGAGTTGCTTGAGCGCCTCTTCGAGGTCAGAGAAGGTCGGGCGGATGTGGCTGGGCGTGTTCTGACGGCCCACTTCGATACAGTTGTTGACCGTGTGCTTGTGCAGGTTGGCGACGAGAACCTCGCGAATCAGCAGGTAGAAATGCGCGTCTTCCTCGACCACGGATTTGACCTTGGCCGAGAACGGCCCGACGAGACCGTAGGCCAGGAACACCCCCAGAAAGGTGCCGACGAGCGCCCCGCCGATGAGTTTGCCGAGGATCTCGGGCGGCTGGTCGATGGAGCCCATGGTCTTGATCACGCCGAGAACGGCCGCGACGATGCCGAGGGCGGGCAGGCCGTCCGCGACGGTCTGCAGCGCGTGGCTGCCATGCATGGCATGCTCGTGATTGGACTCGATCCGTTTCTCCAGAACTTCCTCGACCTGGTGAGGGTCGTCGTAATTCATCGCCGCGCTGCGCATGGTGTCGGCGATCAGGTCGATCGCTTCGCGGTCCGCCATGATCTTGGGATACTTCGAGAAGATATTGGAGGCCGCGGGATCCTCGATATGCTCTTCGAGCCCCACCGGGTTCTGGCGCGCCAGCCGGATGAGTTCGAACAGCAGGCACAAGAGGTCCTTGTAGTCCTGCGCCAGCCAGGTCGGCCCCTTGAACACCTTCTTGACGTCCTTGAGCGTGTGCTTGATGCCACTCATGTCGTTGCCGATCACGAAGGCACCCACCGCGGCGCCCCCGATCATCGTCATCTCGAACGGCAGGGATTTCAGGATGATGCCCATCTTGCCGCCAGCCGCGAGATAACCCCCGAAGACCATGACGAAGACAACGACTATTCCGATAATTCCAATCACGCCTTGACCCTTTCAGGTAAGCAACGCGGAGCGTGGGAGGCGCCCGGCGTCAATTCGACTCGTCCATACCGGCATTGCGACCGGCCATCAGAACACTCACGGAGTAGGCAAATTCCGGCGACAGATCCGCGAGGATCATGGCGGCGGTGTTTGGGGACATCTCGCTGAGAAAACCGGAGGCGAACTCGGGCGACATCGCCTCGAACACCTCAGCGGCATCCTGCGGCTTCATGGCCTCGTAGACGGCCACGAGTTTGGCGATGTCGGTCTCGTTCGCGGTTTTGGCGGTCCGGACCCGACGTTCCAGGTCCGCCTCCGCATGGGCCAGCTCGTTCTCGGCCGCATCAAGCTCGGCCTGGCGGCGCGCGATTTCCTCTTCAGCGGCTTGTGCCGCGGCTTCCCGGGCGGCCACGATCTCGGCCTGGGCGACCAGATCGGCCTCCCGCGACAGCAGGGATTTCTGCAGAAGGTCCAGCTCGGGCTCCGTCGCCGCGCGGATGGCGGCGGCGCCGCTGTCCATGGCGCCCCTGGTGGCATCGGCCATGACCGGACCGATTCCTTCCGAGAAACGGATCGCGGCAGAACCGACCAGCATGATCGCCACCACCATCAACGGCCGGGTCAGGCTGCGCATGGACAAGGTTCCCCGGGCCATCACAAGGCCCCCCCAACAGGGCGTCGCGTGCGCCACTGGATCGCGGCATCTTCGGCGGCGGGCTGCTGTGGCTGCGGCTTGGCCTCCGCCGCGGGGGTCGGCAGGTCGTGCATGGACGCCAGAAGAAGCTCGAGGCGTTGCGCGGCGGCCTCGGCACGGGCGGCGACCGCATCGAGATCGGATTGCGCGGTGCTCGCCGTGCCCTGGGCCTTGGCCAGTGCCTTGGTCATGTCATCGACCTGGACAGACAGGACTGCAATGGCGCCGCCCATGCCTTTTTCGAGATCTGAGAACCGCGCGAGACGCCGGGACAGCACAAGGCAATAGATCGCGGCGCCAAGCGCCCCTGCTGCGAGAAAGATGTCTGCGATGAGTGTCATGGATCCCCTCAGTTCAGCACGAATTCGGTCACGAGAAGGTCTCGCACCCGGCCTTCGCCGGTCACGATCTGGACCCGGTGAAGCATCTGCGAGCGCAGCCGCGCGAGGGCGGCCGGCGCTTCGAGGTCTTGGGCTTGGACCGCACGCAGGTAGCCGTTAAGCACGTCGAGCACCCGGGGTCGCAGATGGGCCACCTCGGTCTCGTAGCGGCTCTCGACTTCCAGTTCGGCGGTGAACCGGAGATAGGAGTTGCGACCGTTCTCCCCCAGCGTCACCACCAGCGGGTCAAGCGGCACGAAGGCCACTTCAGGGCCCTGGTCCCGCGGTTCGGGCTCGGTCTCGGCGGTTTCCGTCGCCGGGGCGAGAATCAGTCCGGAATAGACGGCATAGAAACCGCCGCCTCCGCCCGCGAGCAGAAGCACCAAGCCAATGATCAGAAACAGCTTTCCGCCCTTCTTCTTGGGCGTGCCTTCCGTTTCCTCGGTCTCTGTCTGTGCCGCGTCGGCCATGTCACCTTTCCCGGTTCGTTCTCCCACCGGATTAGCTCAACAGCACTAACCGATTATTAAGACCGACCGCTCTAGCTTGGCTTCATCGACGACCAGAAGGTCAGAAGGGAAAGAATGGCCATGGAGCAGATACGCACCACATGGACCGGGCTTGGGCTGCGGAACCAATTGATCGCGATTGCCGCGGTCCTTGGGGTATTCGGGGCGCTCTTGGCCTTGTCCCGTACGGCGTTGGCCCCGGATTACGCCTTGTTGTATTCAGGCCTCGAACCTGCCGCCGCGGGGGAGGTCATTGCCAACCTCGAACAGCGCGGGATTGCGCACCAGGTGCGTGGAACAGGCATCTACGTGGACCGCGCGCAGCAGGACAGGCTGCGAATCGCCCTGGCTGCCGAAGGACTGCCGGCCGCGGGCGGGGCGGGGTACGAATTGCTCGATTCCCTGTCCGGGTTCGGTACCACCTCGCAGATGTTCGATGCGGCATATTGGCGAGCCAAGGAAGGCGAGCTGGCACGGACGATCGCCTCGAGCGCCTCGGTGCGCTCGGCCCGGGTGCATGTTTCAGCCGCCAGCAGCCGTCCCTTCGAGGCGCGCAAGGAACCCACGGCCTCTGTTTTCCTGACGCCCGCGCGCGGCTCGCTGTCGGGCGGGCAGGCCGATGCGTTGAGGTATCTCGTGTCCTCCGCCATTGCCGGGATGCGGCCGGAGAACGTGTCGATCATAGACGCCGTCAGCGGCACCATGCTGACCGGGGAGGGCCCGGCCTCCGCCATCGCGGAGCAGACGACGAAGGCGGACGCGCTGAAACTGCGGATCGAACGGCTGCTCGAGGCCCGGGTGGGCGTCGGCAACGCGTTCGTCGAAGTGAATATCGAAACCGAGCGGGATCGCGAGCGGATCGTGGAACGGGTGTTCGACCCCAACGGCACCGTACCGGTGAGCCGCGAGACGACCGAAAGCACCTTGCAGAGTTCCCGGGATTCAGAAGGGTCGGTGTCGGTGGCGAGCAACCTGCCCGACGGCGATGCCAATGCCGAGTCCGCCAAGGATGCTCAGAACGAAACCGAAACGCGGGAGCGGATCAACTACGAGGTGTCCGAGACCCAGCGCGAGATCGAGCGGGGGCCAGGGGCCACCAAGCGCCTGACCGTCGCAGTCCTTGTCAATGGTATTCCCAGCGTGTCCGAAGACGGGACCGTCTCTTTCACGCCCCGCCCGGACCGGGAGATGGCGGACCTCGAAGAGCTGGTCAAATCCACCGTCGGGTTCGACGAGACCCGGGGCGATGTCATCACCCTGCGCTCGATGGAGATGCCGGGAAGTGCCGCACCCGACCCGGTGGAGAGCAGCGGCTGGTTCGCGCCGCAGCCGGTCGACACAATGTCGGTTATCCAGATCGCGGCATTGGCCCTCGTGACGCTGTTCCTGGGACTGTTCGTTTTGCGCCCGATCCTGAAATCAGCCCCCGCCCAGGCACAATTGCCCGCGGCCGAGACCGCCGGGCTGCCTGCGCCGGCCGGTTCCGCGACCCGCGCCGGCGAGACGGGGTCCAACCTCGTCGCCCGGCTGCAGCAATCCGCGGGCACCGCTGCGAAGGAGGCAACGCCAGAGGTCCTGTCCGGCGAGATCAGCACCGACGCGTCGGATGTCGCTGCGGCCGCCCGAACGCTCACGTCTCAGGACGAGGAGCGCGACCCGGTCACGCGCCTGCGGCAGCTCATCAAGGAACGGGAGACCGAGACCATCGAAATCCTGAGCTCCTGGATCAATGAAAACGAGGAGGTACGCTGATGAATGTCCTGTCTCTCGAAGATTTCTTCGCGGCGCCGGAGACGACCTCCGCCGAAGCGACATCAGGCACCGTGCCCAGTGCGGAGATCGAAGCCGCGCGGCTGGCCGGGTACGACGCGGGTTACCAGGCCGGCTGGGATGACGCGCTGAAATCCAGCGAAATGGAGCACACCCATATCCAGGCGGAGTTCGCACGCAATCTCGAAGAGCTGTCCTTCACCTTCTTCGAGGCGCGGCGCCAGGTGTGTTTCTCGCTCAAACCCCTGGTGGCCGCCCTGGTCAACCATGTCACGCCGGAGTTGATGCGGGCGCATTTCACGCAACTCCTCGAACAGACCCTGCTGCCCCAGATCGAAGAGCAAAGCCAAACCACCGTGGACCTGGTCTGCGCGCCGGAAGACGAGGCACTTCTCAAGGAACTCCTGGCACAGCAGGACCGCCTGCCCGTGGCGCTGCGCACCGAGCCGACCTTCTCCCAAGGCCAGGTGCGGTTCGCCCTGGGTCACGAGACACACGAGGTCGACGCGGCAGCGCTTCTGGAAAACATCCAGCGCTGCACGACGGCTTTCTTCGAGGACCTGCAAGAGGAAGAGGCCCATGGATAACCCGAGCCCGCGTCCCGAAAGCCCGCTGGTGGGCGTACCGATCGCCCTGAGCGTGTCCGTGGGACAGGCCCATCCCACCGTGCGAGAGCTGCTCGCCTTGGAAAAGGACGCGGTTCTGTTGCTCGACAAGCGGATCGAGGACCCGGTGGAGCTCTATGTCGGCACCCACCTGATCGCCCGCGGCGTGCTGGAGGAAGATGCGGACAGCCACCGCCTGTCGGTGCGGCTGACCGAGGTGATCTCGCCCGAGCGCGTCGTCTGACCATGCGGCTGGCCCTCGCCTTCGCGCTTCTGGCGCTGTTTGCCGGCAGTGCGGGTGCGCAGGAGCTGGCCATCAATCTCGGCGACGAGACCTCGCTCTCGGCGCGCACCTTCCAGATCATCGCCCTGATCACGGTGCTCAGCATCGCGCCGGGTCTGGCGATCATGATCACCTGCTTTCCGTTCATGGTGACGGTCCTGTCGATCCTGCGCCAGGGGATTGGGTTGCAGCAATCGCCGCCCAACATGCTGATCATCAGCCTGGCGCTGTTCCTGACCTATTTCGTGATGGACCCGGTGTTCCGCGAAGCCTGGAGCAGGGGCATTCAGCCCATGGTGGACGGGGCGGTGGACATGGAGGAAGGGTTCCGGGCTGCGCTCGAGCCGTTCATTCGCTTCATGCAGGCGCGGACCGACCCGGAAACGCTCGCAAGACTCGGCAATCTGCGGATGGAGACCGCGGGGGTCGCGCCCTTCGAGCTGGACGCGCCGCCGATCTCGGTGCTGATCCCCTCCTTCCTGCTGAGCGAGATCGAGAAGGCGTTCCAGATCGGTTTCTTGATCTTCCTGCCCTTCCTGATCATCGACCTGATCGTCGCGGCGATCCTGATGTCCATGGGCATGATGATGGTGCCGCCCGCGATCGTGTCGCTGCCCTTCAAGCTGGCGTTCTTCGTGGTCGCCGATGGTTGGACGCTTCTGTCGGAGGCTTTGCTGCGCAGTTACATGTGACGGGCAAAGTGTAAACTTGAGTTGACATTTTTGGCGGATGTCGCAGAATTGGCGAGACCGAAAAGGACCTGCCGATGCTCGACCAGACCCCGCCTGCCCTCTGGGCGCCGACACCCGGCCCCGCGGCCCAGCGCAAGCTGTGCACCGATTGCGGGCTGTCACGGACCAAGGATGCCGCGAAATGCGGACAGGCTTGCCAGTTCATCCAGCCGGACTATCCGAAGATGGAAGCGCAGGTGCATGGCCGGGCGCGGGATCCCGGCCGGGGCGACGAGCAATTCTTCGGCCCCTACCGGCGGATGTACCGCGCCGCCCTGCACGCCCCCAAACCCGGCGCGCAATGGACGGGGCTGACCACGCGGCTTGCGCAAAAACTGCTGGAGGACGGGGCGGTGGACGCGGTGCTCGGCATGGGGCCCGACCCCGAGGACAGCTGGCGTCCGCGCCCGGTCATCATCACCGACCCCGCGGAGATGGCCCATCTGCGCGGGATGCGGATGGGGTACGCGCCATTGCTGTCGCTGCTGGAGCCGGCGGCGAAAACGGGTCTGCGGCGCCTGGCGATCATCGGCATCCCCTGCCAGGTCTATGCCCTGCGCGCGATGGAGGCGGAGCTGGGGTTCGAGCGGCTCTATGTCATCGGCACGCCCTGTTCGGACAACACCACGACCGAGAACTTCCACCAGTTTCTCGCCCGCCTCTCGCCGCGGCCCGAGGACATCACCTATCTCGAGTTTCGCGCCGATTACCATGTCGAGTTGCGCTTCATCGATGGCAGCCGCCGGGACATCCCGTTTCTGAAACTGCCCCTGTCGGACCTGCCCAACGATTTCTTCCCGATGACCTGCCGGACCTGTGTCGACTACACCAATACGCTGGCCGATATCACGGTGGGCTACATGGCGGGCGAGGGTGACCAGTGGCTGATCGTGCGCAACGCGCGGGGGCAGGAGATCCTCGACCGGCTGGGCGACGAGGTGCGCCTGGAAACGCCCGGATCGGCAGGCAAGCGGGCCGGGTCGGTCAAGGGGTTTGCCGAGAACACGGCGCGGGCCGCTGGCGGGCTGCCCCTGCGCAAGATGCCTGACTGGGCGCGGGGGATCGTCGGCTGGCTGATGCCCAGGATCGGACCCAAGGGGTTGGAATTCGCGCGGGCCCGGGTCGAGATGAAGGCGGTGGAGACGGTTCTGCACCTCCGCCGGGCGCACCCGAAACGGATGCGCGCGATGATCCCGGACCATGTCTGGCGGCTGGCAGAACCCTATGGGCTGACACCGAAGCCGGGCGAGCGGTCGGAGGATTAGGGGTCGGGCAGCTTGGGCGCGGTCCGATCTAGGGACAGCTCCGCATCGGAAAACCGCCACGGCCCGCGCACCCCAGGCACACCTTCGACAGAAACCTGCAGGCCGCGGGCCTGCACCTGCGGGTCGGCGAAGACCTGGTCGATGGTGTTGATCGGGCCTGCGGGGACGCCCGCGGCCTCCAGCGCCGAAAGCAGTTGCGCCACGGACCAGCCCCGCAAACGCAGGCTCAGCAACTCGGTCAGCGCATCGCGGTTTTCGACCCGGCCCGCGTTGGTGGCGAACCGCGGGTCCGAGGCGGTGCCGGGCAGATCGAGGATCTCGCACAGGCTCGCAAACTGTCCGTCATTTCCGACCGCAAGGATCATGTGCCCATCCGCAGCCTCGAAGACCTGGTAGGGCACGATGTTGGGGTGCGCGTTGCCGAGCCGCGTGGGCGCTGTCCCGGTGGCGAGTTGGTTCATTGCCTGGTTGGCCAGAAGCGCCGTGGCGCAATCGAGCAAGGCCATGTCGAGATGCTGCCCCCGCCCGGTGCGATGGCGCTGCTCGACCGCCGCGAGGATGCCGATCGTCCCGTAAAGGCCGGTGACGATGTCGGTCACCGCCACGCCGACCTTCTGGGGCGCGGCGTCCGGCTCGCCGGTGATCGACATCAGCCCGCTCATGCCCTGGATCATGAAGTCGTAGCCCGCGCGATGGGCATAGGGCCCATCCTGACCGAACCCGGTGACCGAGCAATAGATCAGGCGGGGGTTGATCGCGGCCAGCGCGGCATAATCCAGTCCGTATTTGGCCAGCCCGCCGACCTTGAAATTCTCGATCAGAATATCGGCGTCGGCGACCAGGTCGCGCACCTTTGCCTGCCCCGCCTCGGTGCGGAAATCGGCTACCACAGACCGCTTGCCCCGATTGGCGGCATAGAAATAAGCCGCAGAGCGGTCGCCGTCGCGGGTGATGAAGGGGGGGCCCCATGTGCGGGTGTCGTCGCCCTGGGGCGCTTCGACCTTGATCACCTCGGCGCCGAGATCCGCGAGCGCCTGGCCGATCCAGGGACCGGCAAGGATGCGTGCCAGTTCGACGACTTTCAGGCCTTCCAAAGGTGTCATGTGCCTCTCCCCCGCGCCAAACTAGCATCGCGGGGCGGGGCCGCAAGCGCGGGATCAGGCGACGCGGCGCGGGCCGACCGCAAGGCCCGAGAGCGCGTCGCGATCCTCGATGATCAGTCGGGTCGGGGAGCGTTGCGAAATCGCGCCGGTGGAGACCAGTGCCTTGATCTTGCGGCTGAGGGTTTCGGGCTGCATCCCGAGATAGCGCGCCAGATCGTAGCGGCGCATGGGCAGATCGAAGCCGGAGCGGTTCTCGCCCAGCCCCGACAGCGCCTCGATCCAGAGCAGGAAGGCCGCGAGACGCTGATCGGGCGATTTGGTGTGCAATTCCGCCGCGTGCTCACGCAGGTTGAAAGCCTGGCGCTTGATATTTGCATAGGCCGCCTCGGCAAGCTCAGGACTATTCCGCATTGCAGCATGAAACGCCTCCGCCGGAAATCGCAGGGCGCGGGTTGGTCGCAAGGCGACGAGGCGATCCTGATCATCATCCGGAATGCGCGTCAGATCGACGAGGTCGGATTTCAGGTAAAGCGCGGTCACGGCACTCTGATCCGCGCGAATGCCGCGCATCATTCCGACAAGACCCTCGATTATAACAAAAATCCCGGGCGTAAGATCCTCGTCCTGGGCGAAGCTGCATAACTCCGCGGTCTGGGCGAGCAAGCTCAACCCTTCTGCACTCAGCCCGCGCCAATCAGGACCGGTCAGCAGACGCGCGACTTGAGCAACAGAGGCATTGGACATAGTACAGGTCTCATCCTTGATCTGTGCCATTATAAATGCTGCATGCGCAAAATATCTTTGACCTGCATCAATTTTTGGGCGGTACGTTTCAAGACATAGGACCTGAGACAGCCTGATGCGCGCCGATGTCAGACGCCGCGGGCGCCCCGGGTCTCACCCCGGGACAGCGTGGTGGTTTCGGTCATGCGTTCCCGTCCGCGATGAGTTGACGCGCGATCATTCGAAAGGACTCAGCCTGCGGGCTTTGTGGATGGGACACCACGATGGGTGTTCCGCCATCGGCGGCCATGCGGATCGACATGTCGAGCGGGATTTCCGCCATCACCGGCACGCCGAGCTTGGCGGCCTCGTCCCGCACGCCGCCATGGCCGAAGACATGTTCCTCGTGGCCGCATTGGGAACAGATATGGGTGCTCATGTTCTCGATCATCCCCAGGATCGGCGTACCCAGCTTGTTGAACATGTCGATCCCCTTGCGGGCATCGAGCAGGGCGATGTCCTGCGGCGTCGAGACGATGATCGCACCGGTCACTTCGGCCTTCTGGGCGAGGGTCATCTGCACGTCGCCCGTGCCCGGGGGCAGGTCCACCAGCAGCACGTCGAGCGCGCCCCATTGCACCTGGGTGAGCATCTGCTGCAGCGCGCCCATGAGCATCGGGCCACGCCAGACCACCGCCTCGTTCTCGCCCGTCATCAGGCCGAGGGACATCAGCGTGACGCCATGGTTGCGCAGGGGCAGGATGGTCTTGCCATCGGGGCTGGCCGGGCGACCGGACACGCCAAGCATACGCGGCTGGCTCGGCCCGTAGACATCCGCATCGAGCAGCCCGACGCGCCGCCCCTCGGCCGCCAGTGCGGTGGCAAGGTTCGAGGCGACCGTGGACTTGCCCACCCCGCCCTTGCCGCTGGCAATCGCGAGGATGCGGTCGATGCCCGGGATCTTCTGCGGCCCCGCCGGCCCGGCGGCCTTGGCGCTCTGCGGTTTCAACTCCGGTGGCGCGGCGGGGGCGGCATGGGCGGTCATCACCGCCGACACGCTGGCGACCCCCGCCAGCGCCTTGAGCCTGGCTTCGGCCTCGGCCCGGGCCGGTTCGACCTCGGCGGCACGCTTGGGGTCCACCTCCATCACGAAGCGGACGACGCCGTCATCCACCGTCAGAGCGCGGATCATACCAGCCGAGACGAGGTCCCCGCCACCGAGCGGGTCCTTCACCTGTTTGAGGGTTTCAAGAACGGCGTCGCGGGTGACGCTCATGCGTCGGGTGCCTGGATCGTGCCGGTCACCACGTGTTCAAGGTTCACCCCGTCGATGGTCAGAACCACCTTCGCCTCGAAGGTCTTGCCCGCGGTGCCGTCGGCATTGCGCATGGCCTCTTCGATGGCCTGCTGGGAGGTGACACCCACCTGCTTGAGGAATTTCCGCATGCTCATGTTGAATTCGTCACTCATGGCGATCTCCTTTCGTCTCGCTTGTGTTCACACCGTGTTGACCCGGCGCGTAACGGGCGTCAAGCCGCGCGACGATGACTTTCCGATCGGGCGTTTCAGGCCGCGTGATGCGGAGCAAGGCCTGGGACCGTAAAAGCGCCTGAGGGGCCCGTTTTGCGGCCTGCGAAGAGCCCCGGCCCCATGCGAGCGCGTTTTCTTTTGGCGCATGGGTGATCTTGCCCGGTTTACAGATCGGCCGCCGCGCGCCAAACCGGAGCCCGTTGTATCAGTATTCCGGAGCCGCGCTTGGCCCTCAGTTTCACCCGTTTCAAGGACCGCATCTGGGGCGGGTTCGACGCAAGCCTGCGCGCGCTCGCAGGGATGCCCGGATGGGTGCAGACCCTGGCCTACGGCCCGCTGCAGGGGCTGTTTCTCGTGGCCTATCTGCTGCCGGGCACGCCGCTGGCGAAAACCTCGCGGGATTTCGCAGCCCTGCTGGGCCGTCGGGATGCCTTTGCCATGTATCGGCAGTTCGCCCGGCAGTTTGCCTTCGGACTGCAACGGATGGAGATGCTGCGCAGCGGCCAGGCGCAGGCGCTCGGGGCGATGCTGGACATCCCGCGGGCCGATTTGATCGACCGTGCCCTGAGCGAAGGCAAGGGTGCGGTGATCGCCATGCCCCATTGCCATGCCTCGATTGCCATGGTGCGCGGGCTGGCGGCCCGGTATCCGGTCCTGATGCTCGTCCGCGAGAGCCGGGAAGGCGCCCGCGCGGAGGCGCAGCGCAGCTACTATGACCATCTCGGGTGCGACTGCGTCGACGTGCGCCGCACCAGCGACGCCGCGGTCGCCCGGGTGGTGCTCAAGGCGCTTCGGCAGGGCAAGCTGGTGGTCGGTGTCGTGGATCGTATCCAGGCCGCGCCCCTCGCAGAGGAGCCCTATGACAAGATGCGCGACATGGTGCGGGTCGATGCCTTCGGTCAGCCAGTGGGCTGGATCGGATGGCCGGTCCGGTTTGCCGCGCGGCTCGGCAGCCCGATCCTGCCTGCGATGGTGGCGCAGACACCGACCCGCATCGTCCTGCACCTGTCTCCGCCGCGCCGCCCCGAGGACCTGCAGACCGCAACGCAAGCGATCGCGGACGATCTGGCAACCCTGATCCGGGCCCATCCGGCCGAATGGGTGTTTCTTTATGACAAGCACTGGCGTCAGGTGCTGGACAGGGCCCGAGCGGACCCACCGCAATTGACCTAGATTTCCACTAGGTAAACTTCATCTTTTCGATCAATCGATTTTCGACTATCTCAAATCAGTGATACGTCCCAGCCGCAAAGACGATACGTCCGGATGCAAACCGATCGACGCGCGCCAAATACGGCCCTGACGCCCGACCCCCAGCTTCTGACGCGGCTGGCCTGGGAATGTCGTTGGATGGACCGGGCGCGCAGCCAGACGCTGGCGGAGCAGGTGCTCGAGATCACCGAAGCCCAGAGCGACGAGCATGCGCTCGCACGCGCCAGCGCCTTGCGTACCCTGGCATGGCAGGCCAAGTGGCGCGGCGATTTCGAAGCCACGGCGTCCTTCTGCCTGCAGGCCAAGCAGCGCGTCGACCCCACAGCGGCGCGCGCGATTCTGGTGGATGTCTACTCGCTCCTCGGTGTGATCCATTACAGCGCGGGACGGCGGGATTTTGCCGGGCGGATGGTGCAGCGCGGCATGAACCTTCTGGACGAGTCGGTGCCGGCCGAGGGACATGTGGACATCCACATCACCCGCTCCACGATCCTGCGCTACCGGGGGCGCATGGAAGAGGCCCGCCAGGCGCTGGAGATTGCCTGGGACCATGCCAGTGGCGCGGAAAAGGCCCGGGTGGAGCACAACATCGCCCGCGCGCATATCCATGACAGCGCGGCGGCCAAGGCCGCGCAGCACGCGGAAACCGCGCTGGAACTCGGCCGTCGCTTTAACAGCCGGGTGATCCTGCCCTATGCTCTGGAGGTGCTCGGCGCTGCGCTGATCCAGCAGGGTGCGGCCGACAAGGCCCTGCCCCATCTCGAAGAAGGCCTGGCCCTGGCACGGACCGAGGGGGACCGCCGCGCATGTTGCCAGATCCTGAAGGAGAGCGGCCATGCGCACCATCTGCTCGGGAACCCGCAAGGTGCGCTCGACCATCTGACCGAAGGGCAGGCCATCGCCAAGGAGATGGGTTATCCGTTGTGGCTCATGGCGTTCTCGGAATCGCTCGGCGCGATCTACGAAGAGGCCGGCGAGTACCAGAAGGCGGCCCTGGCCTACAAGGAAGTCGTGGCCCTGCAGAACGCCATTCGCGACTGAACCAGACCTGAACCCAAAGACCGGATCACCGCATTTCCGAGCCACACACCGCGCATCATCGAACACCAAATTCCCCGTGGGCTTCGGGCTGACCGAGGCCGCATCGGCAGTCTCAGGCTCTCGCCCGAGAGCCGGAGACCCACGTCGGGGGGCGACCGGGCTGATGCCTAGCCGATCGCGCCGCGCGGCCCGTCGCCCACCTGGCCGCGATGCAGCAGCAGGTGATCGAGCAGAACGCAGGCCATCATCGCCTCGGCCACGGGCACGGCGCGGATGCCGACGCAGGGGTCGTGGCGGCCCTTGGTGATGATCTCTGCGGGCGCGCCGGACTTGGTGATCGTCTGTCGTGTGGTCAGGATCGACGAGGTCGGCTTGACGGCGAACCTCACCACCACGTCCTGCCCGGTGGAGATGCCGCCCAGGATGCCCCCCGCATGGTTGGAGCTGTATTCAGGACCATCCCCGCCCATGAAGATCTCATCGGCATTGGCCTCCCCGGTCAGGGACGCCGCCGCCATCCCCTCGCCGATCTCCACGGCCTTGACCGCGTTGATGGACATCATCGCCGCGGCGAGATCCGTGTCGAGCTTGGCATAGATCGGCGCGCCGAGACCCACGGGCACACCGCGCGCCGTCACCTCGATCACCGCGCCCACGGAACTGCCCGCCTTGCGCAGCCCGTCGAGATAGGCCGCCCAATCTTCCGCCGCTGCGGCGTCCGGGGTCCAGAACGGGTTCTGGTCGATCTGCTCCCAGTCGAACCGGGCGCGGTCGATGCCGTGCGGGCCCATCTGGGTCATGTAGCCGGTGATCCGCAGATCCGGCACGAGCGCGCCAAGGGCCGCCCGTGCGACCCCGCCCGCGGCCACCCGCGCGGCGGTCTCCCGCGCGCTGGAGCGCCCGCCGCCCCGGTAATCGCGAATGCCGTATTTCTGCCAGTAGGTGATGTCCGCATGGCCCGGGCGAAACTTCTCGGCGATATCGCCGTAATCCTTGGACCGCTGGTCCGCGTTGCGGATCATCAGCTGGATCGGGCTGCCCGTGCTCTGCCCCTCGAACACGCCCGACAGGATCTCCACCGCGTCGGGCTCCCGGCGCTGGGTGGTGAACTTGTTCTGCCCCGGTTTGCGCTTGTCCAGCCAGACCTGCAACGCCTCTTCGGTGATCGGCACACCCGGCGGGCAGCCATCCACCGTGGCGCCAAGGGCCGGCCCGTGGCTTTCCCCCCAGGTGGTGACCCGAAACAAATGACCGAAAGTGTTGAAGGACATGATCGCTCCTGACCGCTGCGCGCTTTGCTCTACCCGGCCCGTGCGCGGCACTCAACCCGCCTTCCGCCCCGGGCGGTGCCGCGGCGCGGCCCGAGCCTCTGTCCCAGGGGACAGAGGCGAGACGAAAGACTTGCGCCGCAGGCGCTCCGCTTGCCAAGCGGCAAAGAAAAACGCGCCCCGATCCGGGGCGCGCTCCATCCGTTTCACGAACCCGGCGTTATTCCGCGGGTTGGCTCTTTTCCTTGCGCTTGATCGGCGCCCAGAGGCGCTTGTTGGTCAGGTACAAAAGCACCGACAACACGATCAGGAAGGCCACGGCGGTGAAGCCCGCCTCCTTGCGTGCGTTCAGCTTGGGCTCGGCTGTCCACATCAGGAAGGCCGCCACATCCACCGCTTGTTGTTCGATGGTGGCCTCGGTGCCGTCCGCGTATTCCACATCATCGCCCCAGAGCGGCTGCGCCATGGCGAAATAGCCGCCCCACGCGTCGTTGCCATAGAGGACGGTGCCCGCTTCTTCCTTCTCCGACCCGTTATACTTGGTCAGCAGGGACGCGATATACTCCGCCCCGCCCATGCCGTTGAAAAGCTGGCTCAGACCGGTGCCGTAGGGCCCGTGAAAGCCTGCCCGCGCCTTCGCCATCATGCTGAGGTCAGGGGCGTTCTCCAGCGCAGATTCCGGGAAGTGGTCCGTTGGCTTTGCCGGGCGGAAATCGTCGAGTTCCGCGTCATAGACCTCGTAGAACTCCGCATAAGCCCGCATCTGGTCCTCGGGCAGCATCGGACCGCCCTCGTCGGACAAGTTGCGGAAGGCCACGTAGCGCAGGCCATGGCACGCGGCGCAGACCTCGGTATAGACCTGCAGGCCGCGCTGGAGCTGTTGCGTATCATAGCTGCCGAAGGGGCCTTCGAACGGGAAGGCATAATCGGTGATCTCGCCGACCGACCCCGCGGCCAAGGCACCTCCCCCGGACAGGGAAAGGGCCGTGGCGGCGATTGCGAGTTGTTTGATCATGGGTTGATCCTCTCTCTCGCCCGATTATTCGGCCGGTGTCGGCGCAGCGGCCGAACCGTCGGCGGAATCCGCCTTGCCATAATGGGCTTTGAAGTCGTCTTCGATGGTTGCGGGCGGCGCCGTGGGCTTCTCGATCACGCCCAGGAGCGGCAGGATCACCAGGAAGTAGGCGAACCAGTAGGCCGACCCGATCAGCGCGATGATCGGATAGATCCCCTCGGCCGGCATCGCACCAACCCAGGTAAGCACCACGAAGTTCACGATGAACAGCCAGAACCACCACTTGAACATCGGACGATAGCGGCCCGAACGCACCGAGGAGGTGTCGAGCCACGGTGCCAACGCCATCACGGCAATCGCGCCGAACATGGCCAGCACGCCGAAGAATGCCGCGTCGATGATCCCGCCGGTGATCCAGCTTGCGAACATCACTACCCAGACATCCGGGGTGAAGGCGCGCAGGATCGCGTAGAACGGCAGGAAGTACCATTCAGGCACGATGTGCGACGGCGTCACCAGCGGGTTTGCCTCGATGTAGTTGTCCGGGTGGCCGAGGTAGTTCGGCATGAAGCCGACCACGGCGAAGAACACCACCATGATCACGGCCAGCGCGAACAGGTCCTTGATCACGAAGTAGGGCCAGAACGGCAGGGTGTCACGCTCAGCTTCTTCCTTCGAGGTGCGGCGCACTTCGACACCGGTCGGGTTGTTGTTGCCCGTGGTGTGGAAGGCCCAGACGTGCACGATCGAAAGGCCCAGGATCACGAACGGCAGCAGGTAGTGCAGCGAGAAGAAGCGGGTCAGCGTGGCATTGTCCACCGCCGGTCCGCCCAGCAGCCAGGTCTGCAGCGCATCGCCCACGAAGGGGATGGCGCCGAACAGGCCGGTGATCACCGTGGCACCCCAGAAGGACATCTGACCCCAGGGCAGCACGTAGCCCATGAAGGCCGTGGCCATCATCAGCAGGTAGATCAGCATGCCGATGATCCAGGTGATCTCCCGCGGCGCCTTGTAGGAGCCGTAATAGAGGTTCCGGAAGATGTGAAGGTAGACCGCCACGAAGAACAGCGATGCGCCGTTCATGTGCAGGTAACGCAGCATGTGGCCGCCGTTCACGTTGCGCATGATGTGCTCGACGGACGCGAAGGCCATGTCCACATGGGGGACGTAATGCATCACCAGCACGATACCGGTGACGATCTGCAGGATCAGGCAGAACATGAGCACGATGCCCCAGATCCACATCCAGTTCAGGTTCTTGGGTGTGGGGATCATGATCGTGTCGTAGATGAGGCCGACGATCGGCAGGCGAGAGTGAATCCACTTCTCGCCACCGGTCTTCGGCTCGTAATGGTCGTGCGGGATGCCAGACATGTCGTTCCTCTCCCTTAACCGAGTTGAATTGTTGTTTCGTCGATAAACTCTACCAGCGGAACGGGCAGGTTCTCGGGGGCGGGCCCGCGACGGATGCGGCCCGAGGTGTCGTAATGCGAGCCGTGGCAGGGGCAGAACCAGCCGCCGAAGTCACCGGCATCGCCGAGCGGCACGCAACCCAGGTGCGTACACACGCCCTGCATGATCAGCCATTCGCCATTTTCGCCGTAGGACCGGTTCTCGTCGGTCGCCGGCGCGCCTTCGTTGTTTTCGTTCCGGGCCACGGGGTCCGGCAGATCGTCCAGCGACACGGACCGGGCGTCTTCGATCTCGGCCGCGGTGCGGCGGCGGATGAACACCGGCTTGCCGAGGAACATCACGGAAATCTGCGTCCCCTCGGCAACCTCACCGATATCGACCAGGATCGAGGACAGCGCCTGAACGTCGGCGGAAGGGTTCATCTGGTTCACGAGCGGCCAGATGGCCGCGCCTGCGGTGACGGCACCTGCGCCGGCCGTAGCATAGTACAGAAAGTCCCGGCGTGTGCCGGTCTGATCCTCTGCGTGGGACACGTGGGTTCTCCTTACTCGGGGCGCAATGCGGCGCCAGCGATGACGCAGGACCGCACAGGCGGCGGCCCAACTCCATTGGGGTTATAGAAGTGCTTTTGGGACCGTCGAGGGGACATAGGAGCGCAGTTTTGTCGCAGGGGGCTTGTTTGCGCCGCATTTTTGAAATGGGATCGCTAACGGACGCTATGCCGCGGCGCGCCTGTTCCCCGCAAATCCGCCATGCCACGGGTTTCGACCCATGATCAGCCCCCTTGTCGAGAATCGGTTGTCAGTTCGACGGGGTCGTCGCGATCATTGCCTCCCGTGCCAGGAACGTGTCCGCCCAGGCCGCCAGCGCCGGCCGTCCCTCGCGCCAGGACCGATCCGCGTGGCGGAAGTCGAGATAGCCCAGCGCGCAGCCCACGGCGATCTGGCTCATGTCGATCGGGGCGGCGAGATGGCTCATCCAACGGTCCTCGATCGCGTCGAGTGCGCGGGCGATCTTGGCCCATTGCCCGTCGATCCAGGCGTCGTCCTGTTTTTCCGCCGGGCGGAAGCGGCGTTCGTAGACCATCAGGACACCCGCATCCATGATCCCGTCGGCCGTCGCCTCCAGGGTCAGCACCTCCCACAGGCGCGAGGCGGGATAGGCCTCCAGGGTGAATTTCGCATCCAGATAGCGGCAGATCACGCGGCTGTCGTACAACGCAGGCCCGTCGGGCCGTTGCAGCGCCGGGATCTTGCCCAGGGGGTTGGCCGCCTTGATCGCGGCATCGGCTTCGCCCACCACGGCCGTGGCCACGGGGGTGAAGGTCACCATGTCGTCATAACCGGTCTCGGCCAGAAGAACCCGCACCTTCCGGACGAAGGGCGAGGCGGGCGCCCCGAAAAGTTCCATCATCAGACGCGCCGCAACCGGACACGCCCGAGCACGCTGGCATCTACCTCGAACCCGATGCCATTCGGCATCCGCACGGTGCGGCGGTAACGGCCCTGGCCATTGACCTGCTGCCCTTCCGGCGCGCGGCTGAAGGCCACGCCTTCGTCCACATCCTCCATCAGGTCCTCTGCCGCCTGGTTCACCGGTGCCGGTCTCGCCCTCGCATAGGCCACCGTGGCCAAGGCCGCTGCGGCGAGCGGGCCGTATTTCAGAACAGCACTGGCGATGGGCACGACGGGAATGGGCATGACGACCTCCTTGTTGCCTTACAAGGTAGGGCGCGCAGGCCGGTTCTGCAAAGTGGAAAAGCACATGCGATGCCCGGTGGGGCCACAAATGCCGAAGGGGCGCCCACCCGGACGCCCCTTCCCCGTCAGGCCCGCCGGATCAAAGGAAGGCGATGTCGTCGATATCGCTGACCCCGAGGACGCGAATGTAATCGACACCGTCCGTGTCCAGCCGGATCGTCACGCCGCGCGCGCCCTCGAACACGCTGCGCACCTCCAGCCCGGCAAGGTCGATCACGTCCTCGCCCACGGTGTAGTCGGTGATGCGCAGCCGGTTGTTCAACCCTTCTTCGTCGAAGAAGACGAACACGTCCGCGCCACCATTGCCGGTCATCACGTCGATGGCGCCGCCCTGCCCGTCGATCCGGTCCGCCTCGTCCGTGCCGCGCAGGAAGTTGCTGCGCACATTTCCGAGGATTTCGTTGATCCGGTCGCTTTCCAGATCCAGCCCGACGATCACCGGGTCGTGGTCCGAGTTGCGCGCCGGGTTCGTCCCGTCGAACAGACCCTGGTCGGTGGGCCGCAGGATCGGACTGCCGAAGGTGGATTCCTCGTTATAATCGTAGATCACGAACTCATCGGAATTGATGGTCCACTCCACCGCGCCCGTGACCTGGGAGGTCATGCTGTCGGTGCCCATGGCATAGTCGAGCGAGCCGACTTCTCCGCTGAAGCGGTAGCCATAGGCCTCCTCCCCCGACAGCGCCCTGACGAGGTTGGTGTAACCCGCGTCCTCCAGCGTAGTGATCGGCGTCTCCCGCGCGTAGGAGTTCAGGTCCCCGAGGATGAGCACATCCGGATCGTCCGAGCCGGTCGGGTTGGTTTCCAGCCAGGCGGCCAGCTCGGCCGCCGCGGCCTCGCGAGTGGCATTGTTGTTGCCCGCCCCATCGCCCGCGTTCTCATCTTCGGCCGCGCCGGTGAGAGAGCCCTTGGACTTGAAATGGTTGACCACCGCCGTGAACTCGCCACCGGACTCGATCTCGACAAAGGTCTGCGCGACCGCGGCCCGGTTGAAGCTGTCACCATTCGGGGTCTCGTCGCCATTGCTGTCGTCACCGTCATCCAGCGGATCGAGGAAGGCCTGGGTGTCGAGGATCGCGGCATCGCCCACCAGACCCACCGTGGTGGTCTTGTAGATGAAGCCCACCGCAATCGCATCGGTGCCCACGAATTCCTGGCCCGGGTCCACGAAATCGTAGATCTCGGCCCCCGAGGCGGCGTTCAGCCGGTCCACCAGGTCCTGGATCGCGGTCACATCCGTGGGATCGTTCGGATCGGAGGCAAAATCGTTCTCCAGCTCGATCAGCCCGTAGACATCCGCGTCCATCTCCAGAAACGCGCTCACGAGCTTCTCGGCCTGCCGCTCCAGCTCCTCGGGGCTTTCCGCCCCGCGCGGGGTGTTGCCGTTATCGGTCAGCCCCTCCAGCGTCGTAAAGTAGTTCAGCACGTTGAAGCTGACGACCTTGAGGCTGCCGCCCACGTCGGGGGCCTCCTCCGGGCGCGGGTTGCTTTCCGCAATGGCCTCGAAGCTGGCGGCCTGAGGCAGGCGCAGCTTGTATTCACCGAAATTGAAATCCACCACACCGATGATCGGCTCCAGGTCCTGCCCCAGGCGCGGACCGTCCGCCACCCCGCCGATCAGGTCCCCGTCCGGCTCGAAGAGCGGGCTGAGATCGCTGCGGCGCCCGTCGCTGCCATCGTCGATCTGGATCGTGTTGTCGGCCACGAAGGCCGCATTGGCCGCGTTGCCGTCCACATCCGGCGCGTTGAGTTGAGTGTATTGATAGAGCACGCCTTCGGACGAGACGGTGATTTCGCCGAACTGCTCGTAATCGAAGCTCTCGGTGATGGTCAGGGTCTCGGTGATCTCGATCAGCATCGATTCGAAGGCTTCGCGGTCCTCTAGGCCCGGCAGATCGGTCTCCACCGCCAGGTCGGCGATGTCCTCATAGGCCCCGGCAACCTCGACCCGCATCTGGCTGGCCACCAGCACGGTGCGGCCGAAATCCTCCTGCACGATGCCGACCACGCGGACGATGTCGCCCTCCGCCACGTCGAGCGGCGCGGCCAGCCCGCTGTCATCGACGAATATCCCCTCGGAGGTGGCGGTGTCGGCGTCGAAATCCTCCGGCTCTTCCATGGCGAAGAACCCGCCGAGTTCACGGAAGCTGTCGGCGTCGCCATCCTGGTAGTCGCCGGTCACCACGACCTCGATCACCACCTCGGTCCCCACGAGCGGGCTCTCGTCCCCATCGCCCTGGATCGCCGAGAGCAGCGTGGGATCGTCATCCAGCGACACGTCGCCACCGCCCCCGCCAGAATCGCCGGTGCCCGGTGTGGGATCGTTCGGCGCATCGTTGTTGAAACTCAGGATCTGCCAGTCGGCGGCTGTATCCGTATCCACCCCGTCCGCGATCCGGCCCACGCCCGCGGGCAGGAAACTGCTGTCCGGACCGACCTCGGGCGCGCCGAAGAAGGTCTGATCGCCGTCGCCGCCATCTGTGACACCGACCGCATCCAGCACGACCTCGGTCCCGGTCACGACCCCGTCGGTGATCGAACCCGTCTCGACCAGCGCGATGGTATAGGTGGAGTTTTCGATGAAATTGTCGGGCAGGGCGAGGTTGGGCGTCACGTCATAGGTGCCTGCCGCCGTGGCATTGGCGATCAGGAAGAACCCGTTGTCGCCAATCACATCGCCGGGGCCGAAATCGAACTGCGCGTCGATATTGCCTTGGGGAGACCCGTTGTCGCCCTCGATCACGATGATCGACAGCCCGGCAAGGGACGCGCCCGGCGTACCGAAGAGCTCGATATACTCGCTGTCCGGGCCGGTGGTGCTCCCCAGGACCTCGTTGATCACGAGGGGTACGGGCGCGGCCTCGCCGAAGGTAGGGTCATTCGGTGTCTCGTTGTTGAAATTCAGGATCTGCCAGTCCGCGGCGGTATCCGTATCGACACCATCCACGATCCGCCCCACGCCCGCAGGCAGGAAGGACCCGTCCGGCCCGATGACCGGCGCACCGAAGAAAAACGTATCCTCCGGCCCACCATCGGTCACGCCGACCGCGTCCAGAACCACCTCGGACCCGCTCACGGCCCCGTCGCTCAGCGACGCGGTCTCCACCAGCGCCAGGGTGTAGGAGGAGTTCTCGAGAAAGTTCTCCGGCAGCTCCAGGTTCGTGCCGACCCCGTAGACCAGCTGCGCCTGCACGCTGGCGACCAGGAAGAAGCCGTTGCCCGCAATCGCGTCGTCAGGCCCGAAGTCCAGACGCTGGTCGATGTTGCCGACCGGGCTGCCCGCGTCGCCTTCGACCACGATCAGCGACAGCCCGGCGAGCGACGCGCCTGGTGTCCCGATCAGCTCGATATATTCCGCGTCGGGGCCGGTGGTGCTGCCCAGAACCTCGTTGATCAAAATGCTGCCAGCCGCCGCCTGATGCGTCTCATCCAAGGAAAAATCGCGTGCCATTATGGTTGTACCCCTGTTGTCATGTATCGCCGCGCCGCACCAAAGCACGACAGCCGCGAGGCAGGCGGAAACAGCCTGCCCGATCACGGGTCTGTCCTGACGCGATGCGATAACAACAGCATGACAAGGGGCGACTGCATAGGGTTTTGTTAACCAAATCTTCACGAAGCTTAACGGACGGGCATCCGCTTGACACTTTCGACGCGGCGGGCGCAACTGCGGGCAGAGCGCCCCGCGGGCACTGACAGGCCGATGGGCCCGGAGCAGGGCCGAAACAGGGCAAGTTCGTGGGGAAAGGGGAGGCGCGCGCCATGGGACTCGAGAACCCGTCCGACGAGTATCTGATCGCCCCCGATCCGGGCCGCGCGCGCCTGACCCGGGCCGTGACCGGCGTGGATCAGACCGGCGCAGCCAGCGAGATCGCCGTGGTCGAGGAACGCCCCCTGACCATCTTCCTCAACAGCCGCGAGATCGTCACCGCCATGACCATCGGGGACTACCCCGAATACCTGGCCGTGGGCTTTCTGCGCAATCAGGGCATGCTGGCCAAGGCGGATGTGATCACCGGGGTGGAGTATGACGACGATCTCGACGTGGTGGTCGTGCGCACCGAGACCGAGACCGATTACGAGGACAAGCTCGCCAAGAAGACCCGCACCTCCGGCTGCGCCGTGGGCACGGTGTTCGGCGACATCATGGAAGGGCTCGAAGGGCTGGCGCTACCGCACACGCAGGTCCGCACCTCCTGGCTCTATGCGCTGGCGGCCAAGATCAACCGCACCCCCAGCCTGTACCTGAGCGCGGGCGCGATCCACGGCACCGTGCTGTGCGAAGGCGACCGCCCGCTGGTCTACATGGAGGACGTCGGCCGCCACAATGCGGTGGACAAGGTCGCGGGCTGGATGCGGGCCGAGGGCATCTCCGGCGCGGACAAGATCCTCTACACCACCGGTCGGCTGACCTCGGAAATGGTGATCAAGACCGCCCTGATGGGCATCCCCGTGCTCGCCTCACGATCCGGCTTCACCGCCTGGGGGGTGGAGATCGCCCGCGACGTGGGCCTGACGGTGATCGGCCGGATGCGCGGCAAACGCTTCATCTGCCTTGCAGGCGAAGACCGGTTGATCTGGGACGCAGATCTCGCCCAGGTGGCCGAGGAAGACCCGAAGTCCCGCCGCAAGAGTGCGCAGCCATGAGTGCGGCGCGCTATCCCGGTGTGATCCTGGCGGGGGGGCTCGCCACCCGCATGGGCGGCGGCGACAAGAGCCTCCATGACCTCGGCGGCAAACCGATCCTCGCCCATGTGATCGACCGGCTGCGCCCCCAGGCGGGGCCGATCGCGCTCAACGCCAATGGCGACCCGGCGCGCTTCGCCGATCTCGGCCTGCCGGTCATCGCCGACAGTATCGAAGGCTTCGCCGGACCCCTGGCGGGTGTGCTCGCCGGGCTCGACTGGGCGGCGGAGCTTGGCGCCGACACCCTGGTCAGCGTGGCCGCCGATACCCCGTTCTTTCCCACCGACCTCGTCGCCCGGCTCGACGCCGCGCGGACCGAGACCGGGCATCCCATCGCCATGGCCGCCTCCCCCGACGGGGGCCGCAAGAGCGGCATGGGCCGCCACCCGACCTTCGGGCTCTGGCCCGTCGGCCTGCGCGACGACCTGCGCGCGGCGCTGACCGACGGGCTGCGCAAGGTGGTGCTCTGGACCGACCGGCACGGCACGGCCACAGCGCTCTTCGACGCGCCCGGCCCCGACCCGTTCTTCAACGTCAACACCCCCGAGGATCTGGAGCTTGCCCGCGCCCGCCTGACCGAGGGCACGGCATGAAACTCTTCGGCGTTGTGGGCTGGAAGAACTCCGGCAAGACCGGGCTGATGGAACGTCTCGTGGCCGAGATCAGCGGTCGGGGCTTCCGGGTCTCGACCCTGAAACACGCCCATCACGCGGTGGATGTGGACCAGCCCGGCAAGGACAGCTACCGCCACCGGCAGGCCGGCGCGGTAGAGGTGGTGCTGGCCTCGCGCAAACGCTGGGCGATGATGCACGAGCTGCGCGACACCCCCGAGCCGGAGCTCGAAGACCTGCTGCCCAAGCTGACGCCGGTCGACCTGGTGCTGGTCGAAGGTTACAAGCGCAGCCGCCACCCGAAAATCGAAGCGCACCGGGTCGAAACCGGCAAAGGTCTTCTGGCGCGCGAGGATACGACCGTGCGCGCGGTAGCCTCCAACGGTGCGCCGGAGGGACTTCCGGTGCCGGTGATCGACCTCGACGACACCGCCGCCATCGCAGACCTGATCCTGCGCGAGGCCGGGCTGACCGCGCAGCCCGCCGAGGATCAGCCGCCCTCGCAGCTGCGCAATGACTGTTTCGCCCTGCCCCCCGGCGTCGACTGGACCCCGGTGGCCGACGCGCTCGACCTGCTGCGCGACGGGCTGACCTGTGTCACCGGCACCGAGACACTGGCGGCCCGGGACGCGCTTGGCCGCATCCTCGCCGCCCCGGTGACCGCCCTGCGCGCCAACCCGCCCGCCGCGAACTCGGCCGTGGATGGCTATGGCTTTGCCCATGCCGCCCTCGGCCCCGAGGGGGGCGCGCTGCCGCTGGCCGGTGGCCGCGCCGCTGCCGGGGTGCCCCACCCGCATCCCGTGCCCGAGGGGCAGGCCCTGCGCATCCTCACCGGTGCGAGCCTGCCTGCGGGCGTGGATACAGTGGTTCTCGAAGAGGACGTGACCCTCGACGCCGATACCGTGCGCTTTGGCGCCGGGCTGAAACGGGGTGCGAATACCCGCAAGGCCGGGGAGGACAAGCTGCGCGGCGACACGGTCCTCGATGCGGGCCACCGGGTCCGCGCGCCGGACCTGGCGTTGCTGGCGTCGGTCGGCGTGGCGGAGGTCGCGGTCCGCATCCCCCTGCGCGTGGGCGTCCTGTCCACCGGGGATGAGCTGGCCACACCGGGGGAGACGGATGACCCTGCGCGCATCTTCGATGCCAACCGGCCCATGCTGCTGGGGATTGCGGCGGGCTGGGCCTACCGGCCCGTGGATCTCGGCCAGGCCCCCGATGACCGCGACGGGCTGCGCGCGATCCTCGACGACGCGGCGGAGCGCTGCGATGTGATCCTGACCTCCGGCGGCGCCTCGGCGGGGGACGAGGACCACATGTCCGCCATCCTGCAAAGCGAAGGCACCATGACCTCCTGGCGGATCGCCCTGAAACCGGGCCGGCCGCTAGCGCTGGGGCTGTGGCGGGGGGTTCCGGTCTTCGGGCTGCCGGGCAACCCGGTCGCCGCACTCGTCTGCGCCCTGATCTTCGCCCGTCCCGCCCTGTCGGTGCTGGCCGGCGGGCCGTGGCAGGAGCCGCTCGGCTTCACCGTGCCCGCCGCGTTTTCCAAGCGCAAGAAGCCGGGTCGCAGCGAGTATCTGCGCGCGCGCCTCAGCCCCGAAGGGACGGCGGAAGTCTTCGCCTCCGAAGGGTCGGGCCGGGTTTCGGGGCTGAGCTGGGCCGACGGGCTCGTCGCCCTCGGCCCGGAGGCGCAGGAAATCGCCCCAGGCACCCCGGTGCGCTATCTGCCCTATGCCGGGCTGCTGACCCCCTAGGACGTCGCGGCGGCCAGAGCCGTATCCATCAGCGCCTTGATCTGCTCCTTGCCGGTCCCGGCCACGATGCGCCCCAACTCCTCATCGCCCTTCAGCACCACCAGGGTCGAGCGCCGCGGAATTTCCAGCCGCCGGGTGATCTCGGCGTCCTTGAATTCGTCCCAATCCACGTCGATGAAGGTGATGCTGGAGGTATAGTCCGGCATCTCCGCCTTCAGCGCAGAAAGCACCCGGCCCTGCGCCGCGCAGGTGCTGCACCAGCTTGCCTTGAAGTCGAGAAACACGGTCTCGCCCCGCGCCAGCGCCGCGTCGACCATGCCGGGGGTATAGGCCTTCGCCCCCTCCATCGCCTGCGCCGCCATCGGCGCGGTCACGAATGCGGCCCCGAGGGCCAAAATCTCACGACGGTTCATGTCTCTCTCCCATGATTACAACGAAACGGACAGGTCGATCAGCCAGGGCGGCAGGGTCTCCACCGCCCAAGCTTCGGCCATGTGATGGACCCCGAATAACAGACCCGTGCCCACGGCCACGAAAACGCCGCCCATCACCGGGCGCGCATACTGAGCGATCCGGCGCATCAGGGCCTGGCGGCGCAGGATCGCCGCCCGCGCGCCATAGCCGAGCGCCAGGATCACCGTGCTCACACCCAGCGCGAAGGCCGCCATGATGCTGCCCGCGCGCCACAGGCTCTCCCCCTGCCAGGCCAGCGAGATCGCGGCCCCCAGGGTCGGGCCCACACAGGGGCTCCAGACTGCGCCGAGCAACATGCCACCGATGAACTGGCCCTTGACGCCGCTGCGGTCGATCTCGTCCATCCCGGCATCGGCCCGCGCCGACATGCCCGCCGTGGCCGTGGCGAACCCGGCGCTGAACCGCGGCACCAGCAGCACGAGCCCGAAAAGGATCATCAGAACCGCCGCCGCCTGCCCGACCTGCTCCTCGCCCAAGCCGACACTCCGGCCCAGGGTCGCCACCCCGAGCCCCAGCGTCACGAAGGCCAGGCTCATGCCTGCGGCCAGGGCCAGAGGGCCGCGCGGGTCCGCCTGCAACGCGGTGGCCAGCACGATCGGCAGCACCGGCAACACGCAGGGGTTGATGAGCGTCAGCAGCCCCGCGCCATATCCAAGGATCAGATCCATGCACCGGACCTACCGCGCGGCAGCGGCCCTGTCACCGACACGGACTATCACAGCTGCGTCAGCGCGCCCGCGACAGCTGCACCGCCAGGATGCCGAGGGTCACGATGGCCACCCCCACCACATCCCGCGCGCCCAGCGCCTCGCCCAGCAGGGCCGCGGCAATCGCCACCCCGAAGACCGGGTTGAGGAAATGAAACGTCGCCGCCCGCACCGCGCCGATCCGGTCCACCAGCAGGAACCACACGAAGGTCGCCGCCAGCCCCGGCACCAGCGTGGTGTAGGCAAACGCCACCACCAGCTGCCAGCTCCAGGTCACCTCCAGCGTCTCGGTGGGCAGCCCGACCAGGGCCAGCGCCACCGCCCCCACGAGCATCTGCAAGCCCACCACCATCAACAGATTGCCCCCCGAGGACGCGGTCCGCAGGGCGAGCGTCGCAAAGGCCAGCGCCAGAACCCCGATCCCGCAGTAGAGCACACCCACGAGGTCCACACCGGCCTGCAACCGCGCCCCCATGATCAGGACCACACCCGCGATCCCGGCCAGCAGCCCCACCATCGCCAGGGGCCGCAACCGCTCCCGCAGCACGAGCCAGCTCGCCAAGGCCACCACCAGCGGCATGGTCGAGGCGATGATCGCGGCCAGCGAGGCCTGCACCGTTTGCATCGCCACGAAATTCAGCCCGAGATAGAGCGCGTTCTGACAGAGCCCGAACAGGAAGGTCGCCTTCCACTGGGTCCGGCTCAACCGCCAGGTCTGCCCGAGGGCCAGCGCGATCCCCACGGCGATCAGCCCCGAGATCAGGAATCGCAGTGACAAGGTCGTCAGGGGCGGTGCCGCCGCCACGATGATCCGGGCCGAAGTGAACGCGCTCGACCACATCAGGGCAAAGCCAAGCCCCATCACCAGTGCCCGCAAGTCCATCATGCGGCCCGGGCCTTTGGTCTGTCGGGGGTCTTGCGGGGCATTACATGGGGCTTTCGCAAAAAAAGGGGCCGCCGGAGCGGCGACCCTCTCGTTCAGTCAGACATGTCCGGCTCAGCCGTTCACGCTGTCCTTGAGCGCCTTGGCGATGGTCACCTTGACCACCTTGTCGGCGTCCTTCTTGATCTGCTCGCCCGTGGCCGGGTTCCGCACCATGCGCTCCGGACGCTCGCGGCAGTAGATTTTGCCGATACCCGGAAGCGTCACCGCACCGCCGTCGGTCACTTCCTTGGTCACGATCGACGTCAGCGCGTCGAGCGTCGCGGCCGCGGTCTTCTTGTCCAGCTCAGCCCCTTCTGCGAGGGCGGCGACGAGTTGAGTCTTTGTGAGCGGCTTGGCTGCCATAGGTCTCTCCCTGTTCCTGTCAGCCCCGGTCCTTCTGAGGCTCGTGCACAGATAAACAGAGGATTGTCGGGAACAACAAGAGTCCCCGCGCCTAAAACCCCATAAAAAACAGGGCTGGCCCGAGTTTCTGCCCCCTTGAGCCCCCCGTATCTGTCCAACTGGCCCCGTTCGGGCCTCTTGGCGGCCACGGCGCGGGGGTTCGGCGACCCAAAACGAACGACCGATCCGGCCCTGAAACCCACATCCCGATCTCAGATTTCTTCGACACACCGCAGCGAGATCACCACGGTTGCGACCTTTTTGCCCGATCTTGAAGGGGCACATTGTGTTCGAAACTTTTGGACGACGTTTCTCTGCGCTGCGTTTGCCAGTACCGCCCAGGCGGCCGTGGTCGTCGCGGTGGAAGAGAGCCGGTCATACGTCGCCATCGCGGTCTCCGGCAGCCTCGAGCGCATCGGGCTTTCGGCAGAGCTTGGCCGCGCCTCCGCACCTTCAACAGCATCGGTGAGCCCCTTCGATCCCGGGTTCGAATTCATCGTCAACGGTGGAGATGCAGACATCCAAGAGGTCACCACCGCGAACTTCCGGATCCCGGCGACCCCGACAGTCGTCCTTGACACAAGCAGCATGGCGTCAAGCGACCTGTTCCGCGTCGTCGGCAACAGCGATGCGGTGACCTTCCATCTCGGGAATACTGCCGCTGGCCCTGGTCGGGCACGGCGGTTTTGGGGCCTTGCGGCGGCGCGAAAGCGGTTAAAGAAACGCGGTTTCCTCGAAACTGCGCAGTTTCCGGGAATGGATACGCTCCAGCGGCATGTCGCGGATCGTCTCCATTGCCCGGATCCCGATCAGCAGATGCCGGGCCACCTGGGTGGTGTAGAACTCCGTCGCCATGCCCGGCAGCTTTAACTCCCCATGGAGCGGCTTGTCCGACACGCATAGCAGCGTGCCGTAAGGCACCCTGAACCGGAATCCATTGGCGGCGATCGTGGCGCTTTCCATGTCCAGCGCCACGGCGCGGGACTGGCTGAGGCGCTGGACCGGGCCGGACTGGTCGCGCAGCTCCCAGTTGCGGTTATCGATGGTGGCCACCGTGCCCGTGCGCATGATCCGCTTGAGGTCATAGCCCTCCAGCTTGGTCACCTCCGCCACCGCCTGCTCCAGCGCGATCTGGATCTCCGCCAGGGCCGGGATCGGCACCCAGATCGGCAGATCGTCGTCCAGCACGTGATCCTCGCGCAGATAGGCATGGGCCAGAACGTAATCGCCCAGGCTCTGGGTATTCCGCAGCCCCGCGCAATGCCCCAGCATCAGCCAGGCATGGGGCCGCAGCACTGCGATATGGTCGGTCGCGGTCTTGGCGTTGGACGGCCCCACCCCGATATTGACCAGCGTGATCCCTGCCTGCCCCTTGCGGGTCAGGTGATAGGTCGGCATCTGCGGTGCCTTCGGCAGCACCGGCAATTCCGCGTCCGGGTCGGTGATCTCCACGTTGCCCGGGGCCACGAAGCTTTGATACCCGCTGTCGGGATCGGCCAGCGCCTTGCGGGCGAAGGCGATGAACTCGTCCACGTAGAACTGGTAGTTGGTGAACAGGACATGGTTCTGGAAATGCTCCGCCTTGGTGGCGGTGTAATGCTGCAGCCGCGCCAGCGAATAGTCGATCCGCTGCGCCGTGAAGGGCGCCAGCGGGCCCGCGCCGTCTTCGTGCTTGAAGCCGTAGCCGTTGACGATCTGGTCGTTGGTGGTGGCCAGGTCCGGCACGTCGAAGGCATCGCGCAGGGTGAAGGCCAGAACGCCTTCCTGCGGGATCGAGGCCACCGGCCCGCCCGCCATGGCGAAATGCAGCGGGATCGGCGTCTCGGACTGCCCGATCTCGATGGGCACCCCGTGATTGCGGATCAGAAGGCCGATCTGCTGTGTCAGGTAGTTCGCGAACAGATCCGGGCGCGTGACGGTCGTGGCATAGCTGCCGGGCTCGGCGACATGGCCGAAGGACAGCCGACTGTCCACCTGCCCGAAGCTGCTCACCCGTACCCGGATCTCCGGGTAAAACGCCCGGTAGCGTGCCGAAACCGCGCCCTCGCGCACCGCATCTGCGAAGCTGGTCTGCAAGAACAGGACACCCTCGTCATAAAGGCGCTGCAACTCGGCCACCGCGGCAGCGGCATCGTCAAAGCTGCGCGGCAGGGTCCGCGGAGGGGTCTTCAGCGTCTGGGTCACGGTGCGATGTCTCTCCGGCTTGGGCGGGCGTTTCAGACCATGAGCGCGATTGAACCCGGCCCGCAAGCCCGAAGTTGCACGGCCACCGATTTTATGTCATTAATGCTGACCTAAAGGGGGCACTTCATGCAGTACGACACGGTCGATGCGGTCACGTTCGGGCGCAGCCTGCGCGGCTTGGGGATCAACCTGCTGGTACAGGACGCCCAACGCAGCGTCGCGTTCCTGACCGAGGTGTTCGGCATGACCGCCCACCAGCCGACCCGGGACTTCGCGATCCTGACCTATGGGGACGCCGTGTTCCAGATCCACGCCGATGCCACCTACCACGCCCATCCCCTGCCCAGCCTGCTTCCCGAAAGCGGCCCGCGCGGCGGCGGGGTGGAACTGCGGCTCTATGACTGTGACCCGGATGCGGCCGCCGCACGCGCCGAAGCCGCAGGAGGGCTGATCCTGCAAGGCGCGACCGACAAGCCCCACGGGCTGCGCGAAGCGGTGATCCTCGATCCCGATGGCTACGCCTGGGTGCCCAGCCGCGCGCTCTGAGCCTTGCATCCCGCGCGTCCCGCTTCCAGATTGCGCCCATGACACAAACCCTCCTCTCTTTCGGGCACGGCTACTCCGCCCGTGCGCTCTCCCGCCTGCTCCTACCCGGAGGCTGGCGCATCATCGGCACCACCCGCAGCGCCGAGAAGGCCGCAGCGCTGGAGGCCGAGGGGATCGAAGCCCGGGTCTGGCCCGGCGCGGACCTGTCCGCCGACATTGCCGCAGCCACCCACATCCTGACCTCCGCGGCACCGACCGACGCGGGCGACCCGGTGCTCGCGGAATGGCGCGAGGCCCTCGCCGCCGCACAACCGGACTGGGTCGGGTACCTGTCGACCACCGGGGTTTACGGCGACCACCAGGGCGACTGGGTCGACGAGACCGCCGCCCTGACCCCGGCGACACGACGCGGACAGCTCCGGGTCGCGGCGGAAGCCGAATGGCGCGCGCTGGCGGACGAGGCGGACCTGCCCCTGCATATCTTCCGGCTGGCGGGTATCTACGGCCCCGGGCGCGGGCCGTTCTCCAAGGTGCGCAACGGCACGGCGCGGCGGATCATCAAGGAAGGGCAGGTGTTCTCCCGCACCCATGTGGACGACATCGCCCAGGTGCTGGCCGCCTCCATCGCCCGGCCCAACCCCGGAGCGGCCTACAATGTCTGCGACGATGACCCGGCCCCACCCGAAGACGTGATTGCCCATGCGGCGGAGTTGCTCGGCCTGCCCATCCCGCCCGCCATCCCGATCGCGGAAGCCGAGATGTCCCCCATGGCGCGCAGCTTCTATGCCGAGAGCAAGAAGGTCCGCAACGACCGCATCAAGGACGAGCTGGGCGTGCGCCTGATCTATCCGGACTACCGCGCCGGCCTGGCGGCCATGCTGGCCGAGGAGAGCCACAACGCGACCCCCTGACACCCCGGACCGCACGCGCTGCCCGCTGCTCAGAACAATCCGCCAAACCGTTCCGGCAGGATCCGCAGATCGCCATCCACGAACCAGTCGGTGGAATAGAACCCGGTCTTGCCCTGCACGAAGCTCTCTTTCAGCCGCTTGCGTTCCTCTGTGAAATCGAACCCCTTGCCCTTCTTCTCGATGGTGAAGCGCAGATAGTCGTTGCTGATCCGCTGGTACTCGAATTTCGACCAGCCCCAGGATCCGGCCCCGAACACCAGGTCGCTGCCATCGGCATTGGTGCCGCGCATGGCGAGCCGATCCGCGTGCCGGTCGGTGTGAAACTTCTGATCGAACCACTTGAGATGGAACAGGTAGAGATCGTCGCTCAGGTTGTATGTCCCGTGTTCCGACCCGTGCCCGTCCGGCCCCCAACGCAGCGGGATCGAGGTGATGCAGGGCTTGCAGTACCAGGCATTGATCCGCATGTGCTTGCGCTGGGACAGGATCGGCCGCCGCGGGTCGTAGTCGGATTCCAGGTCGACCCTGTGAATGACCTCGACCCCCAGGGCCGACACCACCTCCAGCCTCCGGTCCAGCCCGGCGATATGGGCCACCGGATCGGGGCCCACCTCCGGGTCCAGCACGAGCAGCTCGTCCACATCGTTATAGACCACCCAGTCGAACATGAAGTTCAGACCGGAACAGAAATGGTTCACCAGCTGGAACCGGTCGCTGTCCATGGCCCGGTACGGGGCGCGGCGGTTCACCTCGACGATATTGCACCCCGCCGCGATGTCATGGGCATAGTCCTGCGGCCCGTGGGTGATGACATAGAGGTTCCGCCGATCGGTAAACCGGCTGTAATACTTCACCCAGATGTCGAGAAAGAAGGCATCGTCATAGACCATCGTGACGAACGCGACGGCCATGGGGCTCAGGCCCCCTCGCGAACGTAGAGAAACAGCCGCGGCCCGACCGCCTGGTGGGCATAGCCCAACTCACCCAGAAAGGCCGCGATCTCTCCCAGGTCGCGCCCGGACTTGTCGCACAGGATCACCGGGCTGCACCGCGCGATGGTCTCGCGCGCCCCGCGCAGGGCCGGGATCTTGGTGCCGTTGAAACACAGGTGCAGCACCCCGACATCGCCGAGATCCCGCGCATCGAGACTGGTGGCGGGATAGCCCCCGCCGTCCCGCGCGACGAAGACCGTCTCGGCCAATCGCAGGGGCTTCTGGGTGCCCAGGGTCATCGCGGCCCCGTCCTCGGTCACCACGTCCGGATGCACCACCGCCTCTTGCAGCCCGTTCAGCTCCAGCGTTCGGCGCAAGGGCGCCTGCAGGCAGCCCTGCGGCTCGAACACATGCACCGCTCCGGGGGCGGTCACCCGCGCCAGCGCCACGGTGGAGGCCCCGAGATAGCCGCCCACCACCACCAGGCTCCGCCCCGGCGGCACGATGTCATGTTCGGCCAACTGGAAGAACGACAACTCGTCGTCATGGCGGGCGGTCATGGCCAGCTTGCGCTGCCCCTCGTCGAAATCCACGAAGGGGACATGGGTGTGGATGATGCTGTCGCGAAAGAAGACCGGCGCGATCCGCTCGGACCCCAGCGCCATGATCCGGGCGCTGACCGCCAGATCCCGCAGGGTGCTCCGCATCTCCGACAGGATCGGGGCAAGATCGGACACCTCGGGGACGGGCGGGACGCTCTGCGCCGTGTCGTCACGGTCCCCCGGGGGCGTCTGGTCGGTCATGGCTCTCTCCGGTCAGGATTGCGCGCGGCGGTCGATCTGGGCCACGCCGAGCACCGAGAGCACCTTTGCCTCGATATCCGGCGCGTTCAGACCGGCGATATCGTACATGTCGCGCGGGCTCGCCTGGTCGATGAAGGTATCGGGCAACACCATGGACCGGAATTTGAGGCCCGTATCGAACACCCCCTCTTCCGACAGAAGCTGCGCCACATGGGAACCGAAGCCGCCCACCGCGCCCTCCTCGATGGTGATCAACGCCTCGTGCTCGGCCGCCAGCCGCAGGATCAGGTCCCGGTCCAGCGGTTTGGCAAAGCGCGCATCGGCCACGGTGGGCGTGATCCCCCGAGCGGTGAGCGCCTCGCAGGCCTCCCGCACCTCGGCCAGCCGCGTGCCGAAGGACAGGATCGCAACCCGGCTGCCTTCCGCGATGATCCGGCCCTTGCCGATCTCCAGGGGCACGCCGCGCTCCGGCAACTCGACGCCCACGCCCTCGCCCCTCGGGAAACGAAAGGCGATGGGTCCGCTGTCATGGGCGACCGCGGTGGCCACCATGTGCCGCAACTCCGCCTCGTCGGCCGCGGCCATCACCACCATGTTGGGCAGGTTCGACAGGTACGCCGTGTCATAGGCCCCCGCATGGGTCGCCCCGTCCGCGCCCACGAGCCCGGCCCGGTCGATGGCGAAGCGCACGGGCAGGTTCTGCAAGGCCACGTCATGGACCACCTGGTCATAGCCGCGCTGCAAAAAGGTCGAGTACATCGTGCAGAAGGGCTTCATCCCGCCCGCCGCCAGCCCGGCGCAGAAGGTCACGCCATGCTGCTCGGCAATGGCCACATCGAAGGTCCGCGCCGCGAACCGCTTGGCGAACTTGTCGAGCCCGGTGCCCGAAGGCATCGCCGCCGTGACCGCCACGATCCGCGAATCCCGCTCCGCCTCGTCGATCAGGGTTTCGGCGAAGACATTGGTATAGGTCGGCGCGTTCGACGGGGCCTTCTTCTGCGCGCCGGAGACCACGTCGAACTTCGCCGTGGCATGGCCCTTGTCCGCGGCCCCCTCGGCGGGCGCATAGCCCTTGCCCTTCTTGGTGATCGCATGGATCAGGATCGGCCCGTCGGCCCGGGCCTTCACCGTCCGCAACACGCTCAGAAGCTGCTCCATATCATGGCCGTCGATCGGCCCGACATAGGAAAAGCCCAGCTCCTCGAACAAGGTGCCGCCGATGGTCATGTGCTTGAGAATGTCCTTGGCGCGCTTTGCCCCCTCCTGGAACGGCGGCGGCAGCAGGCTGACCGCCCCCTTGGCGGCGGCCTTGAACTCCTGGAACGGCGCGCCGGCATAGAGCCGGTTGAGATAGCTCGACATCGCCCCCGTGGGCGGCGCGATGGACATCTCGTTGTCGTTCAGGATCACGATCAGGCGCTTTTTCAGATGACCCGCGTTGTTCAGCGCCTCGAACGCCATGCCCGCACTGATCGCCCCGTCCCCGATCACCGCGATCGCGTCGCCGATCCCATGCTCCGGCGCGCCGCCCAGGTCCCGCGCCACGGCAAAGCCCAGCGCGGCGGAGATCGAGGTCGAGGAATGCGCCGCCCCAAAAGGGTCATAAGGGCTCTCGGACCGCTTGGTGAACCCCGACAGCCCGTCCTTCATCCGCAGCGTGCGAATGCGGTCGCGCCGCCCGGTCAGGATCTTGTGAGGATAGCACTGGTGCGAGACGTCCCAGATGATCCGGTCCCGGGGCGCGTCGAACACCGCATGGAGCGCCACGGTCAGCTCCACCACCCCCAGCCCGGCCCCCAGATGCCCGCCGGTAACCGACACCGCGCTGATCGTTTCGGCCCGCAGATCGCGCGCCAGTGCGACCAGTTCCCGGTCGCTCAGCCCCTTCATGTCGTCCGGGGTCTTCACCCGGTCGAGCACGGGGGTATGGGGACGGTCGCTCATAACAGGGCCTCCGGTCAGCCTCAGGTGTCGCGTGCGATAACGAAACGCGCCAGCTCGCACAAGGTCTCTGCCTCCGCGCCATAGGGCTGCAACGCCGCCTCGGCCTCTGCCACCAGCGCCGCCGCCCGCGCCCGCGCCGCCTCCAGCCCCAAGAGCGACACGAAGGTCGCCTTGCCCGCCTCGGCATCCTTCTGTAGCCGTTTGCCCGCTTTTTCAGCATCGCCCGTGACGTCCAAGATGTCATCCGCGATCTGGAAGGCAAGGCCGATGGCCTCGGCATACCGCCGCAGGGGGGCCGGGTCCGCCCGGGCCAGCAGCGCGCCCGCCTCCGCCGACCAGCGGATCAGCGCGCCGGTCTTGCCCGCCTGCAACCGGGTGATCTCGTCGAGGCTCAGGGGGGCCGCCGCAGTCTCGGCCGCGATGTCCAGCGCCTGGCCCAGCACCATGCCCGCCGCCCCGGAGGCCTGTGCGAGGGACCGCACCAGCGCCAGCGCCACGGCCGGATCGTCGGTCATGCGCGGATCGCTCAGCGCCTCGAAGGCCAGGGTCTGCAAGGCATCGCCCACGAGGATCGCGCTCGCCTCGTCCCATTTGACGTGCACCGTGGGCTGACCCCGGCGCAGATCGTCATCATCCATCGCAGGCAGGTCGTCATGGACCAGGGAATAGGCATGCAGGCACTCGATGGCGGCGGCGGCGTAAACCGCCCGCTCCGGCGCCACACCGTGCAGCCAGGCCGTCTCCAGCACCAGCACTCCGCGCAACCGCTTGCCGCCCCGGGTGGCATAGGCCATCCCGTCGCGGATAACGCTCTCGGGCTGAGCTCCGATCAGATCGTCAAGACAGGCGGCAATCCGTGTGGCCCCGTCGGCTTGGGCCGCTGCAAACCCCGACAAGGCTCAGAGCCCGTCGGCGGGCTTCACGCCCGTGGGCTGACCATCCGCATCGAGCGTGATCTGCGCCACCTTCTCCTCGGCTTCCTTCAGCTTGGTCTCGCAGCGCGCCTTCAGCGCCGCGCCGCGCTCATAGAGCTTGATCGAATCCTCCAGCGGCACGCTGCCCCGTTCCAATTCGCCGACGACCTTTTCCAGCTCGGCCATCGCCGCCTCGAAACTCATCTCTTCCACCGGGGTATCGCTCATTGCGCGTGCTCCATCAGGGTCTTTACATGGGCGGCGGTGCTCGCCCCCAAGGCGGGCAGATCATAGCCCCCTTCGAGGGTGGAGACCACGCGCCCGTCACAGAATTCCGCCGCGATCTCGCACAGCCGACCCGTCACCCAGGCGAAATCCTCCTCCACCAGCGCCATCTGCGCCAGCGGGTCCGCCCGGTGCGCGTCGAACCCGGCCGAGACCAGGATCAGTTCGGGCCGGAAGTTTTCCAGGGCCGGAAATACCTCCGCCTCGTACTGCCGCCGGAAGGCGGGGCCTGCGGTGTCGGGCGGGAAGGGCAGGTTGAAGACATTGCCATGGGCGCCGGTCTCGTGCCGCGCGCCGGAGCCGGGATAGAGCGGCATCTGGTGGCTCGAGATGAAGAACGCCCGCGCCTCGTCCCAGAGCAGGTCCTGAGTGCCATTGCCATGGTGGACGTCGAAATCCACCACCGCCACCCGAGAGAGCCCGTGGTGATCCAGCGCTCGCTTCGCCCCGATGGCGATATTCCCGAACAGGCAGAACCCCATCGCGGTCTCGGTCTCCGCATGGTGGCCGGGCGGGCGACAGGCGACAAAGGCATTGCCGACCTCTCCGGCCAGCACCGCATCCACCGCCGCGCAGACTCCGCCGACCCCGCGCAGGGCCGCGTTCCAGGACCCGGACATCACATGCGTATCGGCATCCAGCGACACCACACCCGCGCCTTCCTCGGGGATCGCGGCGCGTACCCGGTCGACGTACCCCTGCGGGTGGCAGCGCAGGATATCCGCGATCTCGCCCAGGGGCGCGGACCGGCGCTCCAGCGCGGCAAAACCGGGGGTGTCCAGCGCCTCGGCCACCGCAACAAGGCGCGCGACCTGCTCGGGATGGCCCGGGGGCGTGACGTGTGACAGACACTCGGAATGGGTATAGACAGCGGTGGACATGACCGAATGGCTAGAGGATCGACCGCGATGAAACAAGGGCTCTGGGCAGCGATCGCCCTGCTGGCTTCCGTTGGCCTCGCCCGGGCGGAGTTCCCGGCCCCCGGCACCGTGCTGGCCGAGATCACCGTCGACGTGACCGGCGACGGCACGCCCGACACCGCGCGACTGGTCGTCGGAACGGACGCGGATGCGGTGCTCGTGCTCGACACCGGTCAGCGCCGCGTGACCGCGCCCAAGATCGCCTGGCTCGGCGGCCCTGCGCCGGGCCCGAGCCTCGAGGCCACCTCCGCGGGCAGCCTGCAGGTCGTCACCGGCAATGACAGCATCGGGCGCGAGCGCTGGTCGCAAACCCTGACCCTGGCCTGGCGCGACGACGACCTGCTGCTGGCCGGGTTCACCTATGGCTGGCGCGATACGCTCGATGCCGCCAATACCGGACGCTGCGACGTGAACCTGCTGACCGGGCGCGGGGTGCTGACCGTGAACGGGCAAGAGACCGCAATCACGCAGCCCCCCGACCGCCTGCCCGTCACCCTCTGGGACGGCCAGCCACCGCGCAGTTGCGGGCTGGACTAGCGGGCCGTCACTCCACCGACAGCATGTAGCCTGCCCCGCGGACGGTCTGCAGGAAGCGGGGTTGCTTCGGATCAGCCTCGATCTTGCGGCGCAGGCGGGTGATCTGCACGTCCACCGCGCGTTCCTGGGCCTGTCCGCCATCCCTGCCGCTGCCCCGGCCCAGATCATCGACAAGCTTGGACCGGCTCAGCGCCTCGCCGGGACAGGACGCGAAGATCCGCATCAGGGCGCTTTCGGTCGCGGTCAGGCGCACGGGCTCGTCGCCGCGCCACATCTCGCCGCGCTCCACGTCGTAGCGCACCGGGCCGAGATGCAGCACCTTGGGCCGGGCCGCGGGCTCGTCGGTCTTGGGCACCCGGCGCAGCACCGCGTTGATCCGCAGCAGCAGCTCCTTGGGCTCGAACGGCTTGGCGATGTAGTCATCCGCCCCTGCCTCAAGCCCCGCGATCCGGTCGGTCGCCTCCCCCTTCGCCGTCAGCAGCAGGATCGGCGTCTCCCGCGTCTCGCGCAGGGATCTGGTCAGGGCAACGCCATCCTCGCCGGGCATCATCACGTCGAGCACGATCAGGTCGAAATCCAGACCGGCCAGCAGCCGCCGCGCCTGGGCCGCATCCCGGGCCGCCGAAACCCAGAATCCGTTCCGGATCAGGAATTTCTGCAAGAGCGTGCGGATGCGCTCGTCGTCATCCACGATCAGCAGATGGGCGTCTTCGTCCTGCATCAAGAAGTCTCCTTGAGCGCATTGAACAACGCCCGGCTCTCCGCGTCCATCATTTGTTCGAGCACCGTGCGAAACCCGGCCACCGCCTCCGGCCCCGCGTCGCGGAAGGCCGCGCGCATGCGGGCCCGCTGCGCCTCCGACAACTCGCGCTCCAGCGCCGCACCGGCTTCGGTCAGGTGCAGATGCCGCTCGCGCTTGTCGCGGGTGCCCACGCGGCTCTCGACGAGGCCATCCTCGATCAGGCTGCGGAGCACCCGGTTCAGGCTCTGCTTGGTCACCCCGAGGATATCCAGAAGGTTGTTCACCGTCGTCCCCGGCGCGCGGTTGATGAAATGCACCGCCCGGTGATGCGCCCGGCCATAGCCGTATTGCGCCAGGATCCGGTCGGGATCTGCGGTGAAGCCGCGATAGGCAAAGAACATCGCCTCGATCCCCTTGCGCAGCTGTTCGTCGGTCAAAAACAGCAGGTTCTCACCCTGGGCGGCGCGGCTGGCGATCTCGTTCATGTCGGCCTCTTTTCGATGTTGCAGGCATTTTATGTCAGCCTTGTTGACTTTCCAAGAGCCGATTGCTATCGAATCGCAGCTTTAGCGCAATATTTGGACCGAACCGGACCTATGTGCGCAACTTTTGTAAATCCCTGTGGGGATATGAGGGGGAAAGACCATGGTTGGGGCCTATGACGACCGCGACGGAACGATCTGGATGGATGGCAAGCTGGTGGATTGGCGCGCCGCCAATGTCCATATCCTGACCCATGCCATGCACTATGCCTCCTCGGTGTTCGAGGGCGAGCGCGCCTATAACGGCAAGATCTTCGAGAGCCGCCGCCATTCCGAGCGGCTGCATTTCTCGGCGGGCGAGCTGGATATCGAGATCCCCTTCACCGTGGACGAGATCGAGGCCGCAAAATACGAGGTGATGAAGGTCAACGGGCTGTCGGATGCCTATGTCCGCGCGGTGGCCTGGCGCGGGGCGGGGCCCGACATGGGTGTCGCATCCGCCCGCAATCCCGTCCATCTGGCCATCGCCTGCTGGGAATGGGGCAGCTATTACGGCGACGCCAAGACGCGCGGCGCCAAGCTCGACATCGCCAAGTGGAAGCGCCCCTCACCCGAGACCATCCCGGTCCACGCCAAGGCCGCGGGGCTCTACATGATCTGCACCACGTCCAAGCACGCCGCCGAGGCCAAGGGCTGCTCGGACGCTCTGTTCATGGATTACCGCGGCTACGTGGCCGAGGCGACCGGGGCCAACATCTTCTTCGTCAAGGACGGCGAGGTGCACACGCCCGACCCCGATTGCTTCCTCAATGGGATCACCCGGCAGACAGTGATCGGGATGCTGCGCGACAAGCAGGTGAAGGTGCACGAGCGCCACATCATGCCCGAGGAACTCGAAGGGTTCGAGCAGTGCTGGCTGACCGGCACCGCCGCCGAGGTTACCCCCGTCGGCCAGATCGGCACCTACAACTTCGAGGTCGGCGCCCTGACCCGCGACATCGCGGAAAGCTACGAGCAACTCGTGCGGGCCTGACCGCCCGCGCCTGCCCCGATGCCTGCGCCCGGGCACGGGCGCGGGGCGAAAACCGTCCATCAGAACGACGTGTCACACTGCGCGGCGCCCCCTGCCTGTGCAAGGATACCGGCATGGACCCTGTCAGCCTTGCCTTTTACGCCCTTGTCTGTGCGGTTCTCAGCCTCTTTGCCCCGCGCCTCGGCGGACGCGCGGCGCGGCTGGTGGTGGGCGCGCTGGTCGGCGTGCTGGCCGCCGCCGTCCTGCCCCTTCTCCGCACCACGTTCTTCTGAGGATCGCCCCCATGTCCGAGCCAGAAAACACACGGCGCGACGGCCCCCTGACCCTCCGCGACGCCCGCCTGATCGGGAGCAGCTTCACCGACGTCACCCTGGAAAACAGCGTGTTCGAGAGCGCCAATCTCGCCGATTGCCGGTTCGAGGATGTCACCCTGGCCGGCAGCCTCATCCGCGACGGCAATCTCGACCGGCTGGAGCTGGAGGACGTCTCCCTGCGCAATGCCGCGATCCGCAACGCGGATGTGACCGGCATGACCATCGACGGCATCCCGGTCACCGCGCTGCTGGCCGCCTGGCGCGCCAAGCAGGGCTAGAGAAACACCCGCTCCACCGCCCACCAGGCCCCGACCAGGGCGATACCGACCGAGGCCGGGACAGCCACCGCGGGCCGGTACCAGTCCATCCGCCCGAACGGCAGGCCCAGCAACACGAAGGCCGCCGCCAGCACGGCGAGCTGTCCCAGTTCCACCCCGATATTGAACCCGATCAGCCCGGTCAGGAACCGTGCCGGATCAAGCCCGATCTCGCCCAGCACGCTGGCAAAGCCCAGCCCGTGCAGCAGCCCGAACCCGAACACCACCGCCGTGCGCCGCCAGCCGATGGCACCGCCGAGGATGTTCTCCACCGCGATGTAGACGATCGAAAGCGCGATCAGCGGCTCGACGATGGCGGGCGGCACCGAAACAAGCCCCAGCGTCGCCAACGCCAGCGTCACGGTATGGGCCAGCGTGAAGGCCGTGACCTGGAACACCAGCGGCTTCAGCGCCAGGCTGAAGAAGAACAGGCCCAGCACGAACAGGATATGGTCCAGCCCCTTGGGCACGATATGGGCAAACCCGATCCCGATATAATCAACGAAGGCCGCGCCGATGGACTGCGTCGCGGTGCCGGTCCGGGGCAAGGGCGCGCTCAACGCCCCATCGGTGAGGTACCCCGAATACCCCTCCCCGCCGTCCTCGGTGTTCTGGCGCACCACCAGCGGCCCGTTCGCCGCCACCCAGCCCAGCACCACGGGCGCCTCCCCCGGCGGCAGGGCGATCTCGGCGGTGATCTGGGTGTCGCGAGGCAGCTCCAGCTCCGGCTCGTCGGCGATCCGCACCTGGCGCAGCACCCAATCGAGCCGCGCGCCGTCCACCTCGGCGATAAAACCGCGGGCGACCTCGGGCCAGGCCGCGCGCAGGGCCGCGGCCATCTCGTCCGGCGGCAGGGCGCGCAGGGCGTCATAGACCTCGGCCTCTGGGGCCTCGTCGGTATCCTCGATCCCCGTGACGTCGATCCCGGCCACCAGCGCCTCGGCGGTCAGTTGCACCACCACCTCGGCCCGGTCCGGCCCGATGATCACATCGGCGACCGCCGGGCGGATTTCATGGGCCCCGGCCTGCGCGGCCCGGAGCAGCGCCATTGACACCAGCATCCAGCAGGCCACCCTGAGCCGCACCCAGCCCCGAAGGTTCCGTTCCATGCGTGCTCTTGCCCCTCTGACACTCGTTCTGTCGCTCACATCGCAGGCGCAGGCCCATGAGTTCTGGATCTCGCCCCAGACGTATCAGGTGGCCCCGGGCGGCGAAATCATCGCCGAGTTGCGCGTGGGTGAAAAGCTCAAAGGCGCGGGCTTTCCCTACATCCCGACCCGCACCGCCCGGTTCGAGATCCTGCAGGGCGACACCCGCCTCGACCCGCAAGCACGAATCGGCGACCGCCCGGCGCTGCAACGGGTGGTGGAGACGCCGGGTCTGGCCATCGTGGTCCATGAAACCGCCGACACCTTCCTCAAGTACCCCAGCTGGGAGAAGTTCGAGGCCTTCACCAGCCAGAAGGATTTCGCCTGGGCGCAGGACATGCACCGCGACCGCGGCCTGCCCGAGCACGGCTTTAGCGAGGTCTATCGCCGCTATGGCAAGGCGCTCGTGGCCGTGGGCGACGGGGCGGGCGCGGATCGGCCCATCGGGCTCGATACCGAGATCGTGGCGCTGGCGAACCCTTACACGGACGACCTGTCGGGCGGTTTGCCCGTGCGGGTACTGCATTTCGGGGCCCCGCGCAGCGACGTGCAGGTAACGCTTTTCGCCCGGGGCGCGGATGGCACCGTCTCCACCTCCCTGCACCGCACGGACGGGGCCGGGGTGGCGGTGCTGCCCATGATGGCGGGGACGGAATACCTGGTGGATTCGGTGATCCTGGAACCGCTGGAGCCCGCGGCCGAGGGCGATCCGGTCTGGTACACGCTCTGGGCGTCGCTGACCTTCCGCACGCCAAACGAGTGATCCCTATTCCGGCCGGACCGGCCGCGCCGCGCCCCGGGCGAGCGCCAGTTGCCGCTCCCGCCAGATGATCGCCCCGCCGGAGGCCATGACGATCGCCGCGCCCGCGAGCATCGGCACCGTGGGCACCTCGCTGAAGATGAAATACCCGATCAGCAGCGCCAGCAGCATCGAGGCATAGTCGAAGGGCGCGACCACCGAGGCGGGCGCGAACCGATAGGCCGAGGTCAGCAGGATCTGCCCCGTCCCACCGCACAGCCCCGCCATGACCAGAAGCGCCGCGACCTCGACACTGGGCCAGACCCAGCCGAAGGGCAGGGTCAGCAACGACATCACGGTGGAGGTGATCGTGAACCAGAAGACGATCGCACTCGTGCTTTCGGTGGCGACCATCTTGCGGATGAACACATGGGCCAGCGCCGCCAGCCCCGCCGACAGCAGGCAAAAGAGCGCGCCGAGGGCCGCGCGATCCGCGCTGAGATCTGCAAACCCGCCGAGCCGCGGCGACAGCACCACGATCACCCCGGCCAGCCCCACCAGCACCGCGGTGGTGCGAAAAAGCCGGATCCGCTCCCCCAGCATCAGGGCTGCCAGAACCACCACGAAGATCGGCTGGGCAAAGCGAAGCGCCGTGGCCTCGGGCAAGGGCAGAAGCCCCAGACCCGCAAACCCGAACGCCATGGCGCTGGTGCCGACCAGCCCGCGCCAGACATGGGAAACCGGCCGATGCGCCTTCAGCCCGGTGCGCAACTGGCCGCGCAGGGCCAGCCACCCGAACAGGATGGGAAAGGCGAAGAAAGAGCGGAAAAACACCGCCTGACCGGGCGGGACGGTTTCGGACGTGGCCTTCACCAGGGAGGCCATCACCATGAACGCCGTGACGGCGCCAAGTTTCAAAAGGATACCGCGCACCGGTGACATGCCCAGCGCGGTATCCGATTTTCCCATGCTTGCCTAGATCAGGCCGCGTCAGGGATCAGACCTCGATCCCCCGGTCGATCCGGAGATATTTCTGCACGAAGGTCCCTTTGACCGGCCGCGTGCGCTGGTGCAGGGCCAGGGTATTGGGGTGCCGGCCCAGGCGGCGCTCCTGCGCCAGGTAGCGCACCGCACGCATGGGCGCCTCGGCGGCGCGTTGGGTATCCACGATATGCTTCATGAAGTCCTCCTTCCATGATCGGACACGCAATCTAACACGCGAATCGCCAAATCCATAGGGTTTCCGCCTTGAGCTGTTCGGGCGGGCCATGCCCGCGCGGGCGGTGCGCAGGCCGAACGCCGCAAACATGCTCAGGTTTCCCATTGATTTCAGCATCTTTGGATTGATCGACCCATGCCCCTTGTGCCCTTTCTCGCCCTTGCCCCTGCCGGTCTCTGATACCGTCGCCATGATCGCGATGAAGGCCCGGGCATCGCCTGCGGTCTGTTGGGCACCTCGCTGGCCCGGACCTAGCCGCCCAGCCGCGCCACCGCCCAGCGCGCCGCATCCGCGACGGCGGGGTCCGGGTCGTCGCAGAGCGCCTGCACCGCCGGGCGCAGGGCAGGCGTGGCGGAATTGCCGATGGCGTAGCAGACATTGCGCACGAACCGGTCCCGCCCGATCCGCTTGATCGGCGAGCCTGAGAACCGCGCGCGGAACCCCGCGTCGTCCAGCGCGGCCAACTCCGCAAGCGCAGGCAGGGTCAGGTCATCGCGGGCGTGATACTTCGCCTCCCGCGCCTCAGCCGCGAACTTGTTCCAGGGACAGACCGCGAGGCAATCGTCGCAGCCATAGATCCGGTTGCCCAACCCCGGGCGCAGCGCCTCGTCCACCGGCCCCTTGTGCTCGATCGTCAGGTAGGAAATGCAGCGCCGCGCATCGAGTTGATAGGGGGCCGGAAAGGCGTCCGTCGGGCAGATGTCCAGGCACGCCCGGCACGACCCGCAATGGTCAACTTCGGCGGCGTCCTTCGGCAGATCGACCGTGGTAAACAGCGCCCCCAGGAACACCCAGTTCCCGAACCCGCGCCCCAGAAGGTTCGTATGCTTGCCCTGCCAACCCAACCCCGCCGCCTGCGCCAGGGGCTTTTCCATCACCGGGGCGGTGTCCACGAACACCTTGATCTCGCCCCCCGCCTCGGCCAGAAGCCACCGGCCCAGCGCCTTGAGCTTCTTCTTCAGAACATCGTGGTAATCCCGGTGCCGGGCATAGACGCTGATCAGCCCCCGATCCCGCGCCGCCAGATCCGCCAGCGGGTCGCTGTCCGGCGCGTAGCTCTCGGCCAGCATCACCACCGACCGCGCCTCGGGCCAGAGGCTCGCGGGATCGCCGCGCCAATGCATCCGCTCGGCCATCCAACCCATCTGCCCATGGCGTCCGGCCTCGACGAAGGCCGCCAACCGCCCAGCCGCCTCGGGGATCGCATCCGGCGCACAGATCCCGGCCCCGACAAATCCCAGCCGTGCCGCCTCGGCCTTCAGGTTCGACGCGAGGCCCTCATTCAAAAATCCAGGTCCGCGTAATGGGGCGGCTGGATGAAGCCGGGGATCTGGTCGGCGAGGATCGACCGGAAGGCCGGGCGCGACTTGATCTTGGCATACCAGTCCTTCACCGCCGCGTTCCGGTTCCAGTCGATATCCCGGATGTAATCGAGGCACGAGAAATGCGCCGCCGCCGTGAAATCCGCGATGGTCATCGCATCGCCCGCCAGCCAGCGCCGCTGCTCCAGCAGCCAACCCATGTAGTCGATATGGTACTTGATCTTCTGCGCCCCGGTCTTGATCGCCCGGCTTTCGGGGTAGCCCTGGCCCATGATCTTCTTGTTCACCCGCTCATAGAGCAGGTTCTTCGTCACCTCGTTGTGGAACTTGTCGTCGAACCACATCACCAGCCGCCGCGCCTCGAACCGGTCCTGCGGCGTGCCGGGCAGGAGCGCCGGGGTCGGGTGCAGCTCTTCAAGGTACTCGACGATCGCGTGGCTCTCGGTCAGATGGGTGCCACCCATCTTGAGAACCGGCACCTTGCCCGCCGGGTTGCGACGCAGGAAATCCGCCGACGGTTCCCAGTATTTCTCGTCGACCAGCTCCACTTCGATCTTCTTCTCGGCCAGAACCAGCCGCACCTTGCGGCAGAACGGGGACAACGGAACGTGATAGAGGCGATTCATGGGCGGGCTCGATCCTGTTTGGTCCTTTGTGCCTTGGGTGCGGGGCGGCTTCAATCCTCGAAACAGGCCGACCGCCCATCCCGGCGGATCGTCTCCGCCCCGTCAGCCACGCTGGCGGCCCGGC